>CAZXWR010000168.1:0-8613 GCA_964644325.1 uncultured bacterium
AATTTGAAGTGGATCCGAGCCGCACCGTGCGGGAAGAATTTTGGACGGTGTTTACTGAGGCCAATGAGATCCAGCATCGCTTGGCGGAGATTCATCGTCAAATGGAAACCGCCGATCCTGAAGCCCTGGATGTGCTGATTCATAAGATGGACAAGCTCCAGCGTCAGTTTGAGGGGCTGGATGGCTATGGTCTAGAAGCCTGCATTGAGAAGATTTTGCCGGAGATGGGCTTTACGGCGGAGGATGGCGATCGCCTGGTGAGTGCCTTCAGCGGTGGCTGGCAGATGCGGATGAGCTTGGGTAAAATTTTGCTGCAAGCGCCAGATCTATTGCTGCTGGACGAGCCGACTAACCATCTGGACCTAGAAACCATTGAGTGGCTGGAAACCTACCTTAAGGGTCTCAATACGCCGATGGTGATTGTCTCCCATGACCGCGCCTTTTTAGATCGACTCTGTACCCAGATTGTGGAAACGGAGCGGGGCGTATCGACTACCTACTTGGGGAATTATTCCGCCTACCTGCAGCAGAAAGCCGAGATGCAGCTGGCGCAGCTCAGCACCTACGAGCGCCAGCAAAAGGAAATTGAAAAACAGCAGACCTTTGTGGATCGCTTCCGCGCTAGCGCCACCCGCAGTACCCAGGCCAAAAGCCGCGAGAAACAGCTCGATAAGATGGAGCGGATTGAGGCACCCGTCGCGGGGGTGCGAACCCTGCGCTTTCGCTTCCCAGATGCGCCGCGCAGTGGTCGTGAGGTGATCATGATCCAAGACCTAGTGAAGTCCTACGGGGACAAAATTTTGTTTCTGGGGGCAGAGCTCCTGGTAGAACGGGGCGATCGCATTGCCATTTTGGGGCCGAACGGTGCGGGAAAATCGACCCTCCTACACATGCTGGTCGGGATTGAGCCGCAAGATGAAGGCACCATTGAATTCGGGACGCACAACGTTATTCCCGGCTATTTTGAGCAAAACCAGGCAGAAGCCCTGGATCTAAGTAAGACCGTTGTGGAAACCATCCATGACGAAGTCCCCACCTGGACGAATGAAGAAGTACGCACGCTCCTTGGGCGCTTTTTGTTCAGCGGTGAAACGGTCTTTAAGACGGTTGCGGCCCTGAGCGGGGGTGAGAAAGCGCGACTGGCCCTAGCCAAAATGCTGCTGACCCCTGTGAATGTGCTGATTTTGGATGAGCCCACCAACCACCTAGATATTCCAGCCAAGGAAATGCTGGAGGAAGCGCTTCAGAACTATGACGGAACGGCGGTGATTATCTCCCACGATCGTTTCTTTATTTCCCAGGTCGCCAATAAGATTGTGGAGATCCATGATGGCGAACTGCGGGTGTTCCGGGGTGATTACCAGTACTATCTGGACAAGATCGCTGAAGAAAAGCAACAGGCTGAGTTTGACCGCCTAAAAGCAGAAAAAGCGGCAAAAGAGGCCGCCAAGCGCGAAAAACAAAAGGCTAAGCAGCAAGAGCGTAAAAAAGCCAAGCGATAGAGTCTGAGTAGGGCGAAACTTATGGTTAGATCTTGACTGTCTTTACCGTTAGATCTACGGAGGCGAGGGCGGGCAACGCTATGCTAGGTTTGCGATGATTCCTTCTGTCTGGGATTAAGTCCGCCCTTGAATGCTCGGTTGTTTGCTGCTGTCGCTATGTCGAATACCACTTCGAATACCACTACCCTCCTCCTTGATCGTCAACCTGATCCTGCCCCAGAGCCTAGCAGCTACGGCCCCTTGCTTGTAGGGGGTGGGGTTTTAATTCTATTGTGTGGTGCGATCGCCAGCTGGCAGAAGTCTCGTCGTCCGGTTGCAGGCGCTGGTCGTCCGTCTGTGTCTGGGGTGCCCTCGACCCAACCCCAGAACCCGCTGAATTTTACGCAGCCCCTCCAGTGGCTCGGCTATGGCAAGGAACTGGAAAAGGCTAAGCGCTACAAAGAGGCGTTAAAAGTTTACGATCAGGCCCTAGAGCATTTCCCCAACGACTTCCGGTTTTGGCATGAGCGCGGTTTGACCCTAGCTAAGCTGGAGCGCTACAAGGAGGCCTTGGTTAGCTACGATCAAGCCCATACACTCCGCCCTAACCATCCCGATATTGCCCATGAACGGGGTGATACGCTCTTAGAGCTAGAGCGCTTTGAGGAAGCCTACATCACCTTGGGGCAATATTTGCGGTACGTTCCTGGCAGCCCCCATGTCCTCGCCGATCAAGGCTATGCGTTGTATCGCTTAGGTCGCTACCCAGAAGCTCTGGATTTGTTTCAGCAGGTGCTCAAGAGTCCGCGACAGGATCCCAACGCCACTCGGCGCACCTATTATTTCGGGGTAGAAGTTTTGAATCGTTTGGATCAGGTGGATGATGCCCTAGCGCTGGCTCAGAAAGCGGTTGCGCGCTATCCGGACGAGTCTTGCTACCGA
Source organism: uncultured bacterium (assembly GCA_964644325.1). Classification (GTDB taxonomy): domain Bacteria; phylum Cyanobacteriota; class Cyanobacteriia; order Thermosynechococcales; family Thermosynechococcaceae; genus CAZXWR01. The sequence goes on from CAZXWR010000168.1 coordinate 2,424, forward strand.
GAGCAGCACGAACGACTCTTGCGAAAGCTAGATCGATGGCGCTGAAGGGGGGACAAATTGAGTGCTTTGGGCAGCTCTCCGGAGGAGCCTCGCCAGCTGGGCATTGCGATCGCCTATGATCTCAGGTAGGGTTCAAACGGCGCTCCCGTTGTCTTGGTCAAGGAATGCCCATGGCGATCGCAACTTTAGGTACACCGCAGCAGGCCACTCCACTTTTGTTCGAGGGGTTGACTTGGCGCGAGTTCAAAGCGGTTGAGCAGCTATTGGATCGACCAGGGTATCGGCTGTCGTTTTTGGATGGTGTGTTAGAGATTGTCCAGATGCCTGGTGAAGCCCACGAAACGGTGAAAAAACGAATTGCGGCTTTGCTAGAGCTTTACTTTTTGAGGGCTGGGTTTGATTTTACGCCGACCGGTTCTATGACCTTGGAAAGTGAAACGGGCCAGGTGAAACGAGAGGCAGACGAATCCTATCGCCTAACGCCGGGGCGATTGCGTCCTGATTTAGCGGTTGAAGTGGTCTTTTCTAGCGGTGGCATCCGTAAGTTGGACGCATACCAGCGGCTGAAAATTCCAGAGGTCTGGTTTTGGGAAGATGGAGTGCTAGGGATCTATCATCTGCGGGGGGAAGCTGAGCCGCAGCTCTATGAAAAAATTGACCAGAGCGAGGTGGTACCAGGGATTGATCTAGAGCTTCTATCGCGCTGCATTCGCATGGAGAATCATGTAGAGGCCCTGAAAATCTGGCAGCAAGCCATACAGCAGTAGAGTCTGTTTCAGATGAGTCGAGGGGGGTGCGCTGGTTGGCCTTGTGCTGCAATGGGTTGAAAGATCGCGATCGCCAGGAACGCCGGGGTCACCGCTACACGTGGATCACCGTTACATGGCGGGGGTCACCGTGAAGCTAACTTGACGGGCACAGTCTTGGGCGCGACTTCGGGCTTGCGCCACAGAGTCACCTAAGGCCAAGGCGACCCCCATGCGCCGATTTTTGCGGCCTGTGGGCTTCCCAAACAGACGGAGCTTACTGGTGGGGACTTGCAGGGCTTTATCCATCCCCCGGTAATGGGGCTGGGTACCCGCTGCGGTCGCCAAGATCACCGCCGATGCACCGGGCTGCACTAGGTCGATGGTGCCAATGGGCAACCCCAAAATCGCCCGGACATGCAGTTCAAACTCAGACAGAAACTGGCTGACCATCGTCACCATGCCCGTGTCGTGGGGGCGCGGGCTGACTTCGCTGAAATAGACGGTTTGCTCCCCCTGGGGATCTCCCTGAATGAATAGCTCAACACCAAAAATGCCCCAGCCCCCGAGGGCGGTGGTGATTTGTGCGGCGATCGCCTGACAGGTTTGCAGGGTGGTTTCGGGGAGGGCACAGGGCTGCCACGACTCGCGGTAATCGCCGTCCACCTGAATATGCCCGATGGGTGGGCAGAAGTGGGTGCCGTCCACCGCGCGTACCGTCAGCAGCGTAATTTCAGTCTCAAAGGGGACAAATCCTTCGATGATCACCCGCTGCTCCTGCACGCGCCCGCCGGACTGGGCATAGTGCCAAGCGGCATCAATTTGGTCAGGGGTGCGGAGGGTGCTCTGTCCTTTTCCCGATGAACTCATGATCGGTTTCACCACGCAGGGCAGACCGATCGCCGCGATCGCGGCTTGATATTCGGCTTCGGTGCCTGCAAAACGGTAGGGTGAGGTCTTTAACCCCAGGTCTTCGGCGGCCAAGCGCCGGATGCCCTCCCGATTCATGGTGAGCTGGGTGGCCCGTGCCGTTGGGATCACGTTCCAGCCCTCTGCTTCCAGGTCGCGGAGCGTCTCGGTGGCGATCGCCTCCACCTCTGGCACGATGAAATCTGGTTTTTCAGCCTCCACCAAGGCCCGCAGCTGCTGACCCTCAAGCATCGAAATCACGTGGGCGCGATGGGCAATTTGCATCGCGGGTGCCTGATCGTAGGCATCCACGGCGATCACCTCAATCCCCAGGCGCATCGCCTCAATCACCACCTCGCGCCCCAACTCCCCAGAGCCGAGTAACAGCATGCGCTTGGCTTTAGGCTGTAAGGGGGTTCCCCACTCACTGGGGCAAGGGCTATCAGTAGAACGGCTGCCAGTAGCGTGATTCGTCATGTTTGCGGTACAGTCCTCACAGGAGATCTGCAACTGATCCTACCGTTTTCCCTCGACAAAACGCTGCTTTTCGGGCTGCGATTCAGGAGACCCTATCCCCGTGAACGCACTGAAACAACTGCCATGGCGATCGCTGTTTCTCGCGGCTATTTTGGCAGTTGTCGTCGTTAAGGCCCTGGACTTTATCCTCAGTTTCCTGCTGCGTAGCAGTGGTTCAGTCAGCCTATTTGAGCTGCTGGTAACGCCCACGGGCGCTATTTTCTTGTTTTTTGGTGGGGGTTTGGCGGTCGGTGGGCTTGGCGTTTTATTTCTAGAGCAGCTCAAGATGGTCGTGCGAATTTATCCCGCCATCCTTTGGGCTTTGGTGCCATGTTTAGGGCTAAGTATGTGGCTGGCAACGTTCTTGCCCCTGGGCGGACTGGGGCTCAGTGACGTGACTCAAATTCATTTGATGGGGATGGTGGTTGGCGTGTTTGGTCGGGGTCGCCCTTATTGGTGCTAATCATTTTTGGATGAGACCGTGTCGATGAAACCGTGTCGATGAAACCGTGCTGAAGTATCGGCTATTCTGACCCTGGTGTCTTTCGACGGTTCAGACGCGTGAGGGTCAACGTCTGGGTCTCGCACTAGATTTTTGGCTAACCTTTCGCGCTACATTAAGAAATCAAGTTTAAGGTTCAGAAGTAGACCGCTTCCTTTTAGAATCACCAGTGGCATGCTTTGGCGGTGAGGTCTCTTAACTGCGAGTACGCGCCTCGCTTGCCGCTGTTGTCTACCTGCGGCCAAAGCTAACGACTTCAAGACCAGTCTCGCTGGCTGAAAGTCAGCAGCATTGTCACCTAATTTAATTGGCCTGAACCCGCTTGTGGCTTTCCCAGGCTTTTGCTAAGGAGTTGGATAGGAGTCATTCCATGTCTGAACAGTACGCTTTCGCCATCGGCTTTGATGTGGATGAAGGCGGCGATCATGTGAATTCTGATGCCGACTTATACCCAGACTGGGCACAAACCTATGCCCAAGTGGAATCTGCGATCGCCGCAGCGAACCTGCCCCCGTTGTCTTCTCCCCGATGGGACGAGTTTGGTCTAGGCCGGATCTTTTGGGGAACTCAGGCGGACTGTCAGGCGGTTAAGGACGTCCTCTCGGCCTTTCCGGTCTACATTGAAGAAGCTCAGAACCTGGAGGCGGGCTGCTATGCCACAGACTCTGAGGTTTACTACGTGACGGAGGCCGGGGCTATCTATCGCCTGCCTGCGGCGACAGACTCTGACGAGACGAGAGCCGGAGAAACGGATCCCCCGGTGCTCTGTAACTCGATTCCGATGGAGGCCTACCGTCTCAAAACCATTGCGCCTGAGCAGCAAGCTCAGATTCAATCGCTGCGATCAGCTTTATCTCCTGCCCCGGAGATGTTGACAGCAACCGAGTCTGGTGGGACCGATCCCGCTGCTGCGGTCAGTGAAGTTTTACAAGCGCAGCTGGAGCAGATCCAGGGGGAACGCGATCAGGCGAGAGCGTTGTTGGCGGCTCAGGTTGCCCCTGAAATTTATGCGGCGCTGCAACAGCAGTGTGACCAGCAACTACAGCGGATTCAAGATTTAGAGGGTCAACTTGAGCAGCGCGAGCAGCAGCTCCGTAGTTTAGAAGCAGAGTGGGCAGCGGCTCCAAGCCCCGAACAGGTGGCCGAGTGGCAGTCGCGGGCGGTTCAACAACAGCAAGAAATTGAACAGCTCCGGGATCAAGTCGGTCAGCTTCAGTCTGACCAGAACCAGGATTTTGACCCATCAGAGGTGCAGGCGCTACAGCAGACCATCGCGCAGCAGTCAGCGCGGATTGCGGAGTTGGAGGCCCAGTTAGCGGCGACGGTATCTCAGGCGCAGGATTGGCAGGCCCGTGCGGAGTCTGCGATTCACCCCGACCGTTATGTCGAACTACAGGGGCAGGTGGCTGCTAAAACAGCACAGATTATGGAGCTGAAGGCTCTAGTGAAGCGTCAGGAGCGAACCCTCACCGAAAATACGGCCCTCATGGCCCAGAAAGTAGATTTGTCACGCTATCAGGCCGTGGAACAAGAGGCGGCCCAAAAGTCGGCACAAATGAGGGAGCTGCGTCAGACTCTAGTGCAAATGGAGCGCGATCTTCAGGAGTGGCAGATGGTCGCTGAATCTAAGGTGGACTGGTCAGAACACCAGGCGCTACAGGTAGAACTCCAGCAACTGCAGTTGGCGACTCGCAAACGGCGAGGTATTTTGTCGCGGTTCTTTGGCTGGCTGTTTGGCTAGAGGTAGAACGTTTTAAGTTTCAAGTTTTAAGTTTTAAGGTTTAAGTTCTGAATTTTGGACATGAAGTGACTACGTTTTGAGGGATGGGGCCAGGGAGAGAACAGAATTCTTTAAAATAGCGAGGGAATATCGCTGGGCCAGGTCGCCCTGGGCTCAATGGGCCGGAGCGGGGTTGGAGCCGTGGCGATATTTTGCACTGAGTTGGCCATTGGGATCACCCTCACACTATCATCATGACTTTTTCTGCCATTGTTCGGGCGCTAGGGCGATCGCGCCTCACCGAGGAGCTGCTGCTGAAGCTAGAACAGCAGCAGGCGCTGCGCTTGAGTGGTCTGCCCAGACTGCCTAAAGGACTGGTGGCTTCAGCGATCGCCCAGCAGCAAGCACAGTCCCTCTGCGTGATTACGGCCACCCTGGAAGAAGCGGGACGCTGGGCGGCCCAGCTTGAGAGCATGGGCTGGCAGACGGTGCAGTTTTACCCCACCTCAGAGTCTTCCCCCTACGAAGCCTTCGATCTGGAAGCCGAGATGACCTGGGGCCAGCTCCAGGTTCTGGCGGAGCTGCGGGCGGCGACGGAGCCAGTGGCGTTAGTGGCAACGGAACGGGCGCTGCAACCCCATTTACCGCCAGTGGCGGCCTTTGACCCCTACTGTGTCACCCTGGAGGCTGGCACCGACTATGATTTGCAGACCCTGAGTCTGCGGCTGACCAACCTGGGCTACGAGCGGGTGTCTCTGGTGGAAACCGAGGGCCAGTGGAGCCGCCGGGGGGATATCATTGATGTGTTTCCGGTGTCGGCGGAGCTGCCCGTGCGCCTGGAATGGTTTGGCGATGAGCTAGATAAGCTGAAGGAGTTTGATCCGGCTTCCCAGCGCTCCCTGGATAGTATTCCCCGGCTCATGCTGACGCCAACGAGCTTTCAGCCCATTGTGGTGGGGGCACTGTCTGAGACGGCGCGGGCGCAGATCCAGGATTTGCTGTCCCCAGAGGAACAGGAGCAGCTGGCAACGGGCACCCTGGAGGGCTGCCGTCGCTTTTTGGGGCTGGCGTTTGACCAGCCTGCTTCTCTATTGGACTATCTGCCCGCCGCAACGCTAGTGGCGGTGGATGAGCCGGAACAGTGTCAGGCCCATAGCGATCGCTGGGTGGAGCATGCCGCTGAACATTGGCAGCACCTGGCGGACTCGGGGAGCCCCCTGCCCCAAACCCATCAAGATTTCCAGGTGGGACTAGCCCTGGCCGAGAGGTTTCCGCAGTTGCGGCTCACGGAGCTGGCCTTAGAGAACGAGGGACTGAATCTGGCGAGCCGTCCGGTGCCTGCGATTCCGCACCAGTTTGCCAAGCTCGCTGAAACCCTGCGAAGTGAACGCGATCGCAAGTTTCAGACCTGGCTGATTTCGGCCCAGCCCTCTCGCTCGGTGGCCCTGCTGCAAGAGCATGACTGTCCGGCCCAGTTTGTGCCCAACCCCAAGGACTACCCGGCCATCGATAAGCTCCAGGGGCACTACACACCTGTGGCGCTGAAATATTCAGGGTTGGCAGAGCTAGAAGGATTTATCCTGCCCACCTTCCGGATGGTGGTGGTGACGGATCGGGAATTTTTCGGCCAGCATACCCTGGCCACGCCGAGCTACGTCCGCAAGCGGCGGCGGGCGGCCTCCAAGCAGGTGGATCCCAATAAGCTGGAGCCGGGGGACTATGTGGTGCACCGCAACCACGGTATCGGCCGCTTTCTGAAGCTGGAAAGCCTTGCCATTAACCAGGAAACCCGCGAGT
>CAZXWR010000169.1:0-8598 GCA_964644325.1 uncultured bacterium
TCATAGGCGCACAAAACTCCTAAAATCGGGCATTTTTCGCAAGAAAGCTGCGAAAGAAAGATTGAGCACTGAATTACTTCAGGATTACTCAGTCTTCGCACGTAACAGTTATCCATTATACAGTATTTTTACGCTGGGAAGTCGGTCAGCTCCATGGGCTGCGGCCTCCCAGGTGATCTTGGGAGTAGAGGCTGATGTGGGGAGGATGGCCCCGCAGGTTGAGGGAGAATTTGCGGGTGCGGCGCAATTTGGAGGACAGCCGAAATCGATGGTTTCTGTTGTATATGGCGATCAGTTTTTAGAGCATTTGACGGGGCAGTTTCATCCCGAGTGCCCCCCGCGCCTCACGGCAATTGTGGCGCGCCTGCGCAAGATGACTGCGGCGGAGCGGCTAACTTGGCTAACGCCAACGCCCCTAGCGGTGCGATCGCCTTTAGCGTGGCTGCGTCAGGTGCATCGACCTGAGTATGTTGAGGCCGTGGCAGCGCTCTGCCAGCAGGGAGGCGGGCGATTGGATGAGGACACCCCCGTTTCGGCGGAAAGTTTCACGGTGGCCTGTTTGGCCGTGAATGCCTGGATCGATGGGGTTGATCAAGTGTTGCAGACTGGGCAGCCCGCCTTCGTGTTGGCCCGCCCCCCCGGTCACCATGCCCTGCCGGATCGGGGGATGGGGTTTTGCGTGTTTGCCAATGCCGCGATCGCCGCTTTGTATGCCCTAGAACAGCCGGGGATTGAGCGGGTCGCCATTCTGGACTGGGACGTGCACCACGGCAATGGCACCCAGGCGATCGTAGCCCCCAATCCCCGGATTGCCTACTGTTCGCTCCATCAATATCCCTGCTATCCCGGGACAGGCAAAGTGACCGAGACCGGGCCGCACCAGACCCTCTTGAATATACCGCTGCCGCCTGGGAGTACCCTGCTGGAGTATGAACATCAGTTCCAGACGCAGGTTCTTCCTTTTTTGCGGGGATTTAAGCCTGATTTACTGGTGGTGAGTGCTGGCTTCGATGCCAACCGAGACGACCCCTTGGCCGAAGTGCAGCTCCAGCCCTCTGACTATGGTCAGTTCACCCAACACTGCTTGAGCCTCACTCCATATATTTTGTTTGGCCTAGAAGGTGGGTACGACCTGCCCAGCCTGTCAGCCTCCGTAGAAGCCGTCATATCAGCCTGTTTAACGCGAGAGCGAATCCCCTAGGTCGCGCCAGCACTCCCTAAAAACGGCGCATAGAATATCCCTGACATGATTCGGCTCATCCCCCTGACAATCTTTCAAGCCATGGGCTAAGATCGACGAAAATTTGACCTAAATATCCTTTAAGTCTCTGTTTTTATTCTTTATTTTTGATCAAATGCGTCATTCGGTCATCCACCCCCTCGGCATTCTTGCAGCGGCCGCGCTTTGGGCCTACCCGAACAGCGCCTTTGCGTTTGAGCTGTCTCCCCCCACCCAACTCCCGGGGTTAGGCGTTAAGACCAGTGCCCTGCTGCCCGATGCCATTGAACCCATGCGGCTAGAGCTGAATCTATCGAGCCGCACCCTCACCCTTTACCGCAATGAGAAGGTGCACAAGCGCTATCCGGTTGCGGTAGGGCGCTCTGGCTGGGAAACCCCAACGGGTACCTTCAGGATTGAAAACATGCGACGAGATCCAGAATGGATGAACCCCTTCACGGGCGAAGTGATTCCCGGTGGGGCTTGGGATAACCCGCTAGGGCGCCGCTGGATTGGGTTTTGGACAGATGGCCGGGACTGGGTCGGCTTCCATGGCACGAACAGTACGGATAGTATTGGCTCTGCTGCATCCCATGGATGTGTGCGGATGTTTGAGCACCACATCGAGGAAGTGTATGAACTGGTTGCCCTCGGGGCAACGGTTAAGGTGACGCGCTAGTTGCCGCAGCCCAAAAGTCGGTCACGTCATAGCTGAGTTCCGCGAGCATTTGCCGCAAAAGCGGCAAGCTCAAGCCAATGACGTTACTGTGACAGCCCCGGATTGCATCCACGAATAATCCGCCTTTGCCGTCCAAGGCAAAGCAGCCCGCACAGGCAAGGGGCTCGCCCGTGCTGACGTACGCGGCAATCTGGCGATCGCTGAGGGGGGCGAAATCCACCGCCGTCACCTGGGTGCGCACCACAGAACGATCACGGTACCGATCAATGAGGGCGTGCCCCGTATACAGGTGCCCTGTCTGGCCTCGCATCTCTTGCCACCGAGCGATCGCATCCGCCGGGTTGTCTGGCTTACCGTATATCTTGCCCCCCAGGTAAAGTACCGAATCACAGCCTAGAATGAGGGCAGGCTGCGGATAGTTCTGGGCCACTGCCCGTGCTTTGCCTAACGCCAACTGCTCCACCAAAGCCGTAGGGCGATCGCACACAATACTCGATTCATCAAAATAGCTGGGCTGCACCTGGGGCCAGATGCCTACCGTCTGCAAAAGCTGAAGTCGCGCTGGCGACTGAGACGCTAGCACAAATGTTAGAGAATGTACCATAGGATCAATTTCAGCTCAGCACTTGCAACATAGCAGTTATTTTGAGCAGACTCAGACCCCGCCCAAGTCCTGCCTGGGATGGGTCAGCCCTGGGTTTGTCAAGCGCAGCTGCTGGATTCAGGCAAGATTTGATTTGGATCGTTCGCGTTGACTCCTGTTATGGCGCATTTGTTATGGCGCATTGGTGTGATGTTCCGCAGCATTGGCCCAATCTCCCCACTGAGTGAGCAACCTTTATGAGCCGCTCCCCCCGTGCTTATATTTCCCTGTCCGTTGCAGCAGCCATTGCCACCATGGGGCTAAAGTTTGCCTCTTACAAACTGACAGATTCTATTGGCTTATTTTCAGATGCTGCCGAATCGGGGGTCAACTTGGTGGCGGCCGTTTTTGCATTTTGGGCGCTGACCGTTGCCGCTCGTCCACCGGACTACGCACATGCCTTTGGTCATTCCAAGGCAGAGTATTTTTCCAGTGCGCTGGAAGGACTATTAATTTTGGTCGCTGCGGTGGGGATTGCCGTGGCTGCTATCAATCGATTCATGCATCCCCAGCCCCTGGCCCGCCTTGAGCTGGGCCTACTTTTATCTTGCCTTGCTGCCCTCGTCAACGGAGGCGTCGCCTGGATTCTGCTGCGGGCCGGTCGTCGATTACGGTCAATCACGCTCCGGGCCGATGCCCATCACCTGCTCACCGATGTCTGGACTTCCGTCGGGGTGGTCACTGGACTCATTCTAGTGCGAGTTACGGGCTGGCAAGTTTTAGACCCGCTCATGGCCCTTGGCGTTGCCATCCATATCTGTTGGGTTAGCCTACACCTGCTCACGGAAACAGCCCAGGGATTAATGGACTCTGCCCTCCCCTCCCAAGAGCTGGCGGTCATTCAAACGGTCTTAGACGGGTATCGTCAGCAAGGCATTCAGTTCCATGCCCTGCGCACTCGGGTGGCTGGGTCACGCAATTTTGTTTCGCTGCATGTGCTTGTGCCCGGTCTCTGGACGGTGCAGCAAGGCCATGACCTCTGTGAAGAAATCGAGCACAAAATTATGGCAGCGCTTGAGCACACCCATGTAACGACCCATATTGAGCCAGTTGAGGATCCAATTTCCTGGGAAGATGAAGCCCTCGATCGCACCTGAATTAGACCCGATCCAGCCCAGATTATAGGTAACGAAGCTGGTCTAACAGACTTACTCTGGCAAGCGTCTCAGCCAGGGTTTATTCGCATCGCGGCGGGACAGATTAGCTTCAAGTCCTAGGGCTCGAAATTCCACCTCCCGACTCAGCAGCGTAAACCGACGCAGGGTCACGACCATGGAACCATCTGGAGATCGAACCGCAGAGGCGGGGTTATCCAGGTTGCCACCCAAGTGAAAAAAAGCTTCCTCGGGAGTCATCCAGGGTCTGGACTCTGCCGAAACATCGGTGGGGATCGCCTGCTCTAGACTACTTAGCCGTTCATTCAGGCCTGCAACCAGACTGCGTTTACCGCTCGGCTGAGACGCGGAACGCGCTGCTTGCCACTGTCCAATCCGTACCTGAATCCATCGTCCCAGGTAGGTGATTACCCGCTGCACAATACGCCAGCCTGTCTGGAGCAAAACCACGATTGCGGCGGGCTGTTTAGGCGGCGGCGGCGGCTTGGCCGCCAGCGGTTCACTGGCCCAACCACAGCTGGGACATACCTGACGTCCAGACCGTAACGGATTTCCTAAACGGCTGGAGCAGCGAGGACAAACTTCAATCATGGTTGCTTCAGGAATACCGACTGAATAAATGCACCGGACAGGTCTGTCGCTTCGGCTTAAACATGGACGGACGGGTTGGCTTTCACAGTCTCCGACCCAGCAGAATCGAGTCCCTGCAAAAATTCTATCGGTAAGCCGTCCGGATCCGCTAAAAAAGTGACGCGGTAGCAGGTTGAACCAATTTGCTGGTGCTGAGGCAGCATTAACACCGTGAAGGGTAGCGATCGCTGCTGCAGGCGATCGCGCAAACGATTCAGCCAGTCCTCCAGGGAATCTTGGTCGTTAAGTTCGTCCGTGAGGTCAAAGGACAGATGATAGTACCCCACATAGTGCTCATCTGCAAAGGCATCTGGGGCTGGGTGCGGCTGGGGAATTTGAATGAGTTCAAGGCGACCAGCCGCCCCCTGCATCCAGCAGGCTAGGGTGTACCCGGTGGTAAACCGCTCGGTCACGGCAAATCCTAAGATTTCGTAAAAGGCGATCGCCCGATGAATATCCGCCGTGCGAATCGAGACATGATGCCCGCGCATAGAATCTCTAGTCAAAGAACCGCGAATAAGGAGACTGATTGGGTAGCCCAGGCTCTTTATCCAGGGCAAAGTTAATCACCTCCCACTGGGGCGCTTGGGTGGGGTCAGGGCCAAACTCAACGGGTAAACCATAGAGCCGTGGCCCACCGGCCCGATCACTGCCCTTCGTCCAAGAGGTATTCCGCTCCAGATAATTGCTGATCAGCTCCTGATAGCGCTGGGCAATAATCACGCGAGTTGCCCGGTAGCCCTCCGTGTACAGACGATCCAGAGCCTCGTGGATCTCAAAGCGAATGCCATCAGGATGCGTATGCTGGCGATACCACTCACTTTGCCACTGTCGCCAGTGACGTCCAGACTGGAGATGTACGAGCTCTTTCGTTTCTGGATTTGCCTCAAATGCACCATGTCGCTGACACAGGTAGGTATCGGTCAGCGTGAGGGCAGGGAGCATTTGCCGACAATGCGGACACTGAATTTCGGGTCCGAAAATTGGGTACTGTAGGCCGGCATAGATCATTGAGTGCTCATCTGTTTGAAGACGCTGCACATCGTGACTTGAAGTGGCTTCATTATAACGAGGTTTAATTCCTTCGCTGACGATTCTATTGTGAATCCTTTAGATATAACTCTGCCAGTCCCATGACCTGGATCAGTCGGCTCCAAAATGCTGGGCTCTGGTTTTAGGTAAAAATAGGAGCAGATAGCCCCCAGCCACCCGCTCGTTTTAATCTCTGCGCCCATACAGGATGAATATTACTCCTTACGTTCCCAGCTACTGGCCCGAGCCTGACTGTTCCCCAGCAGCCTTTGTTGCCCCCAATGCAACGGTTGTCGGTCGGGTCAAAATTCAAGGGGGTGCCAGCATTTGGTATGGCGCGGTCTTGCGGGGCGATTTGGCAGAAATTTTGGTGGGTGCCTGCACCAACATCCAGGATGGCGCCATCCTCCACGGGGATCCTGGTGCCCCGATCATCTTGGAAGACTATGTCACCGTGGGCCATCGGGCCGTGATTCATTCTGCCTACATTGAGCGTGGCAGCCTGATTGGCATTGGGGCCGTTATCTTGAACGGTGTGCGGGTTGGGGCAGGTAGCATTATTGGGGCTGGCGCGGTGGTTTCAAAGTCTGTTCCTCCTGGCACGCTATGGGTTGGGGTTCCGGCGAAGCAAGTGCGGGTGGTCAACCCGCAGGAGGCTGACGCTCTCGTGGAACATGCCAAGCACTATGAGAAATTAGCGCTGGTTCATAGCAATCGCGGTACGGACTTGGGGTTTACCCCTTAGGCTCAGCGGGCTAGGGTGGGGACTGAACCAGGGGCGATCGCCTGAGATTAGCCAAAGAGCGGCGTTCAAAAATCAACCGATTGTAGGAAAATAAAAATATAGGAAAATAGTATAAAGCCGCTTTACGTGAGGACTAACCCGTAATGGATCTGCGAATTCTAATTGTGCTACTGCCACTTCTACTGGCTGCGGGCTGGGCGCTGAAAAACATCCTGCCCTATGCGCTAAAACAGGCTGAATCATTTCTGAAGAAGTCTTAGCGCCACCCAGTACAGGGCTTGTTACTGTTTGCCATCTGCCCTCCCCGCGGGGAGGGCAGTTTTTTGGGAGTTCTGTTTACCGTCTGGCGACTTTAATATCGCAAGGCATCCTTTGCACCCTAACCCATCTTTAAAAACCCTCGAATATGCCGGAGCACACTCTGCTGCTGTTTCCAATCAGTGCTGATGGTCTGAGTGACAGCAATCCACTGCCGATGCTCAAGGTGCAGCACCACACGATGGAAGCGGGTGCCTAAAAATTCCACATTCTTCACCTGGACATCCACAACGGCAGCCATTGGATAGTGAGCCGTCTGTTTTTTCAACAAATGCTGCCGATGAATGGTCAAGTGCCCCCTTGCTCGATCAAAAACAAAGGTTTCTGTGGGCGTCAGCGTTGCGAAAATGCCGCCCAGGGCAATGCAGACCGCGCCAATCCAATCCACTGGTGGCTCAAACAAGAAAAACATGAACAGCCCCACCAGTGTGATGCCGATGCTAAGCAGCCAAATGCCGATGAGCCGTTCTTGAATGATGAGCTGGGCAGAGTTGTGCTGCAGAATGCGCATAGCCGTCCACAATTTACAGATCGGGTGAGTCATGGATGGATGCCAGACGTCCTTAGTATGGACAGAAAGCAGCCTAAAACAACAGTGGCCGTTCCCTGTGATCCAATCCTGTCTTATGCGACCTGAAGACTTACCCCCAAAAAGACGCTGCCACAGGAATATCTGTAACCAGGTCATCCGCAACTGGGTTTAGAATTTGTTTTAGTGGATGGACAGATTTCAGCGTTAGAGTATCTGTACAAAGGCTTGTGCCGACCCTAATCTCTAGGGGGCACATAGCATTGGCTGTCGGGTTGCCAGGGTGCGGGGGCGAACATTATCTAACTCTGCCATAACACTGCGAAAGGATTGTGCCCATTGAGGGAAACCTAAGAGATAGGGATGCTGGACGGTCTGGTGTACTGTTGCAGTCCAAACTTTATTGAGCAACGTTAATGAGTTACTGCCTGAACCCTAACTGCAATAATCCCAGTAACTTGCCAGCCACAACAGTGTGCCAAGCCTGTGGCTCAGGTTTGGTGTTGCGCGATCGCTATCGTCCCACTCGCATTCTAGGCCGGGGCGGTTTTGCGACCACGTTTTTAGCCACAGATGAGGGGTTGCCAGGGGAACCTACCTGCGTCATTAAGCAACTGCGTCCGGTGTTGAATGCAGCCCATATCTTGGAAATGTCTCGTGAACTGTTTCAACGAGAGGCGTCCACCCTGGGCAAAATTGGCAATCATCCCCAGCTGCCTCGGCTGCTAGATTTCTTTGAAATTGGCCAGGAATTTTATCTCATTCAAGAGTATGTCAGCGGTGCAACACTGCAGCAGGAAGTGCGCCGCTCTGGCCCCTTCGATGAAGCCATGGTGAAAGTGGTGTTGCAAGAGGTCTTGCCAATTCTGGATTATCTCCATGATCAACAGGTCATTCACCGGGATATCAAACCCGCCAACATCATCCGCCGCAGTATTGATCAAAAGCTGGTGCTGATCGACTTTGGTGCGGTGAAGGATCAGGTGAGTCAGGCAGCGGCGCAAAGTCCAGATATAACAACCCTGACTTCCTTTGCCGTTGGGACACCCGGATTTGCACCCCCGGAACAAATGGCAATGCGTCCAGTTTATGCCAGTGATATCTATAGCTTAGGTATTACCTGTCTCTACCTGTTGACGGGCAAATCTCCGAAAGATCTGAACTACAATCAGTCGACTGGCGAACTGAGCTGGCGAGAGCATGTTTCCCTAGGGCCTCAGTTTCAGCGAGTGCTTGAAAAAATGCTGGAAGTTTCCCTCCGGGATCGCTTCCAGTCTGCAAAAGATGTGCTGCGCAGCCTTGAGGATAATGACACCCTGTCGGGATCTATCGCAGCGACCAGTGCCGCCGCACCCCCACCCCGGAGCGGCGGCATTTCTGCACGGGGAGGCGGCTACAGTACTGGCAGCAGTACGGGACGAATGCGCTCGGCCCCCCGCTCATCCGGTTCGATTGATCCACTGTCAGGTCAGTACTCTAAGATTCCAGCGCGCAAGTCAGCTAGGACGACTCCGGGTAGTTCCACCAGAGCGGCGGCTTCTGGACATTTATCAGCGGGCCAGAAAGGACGTGCGTCGTCTGTTCAAAAGCTAACGCCCCAGAGCCTGCAGCAGGCATATGAAAGAGGCCAGCGTGATTTTAGCAATGTCGATCTGAGCAATCTTTCGCTATCACGAATTCAGCTGCCA
>CAZXWR010000170.1:0-8564 GCA_964644325.1 uncultured bacterium
TCGAGTTGATTGAGAGACTCCAGCAAATCCTGATGTACCCCTTGGCGATCGCTCGACTGCCAGCCTTGATTGTCAGCGGCCTGTTCAAGCTGCCGGAGCCGCGCCAGATGGCGATCGCAAATTTTTTGAATCACGGTCACCGGCTGAATCGCCCGTAACACATAGAACACATAGGGAAAAGCCAGCACAATCGCCACAGGCAGCAAGCCATACAGATTGAGTAGCACACTGGTATTGCGGGGCATCCCCTGATCGGCGAAGATCCTCACCAGCACCGCGTGACAGCTCCCCCCAATCAAAAACCAGACATAGAACTGGCTCAGCCAATCCTGCATGTAAAGTTCAGTGATTTTGGGAATATTTTGCGCAGCGATGGAAATCGTAATAACCAGGGTTCCCAAGGTGACCCCCAGCACTGAAAGCCAGACCTCAGGCGCATAGCTCACCTCCAACGGGCCGAGGGCTGCCCCATTCCTGGCACTCAAGACTGACCAAATAGGGGGGATCAGGCTCGCTCCAGTGGCATCTAAACAGAAGATTGCTAAAATGACGGTTGCACAGGCGATCGCCATTTGTCGATGGAGCGGAGGCTTAGCCGTCAACCTGTGTTTTCCATAAACTCTCTGCCTAGTCCAACGCTGCTGCATCCTAGAGCTCTCCTTCAAGGGTAATGCTCGCCACCGACCCTACCGCGTTCCGCGACCCCTTGTCCGCGAACAAGCAGCGACCAAACTCAACTCTTGCCCCTCGGTTTCAATTTTCCTTTTTAAGTTTTTTTCCTTGTTTTTCACGAGCGTGACATCATCTGGAGCTGAAGCACAAAGGCAGCTTCCCATCGAGCGCTTATCCAAATGTTTCCGAAAAGCTCTAAATTCGGGCAAAATCAAGCCATAAAGTTCATTCCAGACAGTTCGGCATTGGGCCGTCAGACTAGGGTGACACCTATTGATGCAACACCTGGGGCTAAGTCTGGGAACTCTAGCGGTATGCATCAGCTATCCTTCTGGGTTAAAGCATCCAGGCAGGCACCAGCTGATAAAACCCGGACAGAAAGCCACAGGGGCTAGACCCCCACAGCTCTTTACAAGAATTTACACATCCCTCATAAATGAATGCTTAAAAAAACATAAAGAAGCTACAATCAAACTGTATTCAGCGGGAGATTCCTGTGTTTTTACGACTTGCAGACCAACATCGCCGTTTTGTCCAAGACCTGGTCATGAGCCTTCAGGCTCTGTCTACTGTTTTAGAGCGCTACGGCTATCCTGCCTCCTGCTATACCTGTGGTGTGCAGATGAACGGCGCGTCATTTATGGTCAGTCTCGGCGACAACCATCTCATTCGCTTTTTGGTATCGGACTACGGCATTACCTGGACGGAGATGCGCGACGATCGCGAACTGATGAAGTTAGAAGGGGCGGAAGCCATCTCGCAGCTCCAGGAATTGGCCAATCTCGTGAAGCACTTGCCTGAGCAATCGGAACAGGCTGTTGCGGATATGCTGCTGGTTGGGTAGGGGGATGCTTCGGTTTGCTCCCTGCAATACCAGAACAAGCAAAGCAGTGCTAGTTTGGAGTTTGAATATACTCTGATGGCGCTTTAATCGCTCGGTAGGGGTGGCGCAATCGCCCCGAGGTTCATGCCGACAGTGGCGATCATCAGGCTAAAGATACATTGACTGCCGAAGAGGATCGTTCTGTACTGTATGGCTGATTTTGCCGAGCATTGGCAGCACCAGTTTGCCCAAGCCAATCGCATTCGCTTGCACTATGTGACCCAAGGGACAGGGGAGCTGGTGCTTCTGCTCCACGGATTCCCTGAGTTCTGGTACTCCTGGCGGTACCAAATTCCATTTTTAGCCCGTCATTTCAAGGTGGTTGTCCCGGATCTGCGCGGGTATAACGATTCTGAAAAGCCTGCCACGGGCTACGACCTAGACACATTAACGCAGGATGTTTTGGGGCTGATTCAGAGTCTGGGCTATCAAAAAGCACATATTGTGGGCCACGATTGGGGTGGGATCATTGGCTGGAATTTGGCCCAAAAGTTTCCAGAATCGCTCCACAGTCTATCCTTGCTCAGCGCTCCCCATCCGGGCCAGCTGTTCCAAGCCCTGACTAGCAATCTAGAGCAGCTGCGTCAAAGCTGGTATATGTTGGCGTTTCAGGTTCCCGGTGTCCCGGAGTGGGTTTTACAGCAGAACTTGTTTGCCTTTTTACAGGAGTGGTTTCAGCGGCAGGCCATTCGCAAAGCGGCTTTTTCGAGTGAGACCCTCAAAATTTACCAGGCCGCCCTCTCGAAGACGGGGGTGCTGTCTGCGGCGCTGAACTACTATCGGCCTTGGCTTTCGCCTCAGTTTTGGTTAAAAAAGCTGCCCCATCCGCCGGGACTGGTGCAGGTTCCCACACTGGTACTTTGGGGCAAAGAAGATGCCGTTTTGAGTCCAGCACTGACTAAGGGGCTGGAGCACTTTGTGGCCAACTCTTTACAGCTTAAATTGATTCCTGAATGCGGCCACTGGATCCAACAGGAAGTGCCTCAGCTCGTCAACCTGGAACTGCTGTCTTTTTTACGGCAGCCCGATCAGCAGTCCCTGGCCTAACCCTTAAAGTCTGTCCCATGACTTCCCCCCTAGAGCGCGATCGCCTAGCGCCACCGTCAGAAGGCAAACCCGCCGTGCTACGTCCGACTGGGTAGGATCGAAGGCTCAGTTTGCAGACCTTGGGGTAGCCATAGGTTGCGGTAAACCCCTTTACCCAGCAACTTTACCCAGGGGGGGAGAGTTCTGGCAGCAGTGTTTTAGCAAACTGAAGGGCTTCGGTTTGAGTGTGAATATGGCCTTCCGCCTGGGCGAGTTCCAGGGCCGCTAAAAGTTTGCCCACACAGGGGCCAGGCGATAGATGCAGGGCGCTCATCAACACTTGGCCACTCATTAAGGCCTGGGGATGGGCAATTGGACTGGCGCTATTGAGATATTCAACAACTAAAGGCGTGACGTTTTCTAGAGACCAGCCTGAGGCGATCGCCACCACCAAAAACAGGGGGAATGCCTCCCGCAGCTGATGGAAGAGCAGGTACTGTTCCCGGCAAGTCCAGGCGCTGGGGCAGACAACAGCACGGGCAAAATGCAGCCCTTGCAGCACAAGCAACACCCAGTTCATTTCTGCGCGGCTGTACTTTAAGCCCTGGAGCGTTTCTTTCGCCTGCGCTGGGTCATCTGCGACCAGTCCGAGAAGCTTGGCTGTTGCCAACAGCGATCGCCGTGCGCCTTCAAAACTTTTAGGGCGATCGCTGAGGGGGCGATAAATCTGGGCTTGCAGCGCTGGCCACTGCCCGACAATCAGAGCAGCGGCGGGCTCGATGGCTTGAATCAGCTGGAGTCCGGCTAGATTGGCATCTGGCAGCACGTCCTGCAACAGACCATCCTGCCAGAGAGCGGTCAGCCATGGGTTACCCCCCTCATGGCTGAGCAAATAGCTCAGCTCCACCCGAATACGTTCTGGAGCGACCCGAACGAGCAATGGGGAGAGCTGGTGCAGCTGTTTGCGAGTGGCGGCATCCACTGAAAACTGAAGTTGAGCAGCTTGCCGATAGGCCCGCAATAACCGCAGGGGATCATCGGCCAGATTTTGGGCCGACACCATCCGGATCTGTCGCTGCGCTAGATCAGACTGGCCCCCCAGGGGATCTACAAAAATCTGCTGGTGTGGGGAGTAGGCGATCGCATTGACCGTAAAATCACGACGCTGTAAATCATCCAACAACGTTGGCCCCACCTGGCGGGCAAAATCGGCCGTGGCATCAGGGAACACCACCCGAGCAATTTGGCGGGCAGCATCTAGCACCACAAAGCCGGCCTGATAATGTCGCGCGATCGCCTGGGCCGTCTCAATGGAACGCTCCGGCAGCACAAAATCAAGATCCAAATAGGGGGAACGGTACCCCAGGATTGCATCTCGCACACAGCCTCCCACTAAGTATGCCGATTCCGGAAGCCACTCCAGTCCAAACGGCCAAGACTCGGGCGATAACACTGAATGCGGCAGGGGCGTTTTTAACAACAGTGGTGGTTGGGGATACAATCTAGAACTGTTTTCTCACAATAAAGGGCAGGATTAAAACCTCCTGCCCAGCTTCCGGTTTGCGATGCGTCAAGGAATGGGCGGGGAGAGACTCGAACTCTCATGACCGAAGTCGCCACATTTTGAGTGTGGTGCGTCTACCATTTCGCCACCCGCCCTAAGTTAAGGCTCCACTATTATACTGAATCCAGTTCCTTTGAGAAGCGATTTCAGTTTAATCTTGCTGCCAGGTTTCACGCCGCAGTAGCGGATTAATCAAGTCGTTGAGGCCCTCCCCAATCAACGATAGGCCCACCACTAACAGCGTCATCGCGAGACCAGGAAACAGCGCAGTCCACCAGATGCCCCCCGTCGAGAGACCGCTCAGGGCTTGGCGCAGTTCATGGCCCCACTCAGGCACTTCCTCCGGTAGCCCTAGCCCTAAAAAGCCCAGGCCTGCCAGGGTTAAAATGGCATCAGCGGCATTCAGGGTAAACAAAACCGGGACGCTCTGAATCACATTCAGGAACAGGTAGCGCGTCAAGACTCGCCAAGGGGATGCCCCCGTCGCCTGGGCCGCTTCAATGAAGAGCTCGGTTTTGACACTGACCGTATGATTGCGCACAACGCGATAGTACTGCGGCACATAGGCCACACTCAAGGCGATCGCGGCATTGAATACACCGCGACCCACCACAAAAGCCACCGTAATTGAGAGCAGCAAACCCGGTAGAGTATAGATAGTATCCATCAAGAACAGCAGCACCCGATCCAGCCGCCCTCCTAAGTAACCGCTAAAGAGACCGAGGGGGACTCCAATGACGAGGCTGAACAAGGTCGCTACCACGACTACCTGCAAGGCCGCTTGAGTCCCAAATAGCGTGCGCGCGAACACGTCATAGCCCTGTAGATCCGTGCCAAACCAGTGGGCGACACTCGGAGGCTCATGGATCGGATTGCTCAAAAATTCGTAGGGGCTTTGCACCCAACCCAAAGACTGTAGTGAAGATCCCAAGAGGGCACCTAGGACATAGACAGCTGTGATCCCAATGCCCACCACCATTAACCGGGTTGACAGCCCAGAACGAAGCAGGGTGTTAAAGACGCGAGGCCGACGAAGTTTTGCGATAGTCATAGTCCTGGAGTAGGGCCGTCAGGCCCAGATTGAACGCCAATGAGCAACGGGAATACTAGAGAATAGCGATTATTTGCAGTTCCTTAATAAAAGAAAATATTTTTTTACGTCAGAATCGACTCTTTCGGGTAGAATCTAGACCATCTTTAACATTTTTCTCTGTATTTAGGTGTAGGAGGACGGAACCATTACTTTTTCCCCAAGTATTTCCAGTGATTTGCCCCCCAATCTCGGAGAGCAGTCCGTCCTCCAAATTCAGGGTGGAACATCCCTGAGTGGCCATGTCCGTATCAGCGGTGCCAAAAACTCGGCGCTGGTGTTAATGACCGGAGCGTTACTGGCGTCTGAAGCCTGCCTGTTTCATAACGTCCCCGATCTGGCTGATATTTCAGGCATGGGCCAAATTCTATCAGCCCTGGGCGTTAAGTTGACCCGCGATCGCGATGCCCTTTCCATTGATGCCAGCCATATTGCCCAGACCGAAGCGCCCTATGAACTGGTCAGTCAGTTGCGGGCGAGCTTCTTTGCGATTGGACCACTGCTGGCCCGAACAGGCGTGGCCAAAATGCCACTGCCCGGTGGATGTGCCATTGGAGCGCGCCCGGTAGAGCTACATGTCCGGGGTCTACAGCAGATGGGGGCGGATGTTTACATTGAGCATGGCGTTGTCCATGCCTATGCCCGTCGTCTCAAAGGAACGCGCATTTACCTGGACTACCCCAGCGTCGGAGCCACTGAAACCTTGATGATGGCCGCAGCTTTGGCGGAAGGTGAAACCATTCTGGAGAACGCCGCCCAGGAGCCCGAGGTCATTGACTTGGCTGATTTCTGCAACGCCATGGGCGCCCGCATTCACGGCGCTGGCACCAACACCATTACTATTGTGGGGGTGTCTCAGATGCACGGGGTTGAGTACAGTATTATTCCCGATCGCATCGAGGCAGGCACCTTTTTGATTGCTGGGGCCATCACCCATTCCGAAATCACCCTCGCTCCAGTCATCCCTGATCATCTGGCAGCCGTGTTGGCTAAGTTGAAAGAGGTTGGCGTGCGCACCGTCATGGAGGATCATCAAACGCTGCGCGTCCTGCCCGGCTTGGCACTCCACGGCGTTGATATTGAGACACTGCCTTATCCGGGATTCCCCACGGATATGCAGGCCCTGTTTATGACGCTGCTGACCCTGTGTGAAGGGAATAGCGTCATCACCGAAACCGTCTTTGAAAATCGATTGGGTCATGTCCCCGAGCTAATTCGGATGGGGGCTGATATTCGGGTGAAGGGCAACAATGCCGTCATTCGTGGGGTACCGTTTTTGTCTGGGGCACCCGTAACGGGCACCGATCTGCGTGCGTCAGCGGCAATGGTGGTGGCAGGGTTAGCTGCCAAGGGCCAAACCACGATCGCAGGTCTCCAGTACCTAGATCGCGGCTACGAAAACATTGAAGAGAAACTCCGCGGACTGGGAGCGCGGGTTGAGCGGATTTCCGGTCAGCCGATGCCGACGGTCGTAGCTTAGCTGGGTCGGGACTCGTCCCTGCTGCATTTTGTCGTCAAGCGAACCTGAATAGAATCTGAGCGGCCTGGCAGCGATGTCAGGCCGTTTGACTGTGGGTAGGTTGAGAAGATGGTGTCAGAATGGGGGTGATCTCTTGCGGGCGATCGTATGCCCCGGTAATGGTTCATGGCTAGCGCGAAAATCTCACTCCTTGGGCTGACGGCCAATCAATTTCGACATCCCCTCGATCTCCAGGCGACGGCAGCACTCCAGCAAGTGCCGGGCTGGGACTGGGTGGTGCGATCGCTCTTGGGATCGGTCGCTGAGCAAGTGTTTTACCTGGATAACATTGGCTCTAGTATTTTGGTCGGCAAGCAGCAGCTGCCCCATCTACACGAGCTATTGGTGGAAGCCTGCCAGATTTTAGACATTATCCCCCCCCAGCTTTACGTACGGCAGCACCCTGTCCCCAATGCCTATACCTTTGCGATGCGGGGGCAACAGCCCTTCATCATGGTGCATACGTCCCTGCTGGATTTGTTGACCCCTGCAGAAATTCAGGCAGTGTTCGCCCATGAGCTGGGGCACCTGAAATGCGATCATGGCGTGTATTTAACCCTGGCTAACCTGATGGTGCTGGCCGCAGGGACGATTCCGCCCTTGGGGGGCATCATTGCCCAAAGCTTACAGCAGCAGCTCTTGGCCTGGGTGCGCTGTGCCGAATTTACCTGCGATCGCGCTGGACTCCTGGTGAGTCAAGATCCCCAGGTCATGATTTCGGTACTGATGAAGCTCACGGGGGGCTCCCCCAGTCTTGCAGGACAGCTGAACTGCGACGCCTTCTTAGCCCAGGCTCGCTCCTATCGCCGCGCCGAGGACGACTTCAGTCAGATTTGGAAAGC
This sequence comes from uncultured bacterium, assembly GCA_964644325.1. GTDB lineage: Bacteria > Cyanobacteriota > Cyanobacteriia > Thermosynechococcales > Thermosynechococcaceae > CAZXWR01. Next base: position 7,597 of record CAZXWR010000170.1, read on the forward strand.
GGCTCAAACCGCACAATTGACCCACCCCTTACCCGTCCTACGAGCCCAGGCCATTGATGAGTGGGCCAGCGGTGAAGCCTATCACGCTTTGCTCCGTCAATACCGAACGCGGCCTTAGCCCCTGATCCCTGTCCAGCAGCCAGGGTCGTTCTGGAGTTGATCTCAGCTCAGCCAACGTGATACAACGAGGTTCCCAATCGTTCTGAAATGTGTCTGCTTTATTTGCTTCGCTTCTGTCCTCTGAGGACAACATCATGCGTCTGAATGCCCCTGAATACCTCTGAATGCCCCTAAATGCTCCTGATCGGCAACCGCCTATTTCCCCTCCGGCTCCACCCGCCAATTTAGCGCCACTATGTACGCTCAGTTTCGATCGCAGTATCCCATGGGCAGTTTGACCTCGGAGCTGATCCACATCCACGAGGGCAAATTTATTGTGCGGGCAATAGTACAGGTCGGCACGACGACATTATCGACCGGACTCTCGGCAGCCCATTCTATTGAACAGGCCGAAGATCAGGCCCGAGCGCGGGCGCTGATTGTATTGGGGGTAGATGAGACGCCGCCCAGTCAGGCGCATCTGGTCAGTCCTGAGCCATCGGCTTTTGCGGCGGCGGATCCGCCGCAGTTTAATCCGGCCCACGCCAACCCGTTTTTATCCCTAGCAGAAGCCCCGCTGCAAATGCCCCTCGAAGTAGACTGGCATGCCTCTGAAGGCCGGGATTTGCCACCGGAACAGCCCCTGTCCTGGATGGAGACTCCTGAGTCCCGACCAGCCCCAGCCCCACGCCCAAGACCATCAGGCGTTCAACAGCAGGCACCGGGGGCTAAGCCCAAGGGTAAGCGGGGTGCAGATCCAGAAACCAAGCGCCCGCCCCCTCGATCTGAGGTGGAAACTGACCCAGGCCCCTTAGATCTCTCGGATGTGATTGCCCAAACAGACATTGAGATGAAACGCTTGGGCTGGT
>CAZXWR010000171.1:0-8496 GCA_964644325.1 uncultured bacterium
GCATGGGATTGTGACCGTCTGGAAGGTTAGCCTGTAGATGCCAGAATAGGGATGGAGGCACTGTGCGGGGGATGCAGCACAAATGCTTTCAGCTTGCAGCTATCCGATTCTGCTGACAGGGTGACAAGGAGCCTCAGCGGCATGAAGGATTGGGTGAAAGGATTAGATGACTAGAAAAATTCATCCAGGCCGCTTTGCATCACCTTCAACGCCAGTTTAGAGTGTTGAATACTCGATAATCCCTTCAGTCTTTAATATCTTTACCTTTGATGCAATCTCAGCGTCTCACCCGTTCTACCCAGCGCACCGCCAATTTGGTGGGCCAAGGATCGCGCAGCCTGATTTTTATCGCCATTGTCACTCTTCTGCTCTTTGGGGCCATTCCAGCCCGCTTGAGCTACCTGCAAATTTATCAAGGGGCACGAAATCGGGAACTGGCCGATGAAAACCGGATTCAGCTGATTCCAAAGCGTCCGGAACGCGGCAAGATTCTAGACCGTAAGGGTCGGGTCTTGGCGAGTAGTCAGTTTTCCTATTCCGTCTTCATTTGGCCCTTGGCCCAGACCAAGCCCCAATGGCCCCGAACCCTGACAATTTTGGCCGATCTGCTGAATATTCCAGCCTCTGAGATTGCGGCTAAGGTCAAGCAAGCTGGGCCGAATTCACCGTCTCTGGTGCGGGTGGCACGGGGGATTAGCTTCAGTCAGGTCGTTGCCTTGGAAGAATACCGCAGTGAGATGATCGGGATTGAAATTGATAGTGAAGCCCAGCGTTACTATCCCCACGGTGAATTGGCTGCTCAAGTCCTGGGTTACATTGGCGAAATTACGGGTGAAGAGCTGGACCGTAGGCAGGAAGATGGGTATCGGTTGGGCGATGTCATTGGCAAGATGGGCATTGAGTCAGCCTATGAAAAAGCCTTGCGGGGCACTTGGGGCGGACAACAGGTGGAAGTAGACAGCGCCGGACGCATTATTCGCATCCTCGGTCAAAAGCCCTCGGTGGCGGGTCAAGATATTGCCTTGACCCTAGACCTAGATGTGCAAAAAGCAGCGGAAGCAGCCCTGGGCGATCGCTCAGGTGCAGTGGTTGCCCTTGATCCCCGCGACGGCTCAATCCGGGCGATGGTCAGCAAGCCAGCATTTGACCCCAACTGGTTTGCAAAAACGATGACTGAGGCCCAGTGGCAGTCTCTCCAGAAACGTTCATTTCCGTTTGTCAATCGAGCCATTCAGGGCTTCCCCCCGGCCAGCACCTTTAAGGTGGTGACGGCGATCGCCGGGATGGAAACGGGCAAATATTCACCGGGCACGGTTTTAATGACCTACCCCTCAGTGCATGGTGTTGGAGACTGGAACGGCGCTGGCTTTGGCGCGATTGGATATGTAACCGCCTTACAGTGGAGCAGTAACACCTTTTTTGGTCAAGTGGGTGTGGGTGTCGGGCCAGCCAATCTCTTGAAATGGTCTCAAAAACTGGGGCTTGGGCAGAAAACAGGTTTAGATATTCCGGGAGAATCGGAGGGATTTCTCCCCGATCCCGAATGGAAGCAAGAAGTTTGGGAGGCGCCGTGGTACCCGGCAGATTCGGTCATGATGTCCATTGGGCAAGGCGCCGTACAGGTAACGCCCCTTCAGGCAGCCGTGGTCTATGCCGTACCTGCCAATAATGGCTACAAGGTCAAGCCACACCTCAAAAAAAGTACAGTTCCGCCCAAAGAATGGCGGCAGTCTTTGAACCTGAAGCCGCAAACGATCAAGACAGTGCGAAATGGGATGCGCGCCGTAGTGCAGGGGGGGACAGGCCCAGCCCTCAATGTCAACACGATTCCGCCAGCAGCAGGCAAAAGCGGTACGGGGGAAGATCCACCCCGACGATCTCATACCTGGTTTGGAGCTTTTGCACCCTACAACCGCGAAGCCGAGATTGTCGTCGTGGCCTTTGCCGAAAATTCAGGCGGTGGCGGCGGCAGCGTTTGTGGGCCAATTGCCCTGAAGGTCTTGGAGGCCTACTTCAAACATAATCCGCTGCGCTAATAGTCATGATGATGGGCCAATCAACCCAAGGAGATCAAACTGGGTACGGTGGCATATCAGATGAGGGCTGCTGCTCTGAACCTCAGTTGAGCGGTGCCAACAGGTTAGGCCCATTCCCAAATAATTGTGCTGCCCTGCTATGAAAATGAGGCAAAGTGGGCAGCCTCATCCTACGTGGATGTGTCAGCGATGGATACATCTGTGGATGAATCTGTCGCAATGCTGTCATCCATGATCTGAGATCTGGAACCCCATGACATTGAATCATTAACCTGTGCCCGACCCGTTGAGCTGCAAGCTGATAGTGTCTTCAGCCAAAGCTGCAGTTCTCAACTGTGCGAGGGCTTGGGTTCAGTCACCTAGCATAGGCATTTATGACGCATAGCGGGAAAATTCTGATTGTCGACGATGTGCCTGCAAACCTCAGAATTTTGCAACATCTTCTGAAGAAGGCAGAATTTTGCGTTGCGATCGCCCGAGATGGAGAAGAAGCGCTATCCATCCTGCAGCACTTTCAGGCCGATTTAATCTTGCTAGACATCATGATGCCGGGCATGGACGGCTTGCAGACCTGTCGCCGCCTGAAGCAAAGCCCGCAAACGGTAGCGCTTCCCGTCATTTTTATGAGTGCCCTTGAAGATCCAGACAATAAGGTAGAAGCCTTTGCGGTTGGGGGGGTGGACTATATCACCAAGCCTTTTCACCCAGCCGAAGTTTTAGCCCGCGTTAAAAGCCAGATGGCCCTCCGGGCCGCCCAACAGCAGCTCCACCAGCTCATGAATGACCTTGAGCAGCGGGTGGCATCTCGAACTCAGGAGCTTCAGCAAGAAATTCAGGAGCGCCAGCGGATGGAACAAGCCCTGGCGAAAAGCGAAGAGCAATTTAGACTGACCTTTGACTTTGCCCCGATTGGCATTGCCATCCAAACCCTGGCGGGTGAGTTTGTGCGGGTGAATCGCTCTCTGTCTGAGACTCTGGGCTATGCTGCCCCAGAGTTTAAGGGTCGTACCTGGCTAGACTTTATCCATGCGAACCATGCAGCGGCGATTCAGGCCCTATACGAGAAGCTCGGCTGCGGTGAAATCAGTGACTTTCAGTTTGAGGGCATGTATCAGACACGCTCTGGACGTAAAGTGTACGGCATTTTACAGGCTTCCCTCGTGCAGAGTGAAGCGGCTAAACCGCTTCACATTATCAGCCAGTTTCTGAATGTCACCAGTCAAAAAGAAGCAGAGGCCAAGCTGCACCATGAAGCCTTTCACGACGGCCTCACCCAGCTGGCGAACCGCACCTTGCTCGCAGAGCGCCTGGATCTGGCTCTCATGCGGGCGAGGCGGCAGGAAGACTATCGCTTCGCCGTTTTATTCATTGACCTCGATCGATTTAAAGTCATCAACGACAGCCTTGGCCATCAGATCGGGGATCAATTGCTGATTGCCCTGGCGCGTCTCTTAGAAGCGGAAGTCCGAGAAACGGATCTCGTGGCTCGACTGGGGGGGGACGAGTTTGTGATCTTACTGGATCCGATCCACCACCTGAGGGATGCGGTACGGACGGTGAATCGCATTGCCGAAAGATTTAAAGCCCCCTTTACCCTGCAAGGGCGAGATTATTTTTTTACGGCGAGCGTGGGCATTGTGCTGGGGACTGCTACTTATTGCGACAGCAGTGAACTATTGCGGGATGCGGACATTGCCATGTATCGAGCCAAAGCCCACGGCCGAGCACGCTATGAAGTGTTTGACGAGGCCATGTTTTTAGAAGCACAAGCAAGGGTCGAGCTTGAGCGAGATCTCTATACAGCCGTAGAGCGAGAAAGCTTTATCGTTCACTATCAACCGATTATTTCGTTTGAGTCTGGGAAAGTGACTGGCTTTGAGGCGCTATTGCGCTGGCCCCATGAAACCCGCGGTCAGATTTCTCCCGCTGAATTTATTCCCATTGCCGAGGAAATTGGGCTAATTGTGCCCTTAGGGGAATGGGTCCTGCGCCAAGCTTGTACCCAAGTGATGGCCTGGCAACAGCAACATCCAAGAACTTGCCCGCTCAAGCTCAATGTGAATGTGTCGGTACAGCAGCTTCGGGAGGTTCATTTCATCGAGCGACTACAGGCTGTACTGCAAGAGACAGGGTTCCCGCCAAGTTGTTTGACCCTAGAACTCACGGAAAGCATGCTGATGGAGAGTGTCGCAGCGTTTGAGTCGGTCTTTTCAGCGTTACGAGACCTGGGGGTTTGCTTAGGGATTGATGATTTTGGTACCGGATACTCATCCTTGAGCTATCTACAACACCTACCCGTCAATCATCTGAAAATTGATCGCTCCTTTGTGGGCGAAATGAATCTTGGCGCTTCGCCACCTGTGATTGTCACGGCGATTGTGGCTTTGGCCCAAGAACTCAATATTAAGGCGATCGCCGAGGGCGTCGAAGATCAGGCACAGTTTATGCAACTCATGAAGCTGTCCTGTTGCGAAGCGCAGGGGTTCTTGTTTGCCCCGGCATTACCCCCCCATGAGATTGAAACCCTGCTCATCGATGATCCCTGCTGGCTGGCCTGAGCCTGTTTCAATTGCAAGTCCAGCCGAGGGCAGTCATTGGGTTGGATTCTGGGTGTAGCAGGAAACGCAATATCTGAGGTGATCCCATGCTCAAGTTTCATATCATTTGGCCCCAAGGAGACGGGGGCGGGACTCTAAGATAGAGGTACTGCCTAACCGCAGGCATCTAATGGATTGGAGTCTAAGGTCTTATCGAGACAATCTACGGCAATTTACAGGGGCTTAAGCCCAGTCAGCTTAAGCAGTTGCGCCGCTTATATCATCAGCGACTGCCGGGCGATCGCATTACCACGATCGAGTTTGGTCAGCGGCTAGCGGCGGTCAGTACCGACCTGCAACAGCCCGTTTGCTGCTACTTAAATCGTCGGGGGCAGGTGATGCGGGTTGGGGTCGGTACCCCCCATCAGACTCAAATTCCCCCCCTAGAGCTCCCTCGCTATGGGGCAGAACGCCTCAGTGGGATTCGCTGTGTTGCCACAACCTTGAAAAAAGAACCGCCCAGCGAGGCTTCCCTGACGGCAATGGCCCTCCAAAGACTCGATGCACTGGCGGTGTTGAGCCTAACGGGGAGTGGTTTTCAGCGTCGTGGGGGCGGGGGCACTGGCTATGTGGAGGTCGGGTACCTGGCCCATTTAACCGCTGCGGTTGAGCAGCCTTGGCAGGTAGAGGGGCCTCAGCCACTAGGGGCGATCGCCCAACAAGATTTTCTAGAGTGGGTGGCTACCCTAGAAGATGAATTTCAGCAAACCGCGGCCAGCGGCGCTGCCGCAGCAGGCGATCGCGCCATTCTGGTGGGGGTCATGACCCAAACCATGACTGAGCATCGGTTCCAGGATGGGTTAAGCGAGCTTTCCCTGCTGGTGGACAGTGCGGGGGGGCAGGTTCTGGATATCATTGAGCAAAAGCGCACTCAGCCTCATCCCCAGACGGTTGTGGGTGCAGGGAAGGTACAAGATATTGCCCTTCGGGCTCAGACCCTCGGGGCTAACCTGATCATTTTTGATCGGGAGCTATCGCCTGCCCAAGCCCGCAATCTGGAGCGACAAATTGGCATCCGTATCGTTGATCGCACCGAGGTCATCCTCGATATTTTTGCACAGCGCGCTCAATCCCAGGCCGGTAAACTACAGGTCGAACTGGCGCAACTTGAATATAATCTGCCGCGTTTGACCGGACGTGGACGGGCAATGTCTCGCTTGGGCGGCGGTATTGGTACCCGCGGCCCGGGCGAGACCAAGCTAGAGACAGAGCGCCGGGGCATTCAAAGTCGCCTGAGTCGTCTCCAGCAGCAAGTCGATCAGCTCCAGGCCCATCGTTCCCGGCTGAGGCAAAAGCGACAGCACCATGGCGTGCCTGTGATTGCCATCGTAGGCTACACCAACGCGGGCAAATCCACCTTGCTGAATGCGTTAACCAACGCTGAAGTCTACGCCGCCGACCAGCTGTTTGCCACCCTAGATCCCACCACCAGACGGCTGGTGATTGATCACCCTGAGACTGGGCTACCGTTACCAGTCCTGCTAACGGATACGGTAGGCTTTATCCATGAATTACCCCCGCCGCTGGTTGATGCGTTTCGAGCCACCCTAGAGGAAGTCACAGAAGCAGATATCGTCGTGCATGTGGTGGATTTATCCCACCCGGCTTGGGCTGCTCAGATTCAGTCGGTCAACGATATTTTGAGGGATATGCCCATCACACCAGGGCCAGAACTGCTGGTGTTTAATAAGATTGACCAGGTGGATAGCGAACCCCTGGCCTTGGCCACAGAACAATATCCGCAGGGCGTCTTTATTTCTGCCCGCGATCGCCACGGCTTAGAGTCACTCCGTCGCCAAATCGGTCAGCTCGTCACAGCAGTCGTTGAAACGGTTTAAGAGAGCCTGCCCTCAGCCTGGGAACAAATGCACCCCTAGCGCAGATGCTTCAGGTTTTCAAGTTCCCCCGTGAACAAATCCGTAAAGATACTCATGACCGTACGCTGGCGCGTTTTGATATTGACACTCAGAGACATGCCTGACTGGAGCGCCATGGGACTCTGACGCCCCGAAAGGGATTGGGTTTCGAGTTTTACGATGGCTGGAAAATGGTAAAAGTTGCGAATTTGCGTGGGTGGCAGGGCGTCGGAGCCAATCCAAGTGAGGGTGCCCTTCAAGTCACCAAACTCGCTAAACGGAAATGAATCAATGCGGACATCCACTGGCATACCCACCCGCACAAACCCAATGTCCCGATTAGTGATAAACACCTTGGCGACTAAATTAGCCGTGGGCACAATTTTCAAAATGGGTTCCGTTGGACTGGTGACAAACCCTGGTGCATTGGGTTTGAGATCAAACACCACGCCATCGGTGGGGGCGACTAGCTGTTGATAGTTCAGCGTGACATTGGCTTGGCTGAGTCGATTTTCAATCTCAGCGATTTGTTTTTCGTTCTCCACCAGAACTTTGGCAAATTGACTATCAATTTGGGCCACTTGCTTTTCATTCTCGGCGATGGTTTGCAAGACGTCGCGCGTCGAGAGGGCCTCAGTATTTGCGAGCCGTTCCTGCGCTTGGGCAATCGCTAAAGTTAGACGATCATATTCTTCCTGGAGTCGATCAACATCGGCCTGGGATTTCTGGACTTCTTCCTCTTGCCGGAGTTGCTCGACCTGTGCCAATCCGCCAGACGCGACCACGGGCTTAATGGTATCGAGCAACTCTTGATTGGACGCCAGGGTCTGGCGAGCACTCTGCTGTTGGATGCGCACCTGTCGCAGCTGTTTTTGCAGCTGTTCGGTTTCGAGTCGGGCTGCACTGGCCCGGGAAGATTCTTCTCTGAGACTTGATTCCAGGCGTAATCGTTGCTCTGGAGATAAGGCTACATCACTCCCCCCCTGCAGCTGAGCCCGATACAGCTGGGTCTCCGCTAGTAACGCGCGACGGTTTTGGGCCAACGCCAGCATTTGGGCAGAAATAGAAGGGGCAGCAGCGGATACCGTCTCAGGCACGAGGGCAGGCTGTGTTTGCTGTCGATAAAAAGCATTCTCGGCCAGCAGTGACTTTTTCACCCGTTCTAAGGCGGCAATCTCTGACTGAGCATTCTGAGGGTCAAGACTGAGCAAGACATCTCCCTTTTTGACCTGCTGACCGTCTTTGACCCGAATCGATTTCACAACCCCGGCGACAGGAGCCTGCACTTCTTTGACGGCCCCTTGGGGCTCAAGCTGGCCAATCGCTGGAATCGCCTCATCAAACTTGAAGAAAAATGCCCAGGCCACAATCGCGGCAGTACTGGCCACCAGTCCCCAAATGATCATCCGAGACCAGATGGGGGACTGCTGTAACAAGACTGGGCGATCAAAGGTTGTCAATGCCCGACTAGGCGTCTGAGCCAACGCACCCCGCTCAGCTTTGACCAGGCCATGTCCGTTGGGACTGGCCTGACTTAACAGCGTGCCTGTCGGGGCCAGGGCGACCGGAGCACTGGTCGTCTGTGCTTGTGCCCTGGTACTTGCTGCAACGGAATTGGTGTTGGGTTCAACAATCCCTGGCCCAATTTGAAAGTGCCCTTTTTGAACGGCTCGGATTGCATTGGCTAGATCTTCGGCGGGGGTTCCTTTGAGCAGGTAACCGTGGGCACCAGCCTGCAAGGCGGGCAGTAGAGCTGCCGGGTCGTTCTGCGCGGTGAGCACCAGAATTTTAACGTGCGGTAGTTGCTCCTTAATTTCATGGGCGGCACCATAACCATCCAGGACAGGCATCTCCAAGTCCAGCAGCACAACGTCCGGCTGCAATTGTGCAGTTTGCTCAACCGCCTGGCGACCATTTTCAGCGCTCCCGATAACCTGAAGATCAGCAAAAGCGCGCAGCTGTTCTTGCAGGCTAAGGCGAATGGAGGTCTGGTCGTCCGCTATGATG
>CAZXWR010000172.1:0-8476 GCA_964644325.1 uncultured bacterium
CTAGCATCGTTTAGTGGGACTTTCTTGAGCAAAACTTAGTTGCACATCGCGTAAAATTGTTTACAGACTTTCAACAAAATATCATAAGAAATACTTACAGTTGACAGAATTTCACCTAAGGCGACTAAGTGGTTACTCAGACAAGAATATTAGTTCCTTTAATAGGTTTATTTTTCCTGCCATAAGCTTATGTGTTGGCTTTTTGGTAGGAAACGCAAAGTTTACGGTTGGAGGATTAGGGTTAGCTGCATTTATTGTAAGTGCCTACTCACTGTTTCTTAGCATGCTGGAAATATATTATGAGCCCTACTCTATTAATGCAGTCACTAAGCTTTGTATCTCTCTACTACAAGAGGCTCAAGCCCGTAGTAATTTCGGATGAATACTGGACTGGCAAGTCTCAAGTAAAAATTTAGTCAAAGACTAAGAAGGATTTCGCAGAGTGTGTATTGGCAGAGTTGATCTAAAGAAAAGGGTGCAGATATTGTTATCGTATAAAGCCTGCGCCTTAATAGTCTTCAGTTTTTGACCAATGCCGCTTGCGATCGCCCCCACTGCCTTCCCCCTCACTGCCGTGATCGGCCAAGATGCCATCAAGCTGGCTCTGCTCTTAACCGCCGTGGATCCTGGCCTCGGGGGGGTTGCGATCGCCGGTCGGCGAGGAACAGCTAAATCCATCATGGCCCGGGCCATCCATGCCCTACTGCCCCCCATTGAAGTGGTGAAAGGGTCGATCTGCAACAGCGATCCGACCCACCCGAGTCAGTGGGACGACCCGCTCTTAGAACAGCTGGCCCAGGGCAACATCCCGATCGTGGAGGGTACCCCGCAGCCCGAAACCGAAATTATTCCCACCCCCTTTGTGCAAGTCCCCCTCGGCGTCACCGAAGATCGGCTGCTGGGGTCAGTGGATGTGAGCCAGTCTGTGCAGCGCGGGGAGACAGTGTTTCAGCCCGGTTTACTGGCTGCGGCCCACCGTGGCGTTCTGTACGTGGATGAAATTAACCTGCTGGATGACCAGATTTCCAACCTGCTGCTGACGGTACTCACCGATGGCCGCAATCAAATTGAGCGGGAAGGTCTCAGCTTTCAGCATCCCTGCCAGCCCCTGTTCATTGCCACCTACAACCCCGAAGAAGGCAACCTGCGCGAGCACCTGCTCGATCGGATTGCCATTGTGCTGTCAGCGGATGGAGTCCTCGGCATCGACCAGCGAGTGCAGGCGGTGGATCAAGTGTTGGAGTACGCCCAATCCCCGGAACAATTTTTAGAGCAGTACCAGGCCGATATTGATGACCTGCGCACCCAGATTATTCTGGCGCGGGAATGGGCCAAGGATGTCGGCATCCAGAAAACCCAAATTGAATACCTGGTGAATGAAGCCCTCCGGGGCGGTGTGCAGGGCCACCGAGCCGAACTGTTTGCGGTGCGGGTTGCCAAAGCCCATGCTGCTCTGGAAGGGCGCAGTGACGTGAACGCCGATGACCTGCGGCGGGCAGTGGAGCTGGTGATTATTCCCCGCGCCACCGTTGTGCCACCGCCTGAAGAAGAACCACAGGCACCCCCGCCGCCACCGCCCCCTGACAATTCCGCCGAACCAGAGCCGGAAGATGACACCGATGAGCCAGAAGACGACGAACCGCCCGAAACCGACGACACCCCCGATATCCCTGAGGAATTTGTCTTCGATCCAGAAGGGGTCATTTTAGATCCCGCCGTGCTGTACTTTGCCCAGATGGCCAAGCAGCAAGGCAAGTCCGGCAGCCGCACCGTGGTTTTTTCCCAAGATCGGGGCCGCTACATCAAACCCATGTTGCCCCGAGGCAACACGTTGCGGATTGCCGTTGATGCCACCCTGCGGGCCTCAGCCCCCTACCAAAAGTCCCGTCGCTTAAAGCACCCAGGACGACGGGTCATTGTTGAGCAGTCCGATATCCGCACCAAGCGCCTCGCCCGTAAAGCGGGTGCCCTGGTTATTTTTGTGGTAGATGCCTCTGGCTCCATGGCGCTGAACCGCATGCAGTCTGCCAAAGGGGCCGTGATGCGCCTGCTGACCCAGGCTTACCAGAATCGCGATCAGATTGCCTTGATCCCCTTTCGCGGTGAGCGGGCCGATGTGCTGCTGCCCCCAACTCGCTCCATTGAAGCGGCCCGACGCCGCCTCGATACCTTACCCTGCGGGGGGGGCTCCCCCCTGGCCCACGGACTCACCCAAGCGGTGCGGGTGGGTACCAATGCCCTATCGATGGGTGAAATTGGTCAGGTGATGATCGTGGCCATTACCGACGGTCGGGGCAACATTCCCCTCTGTACCTCCTTGGGCGAACCGCCACCGCCCGATGAAAAGCCCGATATTAAGGGTGAACTGCTCGACATTGCCGCCCGAATCCGGCAGCTTAACCTCAAATTGCTCGTCATTGACACCGAAAATAAATTTATTTCGACTGGGTTTGCCAAGGAGCTCGCCCATCAGTCAGGGGGGCGATACTACCACTTACCCAAAGCGACAGACCAGGCGATCGCTGGGGTCACCCAAGATGCCATGAATGCCATGATGGGGCCATGATGGGGACATCATGGGCTAGTCAGCGATCCCCCAGGGCATGGATTCTATCCATACGCTTTTGTAATGTTCTGAGACAGCTGTTTTGAAAGTTGTCACAGGCTAGAATGATGGGTACTCTAAAGTTGACACTGTCGCTCAGCATCCATGCAGAATGGATGGCTAGCGGTGGATAGACCCTGATCGAGCGATGTTCTCTTCCTGGAGGCGTCGTGTAAGCTACAGGCATCAAGGTGCAGCCCCATGCAATTATTTGAGGCAAAGCTTGGTTTTCCCTAGCTTCTTTCCGGCTGATTAGGGTATACAGGTGGGGGAATTTATTTCCTGACCAAAAATTCGGGAAGTAGGTGATGCCGAGTTTTAGGCCGAGTCTCGGGGTAGCTTAACCCACGAATGGGCGATCGCTTGAACTCTGAATCCAAGAGCGTCATGGTTTAGCAGCGCTATTTTGTAGCCTGTATGAATTGATGACTTCTAGGTTGCGGGCGTTATAGATCTTAGAGGACGATTGGTGTGCAGTATTTAGCAGAAGTACACAAAAAAACGGGCTTCATGGGCACCAAAACAGAACTAAAGTTGCTGGCCCGGCAACAGTCTGAGCAGAACTGGAGTACACTCCCTGGCGAGGAAATGCTGCCAGTGGAAATCTCTGGGGACTACAACGACGGCGTTCTGGTTTTGGTGGAGCTGGATGCCAATCGTCAAGTCAAGCGCATTCAGGATGCAACTCGCCATCTGGTCGCCATTCTCAAAAATTTCTCGCGCATGCGCGATAAGTTTCGCACGCAGGAGGAAGAAATTGAGGGGTGGAAACAATCCCTGATCTATCAGAGCCAGGAGCTTACCCGTCGAGAAGTTGATATTGAAGCCCGCGCGGAGGAACTCCAGCAGCTCGAAAGCGAATCCCAGAAGATGGAGGAGCAGCGTCAAGAATTTGAAGCCACCCGCGACCAAATTCTGAAGCTCAAGGAAGAAATTGAAAGTGAACGTCAGCAGCTAGAGGAAGCTTGGGGCAAGCTACACAATTCCCAAGAACAGTTTGCGCAACAGCAGCAGTCATCCCTTTCTGACGAACAGGTTAGCCATTTAGAGACCTTGATGGGCCGTCTGGAAAGTTCACTGGTCAGTGGCGAAACCGTGAATGTCCCCCTCCAAAATTTACGGGGCAGCGGTGACGCCCAAAACTCTCTGCTTCAGCAGCTCTGGCAGCAGCTGGAGCAAGAACAGCAGACCGTTCAATCCGCTCAGGCAGATCTCGATCAGCAAACCCATGACCTATCGCAGGCCTGGCAGCAATGGCACCAAGAGAATGAAACGCTGCAAGGTCAGCAACAGCACCTGAGGGTACAGCAGGAGGCCCTAGGTCTGAAGCGATCGCAACAGGAGTGGCTCAGCCAACAGCTCCAGATGCAGCAGCGAATGGAGCAAGGGTTAATCAACATTAGGGAAGGTCAAACGGGCGACAGTGCAGTTGATATCAACAGCCTGAAGTCAATGCCCATTGACGAACTGGGGGCAATTGTTGACAAATTGCAAGCAGAGCTTAAAAAGCTGTCGACCTTTGTGGCCGATCAGGAAGAAGAGTTGAAATATCAACGGGAAGCCATTGATGAACTTCAGGCCAAAATCAACCAGGCTAGCGAGTACGATCGGCTCAGTTTAGCCTCGGATCTTGAGTACGAACAACAAAACTACCGCCTCCTAGATGAAACCCTGGAAGGCCAGCGGCAAACCCTCCAGGATCGGGCCGCCGTCCTAAAACTGCATGAAGGCATCTTGAGTCAGCGCAAGGGGGATCAATCAGGGGAAACGAGCAACTTAGAAAAACAAGTCGATGCCCTGTTGCAGGATCTATCGGTTCAGCAACAGTCGCTTCAAAGTGCGTTGCAAACCCTCGAGCAAGAACTAGAGACAGCGACTGACCAAACCCAGCAGCAGCAGGCCAGCCTAGAGCAGAGCCTAACGGCCCTGGCAGAAACGCGCACGAACCTGCAAAATCGCTCAAATGCCCTCGATCAGCGCCGCTTTGAAGTGGGACAGCTATCGGGCCGAGTTGCAGCCTTGCAAAGTCTGCTCCAGCCTATGCAGGATCAGGTTGACCGACTGCATCAATCGCTCAACAGCCTGTGGTCGCCCCTCGAACATGCCGCCCACGAACAGCCCCAAATTGCTGCCCAGCTGAAGCAAACCATTATGGCTCTGGGTCAAGCAGCTGAGGCAGTTTCTTAGTGCCTGCCGTTCTCCTGCGATAGACCCAGAGCGGACTCCTGGCTGGCTCCCTGGGTTTAAAGCCACTGTTCTAACGGTTTTGTGAAATCGGACAGCGGCAACAGGTGCAGGCGATCGCTCGTTGCCGCCGTGTGATGCTGCGCGGGGGTGTTATATCCCCAATCGCCGAGGAACAGCTCAACCTGCGCCAGCTGTGAATCTTGCTCAAGTTTTTGCAGCGTGGCCAGTCGGTCTTCGACAAACCAGATAGTGCCAGGTATTTTGGTGGTTAAGGTTTTCAGGGTCTCCCCCTTGGGACGTTGCGCATCTTTCCCCGTGATGTTTTCTAGAGGAAAGTCAAGGTTGGCGTCAGATAACAGCGCCTGCACAAATCGACTTTCCTTGGTGGTGATAATAAACAGGAATAGATCGCTGGCCAACCAGGACTGTAGCTGCGGGATCACGCCCGGATAAAAGTCATGGAGCGCGAGCCACCCGGACAAATCTTGAGTGATCCACTGATCTCGCGTCGTATCCACCAGGGCGGCCAGAAACTCAGGCTCAAGCTGGGCATCAACCAGCAGCTGATTACGAGCGGTAGGCCAGTCTGCCAAGATATCAGCCTCCTGCCAGCCCAAATACAGGGCACGCAGCACCAAGGGCATTTCCCAACCCGTTTCGACCACCGGCCGCAAACGACCAAAAGCGGACTCTAGATCGGCAGGGGCCAACGCGGTGTCTATCGAGTCAGACCAAATTTGTCGATAGGTCTGCAATGCCGTCTGGAAGTACTCCCGCAGTCCATTGCACAGGACGCCATCAAAATCTAAGGCTAAGGCGGCGGGGGGTGAAGATCGCACGGATTGAGCCATGTTGTGTTCTACAAGGAAACCAAAAGGGGCTTCTAGTATAGAAGCATGACTGCATCGGGCAAACCGCTCATTTTAAACTGGGGCGGAAGGATTCGAACCTCCGAATGGCTGGACCAAAACCAGCTGCCTTACCACTTGGCGACGCCCCAACGACTTGTTAGGCTTGTACATCTTAGCAATCACAGGCCCTTCTCTGTCAAGTCCTCATGATGTAAATTTCAGGGTGAGTTATGGGTGCTTCTGCTCCACGTCGATGCATGGGTTTAAGTCTGGCCATGATTGTCAAAAATGAAGCCGCACGACTGCCTCGCTGTCTCAGCAGCGTCAAGAATGTGGTGGATGAGCTGGTGATTGTTGATACCGGCTCTAGCGACGATACGGTGGCGATCGCCCAGTCCTTTGGCGCGACAGTCTACCCCTGGACTTGGACCGATGACTTTGCCGCGGCACGAAACTATGGCTTAGCCCAAACCCACGGCGACTGGATCCTGGTGCTGGATGCTGATGAAGTGCTGATTCCTGACTGTGTACCAGCGCTAGAGCGGTTGCTGAAACAGCCCAACTGTCTAGCGGTGACGCTGCTGCGCGAAGAAGTGGGGGCCGCACAATCTCCCTACTCCTTGGTGTCTCGGCTATTTCGCCGCCACCCCGATCTCTATTTTCAACGGCCCTTCCACGAACTCATCGATGATTCAGTTGCGGCTGTGATCGCGGCTGAACCCCAATGGCGCGTCGGCACCTTGCCACAGCCAGCCCTGCGGCACGATGGCTATCAGGCCACCACGATTGCGGCCCGCCGTAAAACAGAACGCGCGGCCCGGATCATGGGTCGTTATCTGCAAGCGCATCCGAACGACCGCTACATTTGCAGCAAACTGGGTGGCCTCTACGTCACCCAGGGCAACCTAGCGGCGGGTATCGCGCTCTTGGAACGCGGCCTGCAAGGTGACCCCCTGGACGCCAACAGCCAGTATGAACTGCACTACCATGCGGCTCTCGCCTATGCCGCGACGGGAAATCTTCCCTTCGCCCAGCAGCACTATGAACAGGCCCTGTCACTGCCCCTCGACCCTCACCTCAAGCTAGCCGCCTGGATCAACTTAAGTGCGTTGTACCAAGCGCAGGGGCAGTTTCCCCAGGCCGAGGCGCTCCTCCGCCAAGTGCTGGACATTGCGCCCCATCTGGCGATCGCCCACTACAATCTGGGGCTGCTCCAAAAGGCACAGGGCAACCTGAAGGCAGCGATCGCCGCATACCAGCAAGCGATCGCAATCCAGCCCAACTATCCAGAAGCCCAGCAAAATCTGGGGGTGGTCTTTTACAAGCTGGGGCGCGTCGCCGAAAGCCACCGGGCTTTTCTGCAAGCTATTACCCTCTACGAAACCCTAGGATCACCAGAGGCCCAGCGGTTGCGGCAGGCTTTGACAGACCTGGGCCTCGCGTGAATACCATGCAGGCAAACCATGCAGGCAAACCATCATGACCACCTGAAGCAACTGCCAACTTAAACCGTTCTATGAACCGTAAGCCACGCTTCGCGAAGTCTCGTCAGTCGAATCGTTTCAACCGCAAACGGATCTGGCTTATGGGCCTGGGGGGACTCGTCCTTTTTGCCCTGAGTGGTCTGCTGTGGTGGTGGCAGGTTCACCCTTCGATCCCGCGACCCGCCCTGATCGCGATTGAGTCTTCGGTCGAGTCTCCTGCCGCCGAGCCCCCTCTCACCGAGCCCCCTCTCGCGACCAGCTCCCGAGAATTGCTTCAGCCCCAACAGCTCATGCGCCACATCTATGCCCTTAATTTTGAGCGCTTTACCGAGAGCGGACGGGCACAGGCGCGGCGCTATCTCGTGGAAACTCTGACGGAGAGTGGCTGGACGCCGCAGCTCCAGCCCTTCGATACCGGGGTTAATATCATTGCCACCCGTCCCGGCACCCAAGCTGGCAAGCTGATCCTAGGCGCCCACTACGATACGGTTGCCAATACCGTGGGGGCCGATGACAACGCCAGTGGCGTGGCTGCGGTTCTGGAAATCGCGCGCCTACTGCACCCGATCCCCACGCCTCAGACCTTAGAAGTGGTCTTTTTCGACCAGGAGGAGCAGGGGCTACTGGGCAGTGTCCACTTTCTGTCAGACCCATCTGCCCATGCTGAAATTACCGGGGCAGTGGTGCTAGACATGGTGGGCTACCGCTGTACAACGCCGGGGTGCCAGCAAGTGCCAGAGGGATTGGCCATTCGTCCCCCCAGCGATCGCGGCGACTTCTTGGTGGCGATCGCGGATGCTGAGCATGCCCAGTTGCTCGACCCCTTCCAAGGGACGCCTGACCTGAAGCCACCCACCTTAACGATTAATGTGCCCTTCAAAGGTTTACTCACGCCCCTGCTCGCCCGCAGCGACCATACCGCTTTTTGGTTCAATGACCTGGGCGCAGTGCTGTTGACCGATACAGCATTTCTGCGGAACCCCCACTACCATCGTCCGACCGATCAACCCGAGACCCTTGACCCGCAGTTCCTCACCGACACCGCCACCCAGGTTGCCCAAGGAACCTTAGCACTGCTGCAAGCGAGCCATCCTGCCACTACCCCCTAGCCCCGTGCAGTTAGCTCGGCCCAATCTGAGCAGAGTCGGCAAATGTGAAGGAAATCTTATATTTGCCGACTCCTATTTCAGAAAAATCGCGCTGACTTTCTTTCCTGTCGGGAAATGGCCCGATTTAAGCCCTGGCGATCGCCCGCTCCCCCAGGAGAGACTGCCCCAAAGATGAAATCTCCAGTTTTTTTCTCTATAATATGAATACAATCATAAAGAAACGTAAACACTTGTTTACAA
>CAZXWR010000173.1:0-8472 GCA_964644325.1 uncultured bacterium
CACACCCAGATCCCTATGCTGAATGCAACGACACCCGTACAAGATGCAGAAAAGGCATTGTCACCCATCTTTTCTAAGATTGACACCCAAGTCAAGAAAAACCTATGCAAGGTTTTGCAGGCTTTCCGTGATCATCGCGTGGGCGCTCACCACTTCTCTAGCGTCTCTGGCTATGGTCATGACGATTTAGGGCGTCACGTCCTCGATCAGGTGTTTGCCCAGGTTATGGATGCGGAGTCGGCGGCGGTGCGTGTCCAATTTGTCTCGGGTACCCATGCGATCGCCTGTGCCTTATTCGGTATTTTGCGCCCTGGCGATGAACTGTTGGCGGTGGCAGGCGCCCCCTACGACACCCTGGAAGAGGTGATTGGTCTGCGGGGGGCAGGGCAGGGGTCGCTGGCTGAATTTGGGATTCACTATCGTCAGCTTGATCTATTGCCCAACGGCACCCTGGATTGGGCAGGTCTCGCGACCAGTGTTAACCCCCAGACCCGTGTGGCCCATATCCAGCGCTCCTGTGGCTATGCCTGGCGACCCAGCCTCAGCCTCGAAGAAATTGAAAAGATTATTCGCCTGGTGAAACAGCAAAACCCAAATACGCTGTGCTTTGTGGACAATTGCTACGGTGAGTTTGTGGCCGATCGCGAACCAACAGCGGTGGGTGCTGATTTAATGGCCGGGTCCCTCATTAAAAATCCGGGCGGCACGATCGCAACGGCGGGTGGCTACGTGGCGGGGCGGCAAGCATGGGTGGAAGCAGCTTGCTGTCGCTTAACTTCTCCCGGTATTGGCTCCCAGGGCGGTGCCACCTTTGACCAGAATCGACTCTTGTTCCAGGGGCTTTTTCTCGCTCCGCAAATGGTGGGGGAAGCCATGAAAGGAAATCATCTGGTTGCGCAGGTGTTTCAGGATTTAGGCTATGCCGTGAACCCATTGCCGGAAGCCCCGCGCCGCGACATTATTCAAGCGATTCAGCTGGGAACGGTTGCCAAGCTAACCGCATTTTGTCGGGCTATTCAGCGTCATTCTCCGATTGGGGCTTATTTAGATCCAGTTCCATCTGGCATGCCCGGCTATGAGAGTGAACTCGTCATGGCAGGCGGCACTTTCATTGATGGCAGTACCTCTGAATTTTCCGCGGATGGCCCCCTCCGGGAACCCTACGTTGTCTTCTGTCAGGGCGGTACCCACTGGACCCATGTGGCGATCGCCCTAGAAGCGGCTGTAGAGGCCGTCATGTCTGCGGAGTCTGATCCAGATTGAGTCGGTACGCTGCTTCTGGGTCACGGTGATGAATCTCACCGTGTGAATGCGGCCAGATCACGGTGAGGACTTGGGTGAAACAGCACAATGTCTATACATTCAGTTGAATCTCGAATCAGATTCAACTCTTGCTGTTGAGTCAAAAAGGAACAACCCATGCAAAGTCAACTGGTCGCTAAGTGGATCGTTCAGGATGGTCGTCTGGTCGTGCACTGGATTATTGCCGATGCTGAAAATCGGATTCTTTACCTGAATCCCCAGGTATCGGGTCAATCGAAGGCAGCGTAACGGCATGCCAGAGCTGACGCATCCCTCAACCTTCACCAAAACTTCACCCCAGGGTGATGCGATATCACTGCCTGGGGTGAAGCTCTGTGGGTTGACCGACGAAGCTGTACAGGGTTGCCCTAGAACACCTGCTCAACTTCAGCAATTTCCGGGATGCTGTCCTTCAGCTTGCGCTCAATTCCCATCCGCAGGGTCATGGTTGAACTGGGGCAAGACCCACAGGCTCCCTGCAGCCGCAGCCGAACCACCGGGCCTTCTAGCTCAACAAGCTCCACGTTACCGCCATCTGCCATCAGATAAGGCCGAAGCTCATCTAGAACAGTTTCAACATTCTCTGAGTTTAATTCAAGGGTTCCAGCCATACTTCACCTTCTTCGCTGCGCTAATCTGTTGCCTATGTATTACAGTCTATTGTAAGTCTTTGACCCATATTGTTTGCGGACGGGGTGCATTAGAAAATGCAACCGACACAATAGACGGTACAAAAAAAGGAGCGACTGCGAACAGTCAACTCCCTTTCTTTAGCTTCGTTTTCTAAACTGTGAGTCCTGCACCCGGCTCACAAGCATGAAACGGGCAGTGCTCCTCTTACAGAGAGGCGACCGCTAACTCTTCTATCTCAGACTCAACGCGAAGGCTCGGAAAGAGAAAATGATTCTCTTCGACGTACTGGGCTCCAAATAAACCCTTCTCCGCCCAGAAGTACCGATCCGTGGTATGCTCGTTTCGCTTCACCAGAAGTAGTGCGGGGGGGGTAATCCCTTGATTCTGGATGTACTTGCGAGCTGCCGTTACTGGCTTATCCTCACCACTCTCAATACTGTATTGAGGAACGTTTTCTAAAATTCTCCGTCCCTCTTGGCGACGACGACTTTTGCGCTTCCGTCTTCTTGCCAAACCCCGTACCTCCTTTTGCCCAAAGTGAGTGTAATGCGTGTTACAAAATCAGGTGTGATCATAGCTTTTATGACCCAAAAATTCAACTTTCTTTAACTTATTGATACAGAATGGTAGCTATGATTACTGTTTTGCGCGGGTCTGGCGATTTTTGAGGTTAAGAAGCATGTAGTTTTGTCAGGGTTTTCTGGGATGCCGCTGTGGGTGTAGCAGTCTGTACTGTTTGCAGGTATTTTCCCTGGAAAAGTGGTGGGTTAGTTTCCTTCAACGCGATCGCGGTATTCGGTGGCGGAGAGGGTGTCGGTGAGGTCAGGTTCCCCTTCCAGCTTGACTTTCAAGAGCCAGCCGCTGCCGTAGGGATCGTCTGCGAGCTGTTCGGGGGTCTCAAGGATGACGGCATTGGCTTCCAGGATGCTGCCGCTGACGGGGGCCACCAGATCTTCGACTGCCTTGACCGATTCTACGGAACCAAAGGTCTCGCCTTGGGTGATAGTGTCGCCGACTTCCGGCAGTTCCACGAAGACAATGTCACCGAGCTGGTCGACGGCAAAGGCGGTAATGCCAACGGTGGCGATATCTTCGTCGATTTGGACAAATTCATGGGAATCCAGGTAGCGCAGGTGGTCTGGATATTCAAAGCTCATGGTGGTCGGCCTCTAGCGGGTACGGCAGCATACGGGGGCAGCATCTAGCCTCAAACATTGTGCCCTAGAGGTCTCTACAAAGTCGAGACCTGTGGAGATCTCTGGGGCTCCTGAGCAGGACTCGCGGGTAACCGATCACGCTTTGGGGCGGCGGTAGAAGGGGCGCTTCACGACTTGGGCTGGGCAGCGTTTGCCGCGAATCAAGATATCGACGGTTTGGCCGACCTGGGCGAGGGCAGGGGGCAGATAGGCGAGGGCGATCGCCTGGCCCAGGGTTGGGGCAAAGGAGCCGCTGGTGATGATACCGATGGTTTGACCTTCAGCCTGGATTTCATGGCCGTGGCGGGCAATATGTCGTCCCTGCATGGCTAGGCCGACTAATCGCCGCGTTAGCCCGGTTTGTTTTTGCTGCAAGAGGGCTGACCGTCCCACAAAATCGGGTTTGTCTAGGTTCACGAGCCAGCTCAGTCCTGCTTCTAATGGCGTTGTAGATTCATCAATGTCCTGGCCGTAGAGGGGCATGGCCGCTTCTAGGCGCAGGGTGTCTCTGGCCCCCAAGCCGCAGGGGGTAACGCCTAGGGTGAGGAGCTGATCCCAGAGTGCCTGTCCCGCCGCTGGCGCGACCATGATTTCGACGCCATCTTCTCCGGTGTAGCCCGTGCGGGCAATCCAGGCGGGCTGGTCTAGTATTGTGGTGTGCCGATGGCCGTAGTAAGGCAGGGCATCGAGCGGATCGGGGCTGAGCTGTTGCAGGAGGGCGATCGCCTCTGGGCCTTGCAGGGCCAGTAGGATCCACTGCTCTGATTCATCCGTCAGGGTGAGGCTTGCCGCTTCGAGGCGGGGCTTGAGCCAGTGCCAGTCTTTCGGGGTGGTGGCTGCATTGACGATGAGGGTGGCTTCTGTGGCGCTGTGGCTGTAGATGATCAGGTCATCTAGGATGCCGCCCTGTTCATTCAGGAGAACAGTGTACTTCGCCTGTCCGGCCTGAAGTGTGCTCAGATCAGATGGCACTAATCTCTGAAGCGGGTCTAGAACCTGCGCCCCTTGCAGGCGAAACTTCCCCATGTGAGAGATATCAAACAGGCCTGCCCGCTGTCGGACGGCCTGGTGCTCGTGGGTGATGCCTATGTACTGGATGGGCATCAGCCAGCCCCCAAACCCTGCCATGCGAGCCTGGAGCTGTTCATGGCGGCTGAGCAAAGGGGTGGGCTTTAGCGCGGTGGTTTGCCCCAAGGGTTGTCTCCCATCTACGTGTCACTAAAACTGTAACTTGCCAGGGACTCTAGCCTTGGGATTTAACGGTGGGATTGAGGTACGGGCGCGATTCGTAGAAGGGACAGCCCTGACAGGGGCCTTCTGGGTTAACGGCGCAGCGTAAAAAGGGCGATCGCGCATTAAATTGGCAGCTGGTATCGCCCACGTACAGGGAAGGGTCTACCCAAGCTAGCCCGGAAAGGGAGCGCCCGAGGGAATAGCCGGTGGATTGGAGCTGTCCAGCTCTGACCTGTTCGATGTAATGTCGTGAGTGATGGGTGATGTAGTGCAAACCCCAAATGGAAATCAGGAATGGAGCCACTCCTAGGATCACGATTACACCGATGGTGAGCACCTCAAAAATCATGGCTGTTACAGAATCGGCAGGGTCATCTGCAGGCTGTTGCCACTCTAGCAATTCTGGCCGGGTAAGGCGATCGCGTATGCCTGGAGCCCATATACAGCCAAACCACAGACTATCACCTAGGCGGATCGGGGCGATCGCTGCTTTGGCACGAAGATGCCGCTGAGGGTGGGCAATCTTCAGCGTCGCTGGCTGATGGGTTGCCGCACCCCGACCGCTAGGCGACCGTCTTCAATGCGGATTAGACGATCGGCAATATCTAAGATCCGGTTGTCGTGGGTCACCATCAAAATTGAACAGCCATGTTCTTTGGAGAGTCGCTGCATAACTTCAATGATGTCTCGCCCTGTTTGGCTATCGAGTGACGCAGTGGGTTCATCCGCCAGGATCAGTTTCGGATGATGCACTAAGGCCCGTGCGATCGCCACCCGCTGCTTCTGCCCGCCCGATAGCTCATTCGGATGATGGTTCAAATGTCCACCGAGCCCAACTTCCTGCAAGATGGCGATCGCCTGTGACTTTGCCTCCGAGTCGGATAAGCTGCGGCTTGCCTCCAGGGCCATCTGGACATTCTGACGAGCAGTCAGAAATCCCAGGAGATTGTGAGACTGAAAAATATAGCCAATCTCACGCCGAATTCTGACCAGCTGTTGACTCGAAGCCCCGTGCAACTCTTGGCCCAGAAGTTTAAGGCTGCCGTTTTGAATTGAACGTAGCCCCCCAATTAGCGTCAGTAACGTCGTCTTCCCAGCCCCCGAAGGCCCCGTTAAAATGACAATCTCTTTAGACTGAATTTCCAAGTTGATGTTGTATAGAACTTGGCGGCGAAGCTGACTATGGCCCAGAAAATGATTTAAAGATCGAATATCAATGGTCAATTCACGGGACATGGAATTTCCCCTTTATCTCAAAAGTTTAGAAAATATCCGCTGGATCGACGGCACGCAGTTTGTCAATGGCAATCGAACCCGATAGCAGACACATGAGAATCACCGAAACCAGAACTAAGACGATGCGTTCAAAACCCATCACAATGGGGAGCTTTGTTGCATTCTCCGTTAAGTCATACACACCGACGGAAATGATGATGCCAGGGATATAGCCCAAGACAGCCAAGAACAAAGCCTGCTGGAAAACAAGGCTCAGCAAGTACTGGGTGGTGTGCCCGATGGCTTTTAGGGTTGCAAACTCAACCAGGTGTGTTGAGATATTGGTGTAGAGGATCTGATAGACAATTCCGGTACCAATCACAAAGCCCATGGTGACCATGACCTTGAAGGCAAAGCCTGCTGGCGTTCTAAGATCCCAGTAGGATTTCTCCATCGCCACGAATTCATCTAGGGTTAGCACCCTGACATCCTGAGTCTGTTTGAAATAGTTTTCTTGAAGATCCTGCTGGACTTGTTTGATGTCAGTGCCTGGTTTTACATTGATAAGACCAATGTCAATTTTTTCGGCATTTCGCTCTGTAAAGAGGCTCATGAACGTCGAAGCATTCACCATTAAGTTGCCATCTACCCCAAAGGAGGTGCCAATTTTGAATAAGCCGCGCACTTCTAACTTTCTGGCCTGATTAATTTCATTGTAAGGTGAGATTTCAATGGGAACTTTTCCTTCTTCTTGGAATGTTTTGGCGATGGGGCCAAATTCGATGCGTGAGCCGGAGTCGAACAAGGCTCTATCTGCTAGCTTGAGCTGGTCAATATGTTCCCGAACGCCTGGTAGGATAAAGGCTTCTTCACCTGGATCAAGACCGAAGACAAAAATAGGAGATTTTTGTCCGGTCTGAAAGTTTTTTAACTTGCCGAACTGCACATAGAGCGGGCTCACGGATGCTACATTTTCATGGCCCAAGGTCTGAAACAGCCGTTCGCGCAGAAAGCTTTGTTGAGAGGTAATGGACTTGTACTGAGGACTGATCAGAAACAAGTCTCCCCGCAGACTGCGATGCACCTGCACCGAGCTGTCAAAAAGTGCTTCTCGTAAGCCAATCTGCATAAAGAGCAGGACTACCACAAACGCAATTCCCGCGAGCGTGCCGAGGAACCGAACTCTTTGATGAACCAGCTGGAGCCAGGCCACAGGTATTGCCAGTATCATTTTTCTCGCCCCCTATAAAATGCAGCAACTCAATTCAGGGTGTTTTTCGGACAGGTGCTCGGCCCTTTAGGTCTCAATCACAGCCTGAACCTGTAAGTTGCTGAAATTGGCGACTTTCTGGCTGCTGTCTGCTGAGAGCTGAATTTTAACTTCAATCACCTTAAAGTCAGTGTTGGCCAGGGGGTTCACATCGAAGATGCCTTGGCGCTTCACCTGCTGACCAATTTCGGTGACCTGGCCCACTAGCTCACCGGAGAACGCATTGCTGGTAACCGTTACTTTTTGGCCCGGTTGCACCGCAGAAATGTCAGTTTCGTAGACTTCAGCGAGGACAAACATGCGATTTGTGCGGCCTAAGCTGGCAATGCCTGCGTTCCCGACCACCTCCCCCGGGCGGACATGCACATCCAGGACAATGCTGTCTATGGGGGCGCGGATGTAGGTTAGCTCGAGATCGGCCTTGGCTTTCTCGGCGGCGCGCATGGCTTGGTCAACTTCCGTGCGCGCCACCTGCACGTCAACGGGGCGTACTTCTTCAATGCTGTTCAGGGTGGCCTGCGCTTCTTTCTGCTGGGCCGCGACGGTAGAAACTAAGCGTGCAAGGGCAGCTTGGGCCTGATTCAGCTGTTTTTGTACGGTTTCGAGGCGCAGTTGCTTGCTATCAAATTCAGACCGCGATATGGCCCCCTTCTGGTAGAGATTTTGATAGCGATCGCGTTCCACCTCTGCGTTGCGCAGATCGGCCTCAATGCGCCCGATTTCAGCTTCTTGGGTGGCAATGCCGCCATTTAACTCGGCATTTAAGCGAATGATATTGGCCTTTTGGGCATTGACATCCCCTGATTTAGCGCCCGCTTCAACCTTGGCGAGCTGTGCCTTGGCTGTTTCAACGTTGGACTGCGCCTGCTTCCAGGCCGCTAGGCGAGAGGCTTGGCTGTCTAGGGTGGCGACCACTTGGCCTGCCCGCACCGAGTCACCCTCTTTGATCAAAATCTGGTCGATGCGGCTGCCTTCCAAGGTATTGGGGGCAGACAGGCGGGTGATTTCCCCCTGGGGTTCCAGCCGTCCTAGAGCCGCTACATTCCGGACGGGTGCTTTGGCCGCAGCCGCGGTGGCAACTTTTGAAGCGGTGGTGAGGGGTGCGTCGGGACGGCCAAGATTGCTAAAGGCAAAGATTCCGGCTGCGGTTGAGACTGCGGTGAGTAACACAATGAGCAGTTGCCCCCAGAAGGGGCGGTGTAGCCCTTCTGAGGCTGGTGTTAACAGTGGATACTCTGGCTTAGGCTGACTTTGACGCTGGTTGAGACGGGTCTCAAGTTGACCTAAATAGGACATAAAGGCCGCGAGATCCTGAACGGTTACATTCACAGAGGGCTGAGCTGCGTTGGCATCTAGCGTCGATTCCATAACGGTCATGGGCAGCACCGCATTGATGCGATCGCAGAGCTGATCATGACCCGCCTGTTTGGGGAGCACTTCAATCTCGCCGAAGGGGGACCCAAACCGCTCAATCACCTCTTCATGGCGCCCAGACATGATAATGACGGGGGTATTGGCTAAATCTGGTTGCTGGCGCAGGGCTTGGTACACTTCATAGCCATCCATCCCTGGCATCACATAGTCGAGCAAAATCAGATCTGGGTTGATTTCGAAGGCCATTTT
>CAZXWR010000174.1:0-8454 GCA_964644325.1 uncultured bacterium
TTTTCTGGTCAAATCTTGCTCACACAACTCAAGTACCCCCTGAATCCTTACTGATATTGGCAATTTAAGCATTCCAGATCCAAAGTCAGTTTTTGAATTTTCTCCTCAATCTGATTCAGTCAAAGAGTTTAGAAATTTTGCCACTGAAGTTTTATCTAGGATTGAAAAATAATGGCTAAATTCTTTCTTGTAGATGTGGTTGCAATTAAATCTAACAAGGAACGCTCAACATTCCCTGAGGAATCTATTGAAAATCTTGCAAGATCTATTTTGGAGTCAGGATGCTTATTAAAGCCTTTAGTTCTTTTTCAGACAGATATAGAGTCCTATGAAGTGGTATGTGGACATCTTGAGTTCTATGCAGCAAAAAGAGCAAGAGAAATAGATCCTCGCAAGGGAGAAATGGTAGGAGCCTTTGTTTTTAGCAAGGAGCTTCCAGGAGGTGTAGAGAATCAAATTAGCTTACTAGAGAATCAATGTGTCACTCCTCCTCCTCCAGAACAAATTATCCATCAGAGGTTAACGAATTTAGAGAAACGTCTTGATCTTTCACTAGAAGAAATAAAAACATCTCATACCAAAGAGATTCAACATTTGGAAAAAGAAATATCTGAACTCAAGAATTCTCTTCCTTCCAAAATGGAGGCATTAGAAGCATTCAATAGCCTCCCGAAACCAATATTGGCTCGTCGGCTTTATTCTGCAAATATCAAAGGGAAAACGGCAGAAAAAATCATTTCTAAAATTGAACAAGAGCGAGCTATTGCTCCGTTTATATCCGTTACTGATATTGTTCAAAGAGTTTATGGTCTTGGTGATAAGCGTATGCTTTCTTTAATTGATGTTTTCAATGGAATATATTGATTTTTTTATTTAGTCAGTTAACTGGTATTTTTTATGGAAGAAAAGAAAAATCTTAAAAAGATAATTTGGTAATCAAATACCATATAGAAGTCTGAAATGATTCGTGAGAACGATGAGTCTCAAAAATCTCTCTGATCGAGGATCCTAGTTCAAATGCTTCTTACAACGCAGATCAGATTGCTATATATAAATTGCTT
Source organism: uncultured bacterium (assembly GCA_964644325.1). Lineage (GTDB taxonomy): Bacteria > Cyanobacteriota > Cyanobacteriia > Thermosynechococcales > Thermosynechococcaceae > CAZXWR01. Next base: position 1,062 of record CAZXWR010000174.1, read on the forward strand.
AGACCTGACCTGATAGCGACGCTGTAAACTGAGGTTGCTGTCGCAACGCTGTAATAGTCTGCCGCACGAGGGTAGCACAGTCCTCGATCTCGGTCTCAGTGTTGAAACGGCCAATACAAAATCGTAGCGAGGCAGCGGCTAGTGCGCGATCGCGGCCAAGGGCCAGCAATACATGGGAAGGATCCGCACGCCCAGAGGCACAGGCCGACCCAGAAGACACCGCCAATTGGGCCCGCAGCCCCAGCAGGAGGGCAGCACTATCTACGCCAGCCACGCTCACGTTCAGAGAGCCAGGGAGTCGCAGGGTTGGATGACCGTTCAGGTAGATTCCATCCAGGGTCTGGAGCTGTTGCCAAAGGCGATCGCGGAGCTGCTGCTGCCGCTGGGATTCGGGGGTAAGTTCAGCCAAGGCCAGTTCTACAGCAGTGCTGAACCCCACAATTTGATGGGTGGGCAAGGTGCCGGAGCGTAGACCCTGCTCCTGCTCACCGCCGTGCATTTGCGGTGCCAGTTTGACCTTGGGACGTCGCCGCACGTAGAGGGCACCAATCCCCTTCGGGCCATAAACCTTATGGGCAGTGAGGGACATCAGATCCAGGTGTAAAGCTTCCACATGCAGCGGAATTTTGCCGATGGCCTGGGCCGCATCGGTGTGGAACAAAACCTGGCGATCGCGGCACAGTTGGCCGATCGCTTCGAGGGGTTGCAGCACGCCAATTTCGTTGTTGGCGGCCATCACTGAAACCAGCAGGGTATCAGGGCGGATGGCTTGCTCTAAATCCGTCAGCTGTATCAGGCCATCGGGCTGGACGGGAAGGTAGGTGACCTCAAACCCGAGATGTTCCAGATAGCGACAGGGTTCTAAAACAGCGCGGTGTTCGGTCTGCACGGTGATCAGGTGTTTCCCCCGCCCAAAGTGGGCTTCGGCGATGCCCTTCATCGCGAGATTGTTGGCTTCGGTGGCCCCACTGGTGAACACAATCTCGGCAGGCTCGGCACCGATCGCCTCAGCGATGATCTGACGCGATCGCTTAACGGCGGCGGCAGTTTCCCATCCGTAGCGGTGGCTTTGACTAGCCGGGTTACCAAATTGCTCTTTTAGGTAAGGCAGCATCACGGTCACGACGCGGGGGTCAGTGGGGGTGGTGGCATGACCGTCGAGATAGATGGGACGCTGCATGATTGACCCAAGTTTCGTGGGGGACTGCTTTTACTATAAAGTTTGAGGCAATTCGAGTTGCGACTGAGGCATTGGTTGCAACTGCACATGCGGTAGAGTAATCCCTGCATCTGACTGTGTTCTACATCCGCCTTGAAGAACGCCAAGAGCAGCATTGGATCAGCATCTAAGTCCTCCCGTTTCTCCCCTTGCATAAACCTTTGGGCTTGCTTGTCCGCATCGAGCATCTGCCCTAGTCCTGCTCAGATATGACTAACCCTGTTTCTACTTGAGGGCTTATGTTTTAAGAGGTTGACTGCAAATAGGATGCTACTCGGTCGTACAAGATTTGAACGTGGGCCAGGGCCGCTTTCCGATCAATCGGAATATCCTCACCTGGGACGGCATCATACCTTAGCTGTACTGCAAAAACGTTATATTCCACCAGATCCCAAAAAGGCGACACCTCACAGCCCTTTTGCCCTAACTGTTGAAGCAGCAGGGCCAGATCATGGGTGAAGGGATAAACTTCCCCAAGGGCAGCAAGCCAAGCCTTCAATACTTTTTCAGTAGCTTGTTGAACATGAAATCCAAAAATCTCGTCAGCAAAAATATGGCTATCCAGCATTCCTGCTAGTGCTCTCAGATCCCGCTGGGCGATCGCCATCAATTGCTGGGCGTGCTGAGGATCGCTCATACAGAATTTTTCCTTCTTGCAAGGCTCTAGCAATGATGTGGTTTGGACTTTGATGCCACTGGGCGATTTCATCAGTACTATAGATCAAGACATCGGTAGGGATGCCAAACTTAGCAAGAGCCTGCCAAACTTTAGCAGTCTCTTTACGTCGACTGTGATGGGGGCCAAAAATATCTTTTGTTATCACTAAAAAATCAATGTCAGAGTGTGGTTGCGCCAGATCTCGCCCATAAGAGCCAAATAGAATAACCTGCTGAGGGTTCACCGCAGCTACAACAGCGTCCACCATTTGTTGAATGACGTGGCAATTTACGAGTGAATTCATGAAAAATTCCGATCACAGGTTAAGTTACGCAAAAATAGCTGACTGCTAAAGCTATTTGTCTTCTACTTGGATCGTACTCTAAGCGGTTGTTATCGGAACTGACCTTCTCCCCAAAAAAGTGGACAGTGACATCAACTGGACTGCAATCGCCCATCCTCCATCTGCACGATCCGATCAGCCACATCCAAGATGCGATTGTCATGGGTGACCAGCAGCACCGCACAGCCCTGTTCCTTGGCCAGCTGCTGCATAATGGTCACCACATCTCGCCCCGTCTGGCTATCCAGGGCTGCCGTCGGTTCATCCGCCAGAACCAGCTTGGGCTGGCCTACCAGCGCCCGGGCGATCGCCACCCGCTGTTTCTGCCCCCCCGATAACCGATCTGGCAAGTAATCCAGGCGATCGCCCAAACCCACCGATTCCAGCGTTGCGATCGCCCGCCTTCTGCGTTCCTGGAGCGACAGATGACGATGCAGCTTGAGGGACTGCATGACATTCCGCTGCGCGCTCAAACACTTCAGTAAATGATGATCCTGAAAAATAAAGCCAATCTGGCTGCGAATCCGGCGAAGCTGTCGTTTATGAGCCCCCTTGAACTCATGGCCCAACACCTGTAGACTACCTTCCTGAAGCGATCGCAGACCACCGATGAGGGTCAGTAGCGTCGTCTTACCACTCCCCGACGGCCCCATCAGGATCACCACTTCTCCCGGATAAATAGCCAGGTTAATGTCGGCTAAAACAGGTTTTCGCAGCGCCCCCTTCCCAAAAAAATGGTTGAGCGCCGCAATCGCAATGACGGGTTCCATGCCGCCCCTCTCAGCTAAACACATCCGCTGGGTCAGCCGCCCGCAGCTTCCCTGAGGCGATCGCCGCCGATAGCAAACACATCAGCAAGGTCAACAGAAACACCGTCACCGCCACATCCAGCCGCATCACCAGCTCCAGGCGCGTCAGTCCCGCCAGAAAGTGATACATCCCCAGGGATGCCCCAAACCCTGGTACAAAGCCCATCACCCCTAAAATCAGCGCCTCTTGAAAAATGACCAGCAGCAGCGACCCATCCGAGAACCCCATCGCCTTCAGGGTGGCATACTCCGGCAGATGATCCGTCACATCTGAATACAGCACCTGATAAACCACCACAACCCCCACAATAAAACCCATCAAGGCCCCAAACGAGAAAATCGCGCCCGCCGGATTCTGGTTCTGAAAATTCAGATCCTTGGCCACCAGCTCAGGATGGGAAAATGCCTTGAGCGCAGGCACATGCACCGCGATCGCCCTTTGGATTGCCCCGAGGTCTGCGCCGGGTTTTAGCTGCACTACACCCACACTCACCTTATTGAGGGCATCGGTGCCAAAGAGGGTTTGGTAGTTAGTGTCACTCACCACGATATTGCCATCGCTGCGAAAAAAAGAACTTCCCAGGTCAAATAGCCCCATCACCTGTATCCGCTGATTATTTAAGAGGGCTGGGAAGGGGCCATCATCCTGAAAACGAGCGGCAATGGGGCCAAAATCCGTGGGTTTCGACTGTCGATCGACTAGCACAGCCCCCGGTATCAACAGCTTCCACTGCTGCTGCGTAACCTCCGGCACGTTTAACACCGAGCGCCTGGGGTTAAACGCGATCACCTGTCCCCCCCAGGTCGCTATCTCCTTGGAGTAAGACCAGCGACCATAGTTCACATAGACAGGCGTGACTGACTCAACTTCGGCAATGGCCGCCACCCGAAACAAATGGATGCGGTCAAAGGAGCCAGCCCCCAAATAGTCTGTTTGCGGACTCAGGACAAACAGGTCGCCCTGTAAATGATCGGCAATCAGCGTTGCCCCCTCGGTAAACAAGGCGCGAAAGCCAAGCTGCATAAAAATCAGAATATTGGCAAAGGCAATGCCGCCCATGGCCACCAGTAACCGGAGCTTCTGGTGAGAAAGCTGAGACCAGGCCAAGGGCGGCTCAACGGGTAAATTTTGCCAGCTGTGGTGCCAACGGAAACCGAAAAAACGCTTGTTCATGACGGAGTCGGTGGGGTGGATGGGGACGGCGTCTGAATGGAGACCTGCACCTGCATGTTGGTGTACTGCGCCACTTTCTGACTGTCTGCTGGATCCAGCTTGACCTTGACTTCCACGATCCGGGCATTTTGATCTAAGTTTGGCCCACTCTCGGTGGCGCTTTGTAGCGTTTTGCGGCCAATTTGCAGGCCAATCGATTCAACCCTGCCGTTTAAAGTGCCCGTAAAGCCCCCATGGTCTGTTACCAGACTAGCTCGCTGGCCCTGCTTAACCCGGACAATGTCGCTTTCATAGACTTCGGCGATCGCGTACATCTGGTCAGTGCGCGCCAGTTCGACAATACCTTGCGCGGTATTCACCTGTTCACCGACGCGGGTATTGATCCGTAAAATTTGGCCAGCAATGGGTGCCCGTACCCGCACATCTTCTAGATCAGCGCGGCGCTGCTCCACCTCAATTTGCGCTTTTTCAAGGTTGGCCTGGGCAATTTTGAGATCCACCGGACGAACTTCCGTCAGCGCCACCAGCTCCGCCTGGGCTTTATCGATGGCAGCCTGAAGCGTTGCCAGAGTCTGCTGGAGGGCACCCTGACGCTCCAGCAGAGCTGCCCTAGCTGTATCCAGGTCGCGTTCAGCCTGGTTTAGGTCGGCCAGACTAATGCCGCCTTGGCGCTGGAGCTGACGGCGGCGTTCTAGCGTACGCTCGGCATCCTTGAGCACCGCTGCCGCAGAGGCGATCGCCGCTTGTCTCTGCGGCTGTTCCGTTTGGCGCTGGGCCTGGAGCTGGGTAATTTCTGCTCGCTGGGCCTGCACCTGGGCCACTTTGGCTTCCCCTGCTAACACGCGCTCCAGTTCCGCCTGTCGCAGCCTGACCTCCGTTTCCGCATTGCGCACATCCGCCTCTCGGCGCTCCACTCCTTGCAGCAGAGCAATGACCTGATTTTCCTGCACGCGATCGCCTTCTGTCACAAATAGCTGGTTCACGCGGCTGTCCTGGGCATTGGAAACTGAAACCTTGATGATTTCACCCGCTGGCACCAGACGTCCCAAGGCAACGACTGCATTTAAGGGTGCTGCAACCTCTGCCTGAGTCTGGGCCGCAGAGTCGGCGGTAGACTGGCAGGCCACCAGCAGCTGCGACAGGAGGATAAATCCCCAGCCCCAGATCATGCAGCGCAGCAGTACAGACATACAGCAATGAATCCCAAAATCACGGGCGATCGCCAGCCTCCATCGTAGCGAGAACCTTATCGACCCAGGCAGGCTGAATTTGGATGGTCGTTGAAGATACAAGCAACACGGTATTGAGCAAACTAGCGGCAGAGCCAAATCGGAGTCGCTGACAGAGAATTTCCCAAGCGGAACATTAACCGCTGCCGACTCATTATGGACGTAGGGTATCTACCTAGGATCCCAAGTACTTCCGTCACAGAACCTTGACCACTGACGTGGTGAAGAGGCACATACCGCACCGCATTTTGCACCAAAAAAGGTACAATAGGCCTATATGAGTGAAAAGCGCGTACCTGCCAGGTTTTATCAAACTGATGGCGGCAATGAGCCTGTTCGGGACTGGCTCAAACAGCTTGAGCCAGCGGAGCGGAAAATAGTAGGTGCAGATTTAAAGACAGTTGAGTATGGATGGCCGATTGGAATGCCTACCTGCCGCCCTATGGGAAAAGGGCTCTATGAAGTTCGGTCTAATCTACCGGATGGGAAGATTGCACGAGTTTTTTTCTGTATTTTTGAAAATCACATGATTTTATTGCATGGGTTTATCAAAAAATCTCAGAAAACTCCAGTAAAAGAGCTAGATCTGGCACTTAAGCGAAAAAGTATCCTTGAGATAAAGAGATGACACATAATCCCCATGTTGGCTCGTCTCTAGATGATTTTCTAGAAGAAGATGGAGTCCTAGTTGAAGTTAATGCTGTGGCCCTCAAGCGCGTCCTCGCGTGGCAGCTTCTCCAAGAGATGAAAGCAAGAGGGTGGAGTAAATCCCAGATGGCAGATTCTATGAAGACTAGTCGATCTTCACTGGATCGGCTGCTTGATCCTAGCAACATATCTGTCACCCTCAAAACGATGGATCGTGCTGCCGCAATCCTGGGCAAACGCCTGCGGATAGAGTTAGTCGATATTCAAGAGCCTAAAGCTGAGGTGTCGGCTACCCAAGAGTCAGCTCGCACAACCATAGCAATCTGAGATTCTTCATGGGAATCACAAAACCCAAAACTCTCTCTGTGAAAGAATTCTGGTTGAAATGCTCCTCGCGACTTAGAGCAGATTGCTATATTGCAGATGCAGATAATTCCCGCATTTTAAGTCGATAAGTTATCCAAGAAGGGCTTGGAGTGGAACGCGATAAACGCAACGTTGTCCATTACAGAGCGTTGCCGTTGACTGAAGTCCTGTTCGCTAGACTGAATGCGATCGTAGGGTTTGCAAGAAGAGAGACAAGAAATATGGCACATTTAATTCGTTGTCATTGTGGCAAACTTAAGGGCAAACTCAAGCACAATTCAGACGTAAATAGATGCGTATGCTACTGTGCGGATTGCCAAGCCTTCGCCCGTTTTCTAAAACGAGAACATGAAATACTCGATGAGAGGGGCGGAACGAGTATCGTTCAGACAATCCCTGCCAATATCACTTTTACCGAAGGCATTGAGAATTTGCACTCTATGCGTCTTACGAAAAATGGCCTGCTGCGATGGTATGCAGGATGTTGCAATACCCCAATTGGGAATACACCCTCAACCCTCACCCTATCTTTTATCGGTTTGATCCATAAATGCTTAACATCAGATCCCACGCCACTAGATAGAGCATTTGGTTCCATAGGGATGTATGTGCATACTAAATCAGCCATCGGGCAAGATAAGCCAAAATCAGCAGGTATTTTATTCGGCAACTTGCGCATACTTGGCATGATGTTCAAAGCTCGTCTTGACGGAAAATACAAACAAACTCCATTTTTTGTAGTGGAATCTGGTGCTCCTATTGTGAACCCAAAAGTACTCAGCCATGAGGAGTTGAAGTATTTGAGGGATTCAGGGTAAGCGCAAAAATCACCAAGGGATCTCAGGATGAGAATAGGAACGTTCTTTTCTCAGCAATACAGCGGTTTCCATCTAGATCTATGCCTTACCCATAAGTCCTGGAAGTATTGCAACGATTGACTTTCAACT
>CAZXWR010000175.1:0-3317 GCA_964644325.1 uncultured bacterium
CTACAGTTGAAAGTCAATCGCTGCAATACTTCCAGGACTTATGGGTAAGGCATAGGCAAGATCATAAAAATTTGCCACAAGTATTTATCTGGCTCCTCTATCGCCAGGTAAACAACAGCGACTCCCTCTTTTCTCTATCCTTTACACCAATGCCAGGGTTATTTCATTCTAGGTAGGGTTCTCTGAATCCATCTAGCGTAAGGGAGTCATCGATTTGTACTCCCCTGATCGTGAGCACCTTAGCCATCGTAGAAGCTTGCGGAGTTCATTTAATGCAGATACTCCAGTCTGTCAGACAGAATTGCACCCGGCCATTCAACTGGTCACTGTCTATGTTGTCGAACGAGGGCTGATTCTACCCATTGCGCCTGTGGACAAGAAGAGTAACGAGATTACAGCTTTGCCGCCCGTGCTCAAAGTATTGGCGCATCGGGGTGTCGTGTTTGCCTTTGATGCCCTGAACACCCAAAAAAACTTGTGAGCAGATCGTTGAGTCTGGGAACCACTACTTAGGGGCGCTTAAAGGCAACCATGGCAACTTTTTCCAGGCAATAAAGCGAGAGTTCTAACCTGAGAGGCATATCCACACCGTAGAGACAGGTCATGGTCGACTCGAGCGTCGCAGCGTTAGTTTGTGCCATAACATCGAGGCATTGCCCAAAGCCGAGGCATGGGCTGGGCTGAAGACCATCGTGCGCGTCACGAGCTATCGTCACTTGCTCAAAGGGCAGTACATCGTGAGTAAAAAGCCCAAAACTTGCTACTACATTAGCTCATTAGATGAGAATGTCGCCGCATTCGCTCAGCGTATTCGCCAGTATTGGCATGTGGAAAATAAAGTCCATTATGTTCGAGATGTGACCCAGGGTGAAGACGCCTCTGGGATTCGGGTGCAGCCATTGCCGAATATTTTTACATTAGCCCGTAATCTAGCCCTCAACTTATATCGTGAGAACGGCTACCAAAACATGGCTCAAGCACAACGTAAGGCTAGCCAAGGTTTCAAGCTTCTCAAATCCTTATTTAATCCACGATCCTTAGAAATTATATTGAGATATGAAGCCCTGTTGGTGCATTAATCACAGCATCTGCTTGCTGAATTTTTACTGGGGTTGCCCAGCCCCATGTCACGCCAATGGTGCCAGCTGCGCCAGCCGCTCGTGCCATCTGCATATCCGCGGTTGAATCCCCCACCATGATGGTCTGTTCCGGGGCGAGCTGGAGTTTATGACAGATTTCCAGGTAGAGCTGTGGGTCTGGTTTACTCAGGGTGCCCGTGACGCCGTGGTATGCCTGAATGTAGGGGGTCAGCTCCGCGTAGGCCATGAAATCCACTATGTTCTCCGGAGTATCCGCAGAGAGAATCCCTAGGGTTAGGCCCTGGGCCTTCAGTGCCGCCAACCATCCTGGAATGGCAGGAAACACCGGAGTATGTTCAGCTTTGCGCTTCAGGTAGCTAGCAGCTTCGGTAAAGGCCAGTTCCGCCATTTGGAGCGCCTCTGCCCAAGCACATCCAGTCTCGGCAATGTAGGCCGCAGCGGCGATCGCATTTTCCCGTTGGCTGCCCACGGCGAGCAGTCCCGCTGGATCGAGGCGATCGCGATCCAGGCCAAAGGCCATCAGTAAGGGCTCTTGTACCCCAGGCACCTGAGCATCAATCAGTCGCGATCGCTTTTGCCCCAGGCTTTTGAGATAGGCTGCCACATCGGCTAGGGTGCCATCCTTATCCAGAACAATGCCCTGGATGTTGGGAAAGGTCGCAGATCCACAGCGCAGGGTGACCACAGCGTCAACTACTCCCCGTGGCGGGTAAACAGAACCGGACAAGGGGCATAGACCCTGACGTAGTCCGAAATGGAAGTTCCCAACAGGCGATCCAAGTCAGGGAGGTTACGGGCCACTGAAGGACGGCGATCGGGAGACCCTAACACCAGTAAATCGGCATTGGTCTGCTCTGCAATGCGACACAGCTCTTCACCCGGCTTGCCAGAGGTCGCCACACATTGATAGGCAACCCCCCGCTGCTTAGCTGCCGCCACTGCTGGGGCCAGTACCGGATCGCGTTCTGCTTCTGAGGGCGTGAGTTCCCCCCGGCCCGCTAGATCAGGATTAACGTGGGCCAAAACGACCTTCACACTGGGGGCATCCCGCAGGAGTCGTAATACCAAATCTAGAGATTCTTGAGCTGATGAAGAGGGGTTCAAGGCCACCATCACCCGATTCAGGCGTTTGACATAGGCATCATCTTTGACCAGGAGCATGGGCTTGGGCGACAGCTGAAATACATACTGACTCACCGAGTTTTCCAGAATGGACTGTAGGCGTTTTAAGCCCCGAGACCCCATAAGAATCAAATCCGTATCTATTTCTGCAGCCACCTGGCAGACCACATCCTTCGGATCTCCTTCCCGCAGCAGGGTGTTAATCGCCGCATATTTTCCTGGTTCTAGATGCAGCGCCTCAACGGATTTGGCCAGGGTTTTGGCCCCTTCTTCACGCTTGGCCTGCATGGCTTCTGTGGTGACTTGGGGGGGCACCACATGAAGCACCGTGATGGTAGCCCGCTGAATGGCAGGAAGTTCCATCAACGCGCGCAGCATTTCTTCGACATGACCTGCCCCCGAATCGGCCAGCAAAATTTTCTCAATCATGGTGAACCCTCCATCAGCTCTATTCCTGATGTACCACGTCCCCCAACTGAAAATTGATAAGTTCTACAAACTCGAACTGGGTCTATTGTTTGCCTAAACCTGCCTTATGGCTATCTGTTTTATAGGCTGATCTCCAGCCCCCGAGAGCGGAGCTGCTGCACAAAATATTCCTCCAGGGAGGGACGCATGAGGTCGAGCTTGAGGAGGCGCGCTTGGCTGTCCTGCACCACCTGGAGGAGTGCTGAAGGGTTGCCGCGATACTCACCATGCCAATGGGTCGCCTGTACCTCAAGGTTCGGAATGAGCTGGCCTAATGCGGCTATGTCTCCCCCACTGCCCTGCACCTGGTAGATATCGGTGTCGGTTCCCAGCAGCTCATCAAGGGTGCCTTCACAAATCAGTTCGCCCCGCGCCAAAATCGCGACGCGATCGCAAATAATTTCGACGTCTGAGAGCACGTGGCTATTGAAAAAGATCGTTTTACCCTGGGCCTTGAGCGCCAGAATAATCTCGCGCATCTGATAGCGGCCCAAGGGATCTAGCCCAGACATCGGCTCGTCTAAAAAAATTAAATCTGGATCATTGATTAAGGCTTGGGCCATTCCTACCCGTTGCAGCATGCCCTTGGAGTAGCGGCGCATCTGCTTTTTCTTGGCAGCAGACTGG
>CAZXWR010000175.1:3327-8367 GCA_964644325.1 uncultured bacterium
CAGTTCTGGGATGCGTTTGCGCCGCACAGCCGCTGGAATTTGGAATAAACCCGCCGTGAATTCTAAGAATTCCCAGCCGGTCAAATAGTCGTAAAAGTAAGGATTTTCCGGGAGGTAGCCGACCCGTTGCTTTACGGAGCGATCGCCGAGGGCATGGCCCAAGACAAAGCCCCGACCGCCAGAAGGCCGCAGAATTCCCAGGAGGAGCTTCAATAAGGTCGTTTTGCCAGCCCCATTGGGGCCAAGCAGACCAAAGGTCTGCCCCGGATAGACCAGCAGTGAACAGTCCTGGAGAGGGGTCACGACTTTATTGAGCCAGAACCCGGTTCGGTACGTTTTTTTGAGGCTAACGGTTTGAATAATGGGCTGGGCCGTCGACTCTGACGGCATGGACTCGACTGAAAGTCCTGTCAGATGGGTCATCTTATCCCCTCGAAATCATCAACGAATGAGCAAAATGACGGATTGGACTAAACCAATGAACAGCCCTAGGATACCCCCAAGGTTCACAATTGCTTGCAGTTCGCTTTTAACAATTCCTTGAATGGCGGCTTCCAAAGATTCTGGCGGCGTGGCATTCACACGCTCGGTAATCACGTTGTCTAGATTCAAAATGGGAATGGCCTGCTCCACCAGCTTTTCCAAATCTCGCTCCAGATACCGTTCTAGGATGAGCGCGAGTTCCTGGCTCACGATATCTAAAGAGTCGGTGACGGCACGGGATGCCTGGAGGCGGCCTAAAATAACCACCGCAATTTCATCCCAGTTGACGGAATCACTCAGGTTTTGCAGGACATTCATGCCGCGACTCTGGAGATAGTTGCGGACACTTTCCCGAAACCCTCGCCGGAGCTGGCGCACGGTGCTCACGGGTAAGTTCTGCAAGGAGAGGCTCATCAACCACTCAATCAGGCGCTGTCGCACGCCAAGGGTATCCACCAGCTCCACAATGCGGGCCTCACAATCTTCTTTTTCTTCGATACAAAAGGAGCGAAGTCGGGTTAAGGCATTGCGAGCGCCTAGCAAATTGGCAACAACCCAGTAGGTGCCGCTGGTTTTGGCTCGAAAGCCTTCGTCGAGCACCTCAATGTTGCGATCGGTCAAAAAATTAATCAGGCCCATGCGGAGTGTTTCTGGAGGCAGGGCGACTTCAATGATCCAGTCGGACAGCTGGGCGGCTTGTCGTTCCGAGAGCCGATACTCCAGTAAGATTTGGTCAAAAATTTGATTCAGCTGCACCTGCAAAAAATCTTGGCGACGGGCTAGGGCAGCCGTGACTCTTGGCAGTGACTGACCGATAAAATCGCGCAAGATATTCGCTAATATCCGGGCCGTTTTCTGTTCACTATCCTGTTCAACCTGCTGAAGGGCGAGCTTTAATAACCATTGGATGGCCGCCTGCATCCGCTCGGTTTGCAGCAGCCGCTGGGCAATTTTTTGCAGCTCTTCAGGGGTGAGCAGCGACGACAAAATGGCATCCGACACCCGCTGGGCCAGACGCCCCTGATTCCGGGGAATCAGCCCTGGCGTGAAGGGAAGCGATCGCCCCCCGACTTTAATCGCTCGGTAGGGGCGAAACAGCATTTTGATGGCTAGGTCGTTAGTGTAGTAGCCAATGATGCCACCCGTGATCGGCGGCAGCAAAAAGAACCCGACGGTTGACCAGTTCAAGAAACACCCTATCCATTGCTCAGGCCATTGCTCAACCCGATCCTAGCAAGCTTCCTGAGCGGCTTGATACAGATAACAGAATTTTTTCGGGCGAACGTCGGTGCAATCTGCTGGATTCATGGCAGTGCGATCGCATTCAAATTTGGTGATCCCAGCTGTAGACTTTCAAGCCTGAAATTGCTCGGGAGACCTATAAATTCAGAAAAGATGAGGTTAAGATAAGTCAGTTCCTAGTTAGCCTGTACCTTACACTGACGTAATGTTGCCTTCAATGCCGCCCGATCCTAATCTGCTCAAGGTCATCCTAGAGCCCCTGTTAGAGGACTTTCAACATTGGCTGGGACGGGCCGAAAGCCTGCTCCTGGAAGAAGAGGTGGCATTTTTGTCGGCTGAATCCCATGCTGATTTACTGGCAAGGGTCACCCAGGCTCGACAAGAAGTGGGCGCGACCCAAAGTTTGTTCATAGCCATGGGGGGCCAGGTTGGGGTCGATCCGGCTGTCGTCAGGATTTGGCACGAACTGGTTTCGGAATGCTGGCAGGTGATGATTCGGCATCGATTGGGTGAGGCGAGTCAGCCAGAAACCCACTAAGGAATGCAAAACCCCTTACCCTAGGGCGATCGCCCTAAACTGATGACGCATAAACGAACGGTTTTCTGGGGAGTTTCTGAAAGAGACGCAACATTTTTTAATATTTGCGGCTCAGAACCTGTCAGAATGAGAATAGTGACGGGTCGAATCTGGAAAAAGATCCGGGTAATGTTTTAGTCGAGAGTCCTTGCTGGGTGTTGGAGAATCACTGAGATGCTACAGCTGCTTTACGTTATCGCGTTTATTATTTTGGCGGTTCTGGCAATTGGCAACCTGATTCGCAACCTGTTTTCGCTGGGGGCTGCATCTCAGCAGGGCTATGGCAACAATAGTAGTCGGCCCCGGCAGGACGCGATCAAGATGCGCAGTACCCACCCGGAGCTGCTGGATGAATCGGGACGGGTCATTAATGAGCCTTTGTTGGTGATGCGGTCGATGACCGTTGAAGATGCACGGGAGCAGCTGGATGCGCTCTACCGTGATTCCCCCGGAGCCGGTGAAGAGGGCTAGTGAAGCCAGCGTGAAGGCAGCTTGATGATTGGGGCGATCGCCAAGCCTTGGAGGCCAAGTTTCAGGGCCGCAAATTTTCAGCCCTGATGATCACCCTGTTCGCTACCCTGGATAGGGTAGCTTCTGCATGCAGCAATGACCGCTAACGAGTTTCCGCCGCCAGATCCTGATGCCACTCAGGATGTTTCCCAGCCCCAAGGGGACCTAGACCCTCCGTCGTCGCTTGAGTCGCGACCCGCTCAGTCAAAACACCATGGTTCAGACCAGAATTCAGTCCAGAATTCAGTCCAGAATGCGGTTCCTACGGATCGTGCTTTAGCCAAGCCCATACCCTGGCACCAGACTCTGCATCAGTTGCAGGGGTCAGCCTCTGGGGTGGGACGCTACCTTCAGAAAGGAGTACAGCGGCTCGGTGGCTGGTTTCAGGTAGATGAGCTGGAAATTCAGCAGATTCTGGAACAGGTGCGCCAAAGTTTACCCACCACAGAAGTGCTGTTAATTGGGAAGGCGCAGACGGGGAAAAGCTCGATTATTCGGGCCTTGACAGGGGCTTCGGTGGATATTATCGGTCAGGGATTTCGACCCCACACAGCCCATACCCAGCGCTATGCCTACCCAACGGAGGAACTGCCCCTCATCCAGTTCACAGATACCGTAGGACTGGGAGAAGGTCTGAAGGATCCGGCGGCGGCAGCGGCTGAACTGCGGGGGGTATTGGAGCGCCAGGGGTTGGCTGCGTCTCAAAATGCGGCTCAGATTCTGGTGGTGACGGTAAAAATTAACGACTTTGCTACAGATGCAGTGTTCCGGCTACTCCAGGATTTACGTCGGAGTTACCCGCAGGTGCCCTGTTTATTGGCGGTGACCTGTTTACATGAGCTTTATCCCGTGACCGTGACGGATCACCCGGCCTATCCCCCCACTTTCCCGGAAGTAGAGCGGGCTTTTACGGCGATCCAAGATCAGTTTCAACCCGTTTGCGATCGCACGGTGGCCGTGGACTTTACGCTAGAGGAAGACGGCTACAGTCCTGTCTTTTACGGATTAGATAGCTTTGCGAATGAACTCGCGGGGCTATTGCCCACGGCAGAGGCGCGCATGATCCACCAGCTCCTTGCCCAGGCCGATGTGGGCGACCAGATCGGCTCAATTTACCGCGAAGCTGGACGGCGCTATATTCTGCCCTTCTCGGTGATGGCCGCTACTCTGGCCGCAGTGCCGCTGCCTTTTGCCACAATGCCTGTTTTGACGGCACTCCAGGCCGCCTTAGTCACCTTATTGGGGAGACTTTACGGCCAGACCCTAACGCTGTCCCAGGCCGGGGGCGTTGCCAGTGCGATCGCCGGGGGGTTTCTGGCCCAGATGATTGGCCGGGAGCTGGTAAAGTTTATTCCGGGGCTAGGTTCTGTGATCGCGGCATCCTGGGCTGGGGCCTATACCTGGGCCTTAGGTGAAGGTGCCTGTGTGTACTTTGGCGACCTGATGGGGGGCAAAACCCCGGATCCTAAAGTTATTCAACAAACCATGCGAGAGGCGTTTAAGAGCGCGCAGGATCGCTTTAAAGCCTCGGTAAAAACAGATCGCGCAGAGCATTAACTAGGAACAAACTGTCTGTGAAATTTGCAGATATCTTCAGGATTGTCCATTCAGAGGTAAACTTCTTGAGTATTTTTAGGGAGGTCTTTTCCCAGGAAGGACAGGCTTTCCTGGAAGCTCACCAAACCATCTTAAAAGCTTGCTATCGAAATCCAGCCCTTTCCCCCAACATCAAAGCTGATACAGCGGAACTGCTCGCCAGTAAATGGCTCAAGAAATACCGGAGTAGTTATGAAAGAAGAATATCAAGGCGAACTTCTCAAGTTCCAAGAACTGTTGCCGACCCCATCATTAACACAATCATCAATGCTCGATTGACTCAGCTGACCAGCGACCATTTAGAGCAAATTCAGTATGCCCATAGACTGTCAATGTCAGCAGAAAATATTCAGGGGTTGCTCCTAGAAGAATTTCTGGCTGAAGAGCTGCATCAATATGGATGGCATTGTTGTTGGGGTGAGTCCATCCGTCATGTCGATTTTTGCAATAATGATGGCACTCTATTGCAGGTAAAAAACCGTAGCAACTCTGAAAATAGCTCGTCTGCTCGGGTAAGGCTTAACCAGCCAATTGAAAAATGGTATAGAGTCGATGCGAAAACGGGCTTGTACCAGTGGTCTTATAGCGGTTGCCGATTGGTCGAGGTACATTAAAGTTACAGGAGACCAAGG
>CAZXWR010000176.1:0-8267 GCA_964644325.1 uncultured bacterium
GCCATTGCGGGGGGTATGACAGCCCAATCAACACACCTAATATAGCCGCTGATCCCACAACGGCCACACCGTAAAATCACCCAACTTTTGTCAGATCTTTGACGCAGTATTTCCGTGTTTTTACGGATCGATGCCCATTTAAGGCCTGAATTCCCCAGGTCTGAGCACCTTGCTCAAGCTCCACGGGTGCAGCCAGCACTTGAAGATCCAGAGGTCTTCCTGACGGGCAGCTGTAGGCAGCTTTAGATTGTGGCCAAGGCTCAGGTTTTCGCACCGATTCAGTCGGAAGCTAGAGGTCGTCCCTTACACTAGAAATCTGTGACGGATTGTCTGACCCTGGTTGGCCTTCCACGGTTCTTGCCACAGGTTCCTTTTGGCATGGAGGGTCTTCTGGGTCACCCTCCGCCCTAACCCTCTAGTTCTGATCGTTTGCTCAACCAAAAGTGTGACATGGGAAAACAGCGTATTCTTTCGGGCGTCCAACCGACGGGAAGCCTGCATCTGGGAAACTACCTCGGAGCCATTCGGAACTGGGTCGAGCAGCAAAGCCAGTACGACAACTTTTTCTTTATTGCGGATCTCCATGCCATTACGGTGCCGCACGATCCGGCACAGCTTGCCAACAACACATACAATCTAGCGGCTCTCTATCTGGCCTGTGGCCTAGACCTAGAACACACCACCATCTTTGTTCAGTCCCATATTCCAGCCCATGCAGAGCTGGCCTGGTTATTGAACTGCATCACGCCGCTCAATTGGCTGGAGCGGATGATCCAGTTTAAGGAGAAAGCCCTCAAGCAAGGGGAGAATGTCAGTATTGGGTTACTGGACTATCCCGTACTCCAGGCCGCTGATATTTTGCTCTATCAGGCTGATCAGGTGCCTGTGGGGGAAGACCAAAAGCAGCATTTAGAACTCACCCGCGATATTGCTGCCCGGTTTAATTTCCAGTATGGTACCCCCGAGCACCCCATCCTCAAGGTTCCGGAACCGTTGATTCGCGCCGAGGGGGCGCGGATTATGAGTTTGACTGACGGCACTAAAAAAATGTCAAAGTCAGACCCATCAGAACAAAGTCGGATTAATCTACTCGACTCCCCCGATGAAATTCGCCAGAAAATTAAGCGGTGCAAAACCGATCCGGTGCGAGGACTAGCCTTTGACGACCCAGAGCGACCTGAATGCCAAAATTTACTGACGCTTTATATGCTGCTTTCTAATCAATCTAAAGCGGTGGTTGCCGAGGAATGCGCGGCGATGGGCTGGGGACAGTTCAAGCCTCTACTGACGGAGACGACTGTTGAAGCCCTCCGACCCATCCAGGCTCGCTACCATGAGCTGATGGCCGACCCGCTGGCGGTACAGACCGTTTTAAAGACGGGTCGAGAACAGGCCGAAACGGTTGCCCAGTCCACCCTGGATCAAGTCAAGACAGCGCTCGGCTATTCTAAGCCACTATTCTAAGCCCCCTCCCCCCTACCTTGCCCCGGCGTGATGAGGGACATGTGTTTCTAGCGCCGAGTGGTCTGATGGGACGGTCTGATGGCATGGGAAGTGGGGTGAAGGTGAGATTGCCCCAGGGCGATCGCCAGTTGATGGCGTTGAATGGCGTTGAGCAGTGCGGGTCTGCGGCCCTTGACCGCTATGATAGGGATTACCTCATGTTACGGTGCAGCCCTACGGGGACATCTGGCATGCACTTTAAACCGATCTGAATCAGTCTATCTGAACCCGAATTCATGCCGTCTGGCCTCACGTCTCCATCGCTACAACCAGTGGGTTATCGCTTGCGCTCAGCGATCCAAGCGGGTGAATTTCTGATTACTGCTGAGGTTGCTCCCCCCAAAGGCGGCACCGTTCAGCACATGGTGCAGCAGGCCCTCACGTTAAAAGCCCGCGTTCATGGCATCAATTTAACCGACGGCAGTCGGGCCGTGATGCGGATGTCTTCGGTGGCGGCAGCGGCCATACTACAGGGCCAAGGCATTGAACCAATTTGTCAGATGGCCTGTCGCGATCGCAATCGCATTGCCCTCCAGGCAGATTTAATGGGTGCCCATGCCCTGGGCATCCGCAATCTTTTAGCGTTAACGGGAGATCCTGTTAAAGCAGGGGATTCCCCCCAGGCACGCCCGGTCTTCGATCTGGAGTCGGTGCGGCTGCTACAGCTCATTCGGCAGCTGAACAATGGCACCGATGCCAACAACAAACCCCTCCCTGACGGCCCCCTCGACCTGTTGCCCGGTGCGGCCGTTGACCCGCAGTTAGCCAGTTGGTCTGGACTGCAGCGCCGATTTGAACGCAAAATCGAAGCTGGCGCTGCCTTTTTCCAGAGCCAGCTCATTGTTGACTTTGAGCGCCTAGACAAGTTTATGGAGCAAATTGCTCGACCCCATGGCAAGCCTATCCTAGCAGGCATTTTTTTGCTGAAATCGGCTAAAAACGCTCGGTTTATCAACCGCAACGTGCCAGGGGTCAGTATTCCAGACTGGATTATTGAGCGGCTTGAACGGGCCGAGAACCCGTTGCGAGAGGGGATGGCGATCGCAGCTGAACAGGTGAAGCTCGCCCAAGATTTATGTCAGGGCGTTCACCTGATGGCCGTCAGACGGGAAGATTTAATTCCTGAGATACTCGACCTAGCGGGCATTGCCCCCCTCCAGACCCAGACTGAGAGATGACCCATCTCTTAATCAGCTGCAAACAGGCCGACGCAATACAAAGATTGCACCACAATTACTGCGGTGCAATCTTCAAGAGTCATGCTGTGAGAACAATTCAGGGATCAGCCACGCCGATCAAAAACTGCGGCGGTTGTTTTCCTTCGGCTTCGCCTTATTGACCTTGAGCTGCCGACCCATCCACTCAGCACCATCTAGTTCAGAGATGGCTTTCTCCTCGCTTTCGTCGCTAGACATCTCCACGAAGGCAAACCCGCGCATCCGCCCTGTTTCTCGGTCGACGGGCATCACAACGCGCTTTACGGTGCCGTATTCGGTAAAGACTTCCCGAATATCTTCTTCGGTGGCTTGGTAAGACAAATTGCCGATGTAAATGGTCATAATGAGACATAGAAAATTAAATGAAGGTTAGGCAAAATCCAGTCCTCACGGTAGGTTAATAAAGGTACAGGGTGATCCGCTTCAGCCACACGTTGAGCTGTGGGATCTGTACACAACATTTGCCCTAACCTGTGCTTCAGGAAACACGCAGAAGTCGTTAACCCATGTGCTGAATGGGTATCAGAACGAAGGTTCCTCAATCACCATTCCTGAACATTTGCATTGTCCCATCATAGCCTTTTCCCACCTGTGTTCTGAGTCACGATTTGGTAAATTCAGTCGCCGGAAGCGTGTCTGGCGGCAGACCAACGGCGGCATTGTACAGCTGGTTATAGGCCACAGCAGAGGTGTCCCAGCTAAAGTCTTGGATCATGCCGCGTCGCTGTAGCGATCGCCAAGCCTCTTTGTAGCGGAATCCTTCACTAGCTCTGACCATACAGGTGTATAGATCGAGGGGTTCATAGCGGTCAAAACAGTATCCTGTTCCGGTACCCAGGTTGGGCTCGTGGTGCTGCACCGTATCAACCAAACCCCCCGTTCGACGCACGATGGGTACACAGCCATAGCGCATGGCAATCAGCTGACTGATGCCGCAGGGTTCAAACCGACTGGGTATCAAAAAGGCATCGGCCCCGGCATAGAGTCGTCGGCCCAAGGACTCGCTGTACAACAGCTGGGTCGAAACGCGTCCCTTAAACCGCGAGGCCAGCTGCCAAAGCTGGGTTTCGTAGTAGCGATCGCCAGTCCCCAGAACCACAAACTGCGCGTCGGTGTAGGACAAAAACCGATCCATGATTTGCAGTACCAGGTCGAGCCCCTTTTGCTCCACCAACCGAGACACCATCGCCACTAAAAAAGACTGAGAATTGACCTCTAAACCCAGTTCTTCCTGGAGCGTAATTTTGTTCGGCGATCGCTGTTCTAGGGAGTCAGCATCATAGGTCGAGATCAGATATTTATCGGTGGTCGGGTTATGCCATTCCGTATCGATGCCGTTCAGGATTCCGGTCGTCTTATTGCTAATGAAAGACAACAGCCCTTCCATCCCTTCCCCATATTCCGGCGTTTTGATCTGGGCAGCATAGGTCGGCGAGACGGTATTCACCTGATCGGCAAACTGTACCGCAGCAGCCAGAACATTGTGCCCCTGCATATACCACGGGCACCAGGTCATTTCTTCTAGGCGCTCTCGACTCGGGCCTTGATAAGCCAGATTATGGATGGTAAAGACCGTACTAATATCGGGAGACTGGTGCATCCAGACCGGAATCATGCCCGTATGCCAATCATGGCAGTGGATAATTTGAGGCTTCCAGTAATTCCAACAGAACTCAGCCGCAGCATTGGCAAATAGGGTAAATCGCCAGTCTTCATCCTTGCCAAAATAGACCCGGCGCGGGTTAAAGGCCGGATGCCCCATCAAATACAAGGGAATGTCGGTACCCGGCAGTTCAGCTTCATAAACCGCAAAGTGCTGAAACATCGCGGCCCCAGTCCAAATTGGCTCTTTGGGGATGGTCATTTTATCCGGCAAGAAGCCGTAGTAAGGTAGAAAAATGCGAACATCATGACCCATCCGACGTAGGAAGGTGGGTAGCGACCCAACCACATCTCCCATACCGCCCACTTTGGCAATGGGGGCAGCTTCTGCCGAAACAAACAAAATTTGCATGTGTGTGGATGACCTTTGTGCTTCGCGCACGAGTTTGGCTCGTCACAGCAGCTATATTTCAATAAAGCCCTTTCGATAGTCTAATGTTCGACTGCACAGAATCCAACCATGTGGACGGCGGATGCTTGAGCAATTCCGGCGCTGATGATTGCAGGCGATCGCAGCATTGTGGCGATGTTGGGCGCGATGGCATGGATGTTGCGAATCAACAAATCCGTTTTTTTCATGGACACACGTTCGATTCCCGCGATGGGGAAAGGCTGATCCAGGCCATGAATTGGGCTATATTTCATGGGCGGTTGCGCAGATGGACCTTGAAAGTTCTATCCTGTCAGCATTTCTGGCAGTTGGCACCAAAACTCGCTAACCCCTTTCAGGGATGGAAACGCTAAAGTTGTAGATAGGGCGATCACCAAGAGCCGCAAGGTTTCAAACCCTTGCAGGGATTAAAACTAATGATGATCCTTGAAGAGCCAACCGATCCCTGATCAACTAGTGACACTTGATTTGAAAAGATGACAAGTCCTGATCCACAAAACCCGCTAGACTGGCATCTTCGGTTTGCTGCGCTCGAACGCCGGATCACCAAGCTCGAATCTAACTTTCAGGAAATTGACCGTATCGTTGACCCTGAAGGTTGGATCGGTGAAGCATTCAATGTCCTAGAGTCCCATGTAGACCAACGCCTGGATACCATTCATCAACGGCTCAGTTCCATGGATTCTAAACTCGATACCATTATGCGCCATATCACTGGACTCAACTGATCGCTAGCGCCACCCTCTCAGTCTTTATCTCAGTCGCCTTGAGTCAGATAGGCATCTCGCTTGAAAGCAAAGAGAGTTGCAAACAGGATTCTTCAGGCGATCAGCGTCGTGTCATGTTCAGGTGCCCTATTCTGACCCGCCATCATCACCCCTATGTCTCAGGATGCCAATGCTAAAAGCCGAGCCGCCAAAATCGGCCAAGGGGGTGAGCAACTGGTGGCAGAGTGGCTGCATCAACAGGGCTGGAAAATTCTAGCCCAGCATTGGATCTCCCGCTGGGGAGAGCTGGACATTGTGGCGCTGAGGCCCAAGACTACCGCTCACGGCTCAGCTTGTATCGCCTTCGTAGAAGTTAAGACTCGGAGCAGTGGTAGCTGGGACGAACAGGGCTTGACTGCTATCACCCCCACCAAACAAAAAAAGCTCTGGAAGACCGCCCAGCTTTTTTTGAGCGCCCACCCCCACCTCGCCGAGCTACCCTGTCGCTTTGACATTGCCCTAGTTGCTGCACAGCCCACATCCAGGCAACCTCATCCCTCAACCCAATCACTCAAGATTCAAATGGGGCAACCAATCACCCTGAGTGGGCAGCCACTGGTGCTGCACACCTATCTCACAGATGCCTTCAGCCTTGAGTACTAGGGCAAGCCCCAGATTGGCTCAGCCCAAGTCTGGCAATCCCGTTCATAATGATCAGAGATAGGGAAGTCCTCAACCGTTTTAGACATATGGCCAGAGACCTGCGGGGCTTCATTAAGCTCCTGGAAGAACGTCAACAGTTGCGCCGCATTTCAACCCTGGTCGATCCAGAGCTAGAAATTGCGGAGATTGCCAACCGAATGCTCCAAACCGGGGGGCCAGCGCTACTGTTTGAAAATGTGAAAGGCTCTGATATGCCAGTGGCCGTGAATCTGATGGGCACGGTGGAACGGGTCTGCTGGTCGATGAATGTGGAGCAGCCCGAAGACTTAGAGGCTCTGGGGCAAAAGCTGGCGCTGCTTTACCAGCCCAAACCCCCCAAGAAAATCTCCCAGGCAATTGACTTCGGCAAGGTGCTTTTCGATGTTGTTAAGGCCAAGCCCAGCCGCGATTTACTGCCGCCTTGTCACCAGGTTGTGGTCAAAGGCGATGATTTGGATCTCAACCAAATTCCGATGCTGCGGGTTTACCCAGGCGACGCTGCGCCCGTGATTACCCTGGGCCTGATGATTACGAAAGACCCGGAATCGCAAATTCCGAATGTGGGGGTCTACCGCCTCCAGATCCAGTCTAAAAACACGATGACGGTGCAGTGGCTCTCGGTGCGGGGAGCCACCCGGCACTTGCGTAAAGCCGCAGAGCGTGGCGAGAACCTAGAGGTGGCGATCGCCCTTGGGGTAGATCCGTTGGTCATTATGGCAGCGGCCACGCCCCTACCCATTGACCTATCGGAGTGGCTGTTTGCGGGCCTCTACAGTGGCAAGGGCATCCATTTGGCCAAGTGTAAAACGGTCGATCTCGAAGTGCCCGCCGACGCTGAGATGATCCTCGAAGGGACAATTACCCCCGGTGAAATTGGCATTGATGGCCCTGCGGGTGACCATATGGGCTTTTACGGCGGCGTGAATGAACAGGCACCCCTGATTCGCTTCCAATGCTTGACCCACCGCAAAAATCCCATCTATCTGACCGCTTTCAGTGGCCGACCGCCCAAAGAAGATGCCATGATGGCGATCGCCCTCAACCGCATATACACGCCCATCCTCCGGCAGCAGGTGCCAGAAATTATGGACTTCTTCCTGCCGATGGAAGCCCTCAGCTATAAGGCAGCGGTGCTGTCCATCGATAAGGCTTATCCGGGTCAGGCGCGGCGGGCGGCTCTAGCCTTTTGGAGCGCCTTGCCCCAGTTCACCTATACCAAGTTCGTGATCGTGGTGGACAAAACCATTAATATTCGCGATCCAAGGGCCGTGGTCTGGGCCATTACCTCCAAGGTTGACCCGGTGCGAGACGTGTTTATCTTGCCAGATCATCCCTTTGACTCTCTGGACTTCGCCACCGAACGCCCTGGACTGGGCAGCAAAATGGGCATCGATGCGACGACCAAGATTTACCCCGAGAGCGATCGCGAGTGGAGTCCGCCGTTAGAGTCTGACCCCGATACCGCAGCGATGGTGGATCGGCGCTGGGCTGAGTATGGCCTAGCCGATCTGAAGCTGACAGAGATCGATCCCAACCTCTTCGGATACGATATGCGCTAGAAATATAGCCTTGATGCAAGGTCTGGGCGGCTTGCTCATGCAAAAGGATTCCTCAGCGCTGGGCGTTAGTTCACCCCCCAAGCGACAAGGCCAGTCACCTGATCAACTCTGATCAGTGACTGGCCTTGAGAAAAGGTCACCTGACCCCCGCGAGGCATGTCTAGCGTGGGTCAAGGCGCGCTACAGGTACTGAATGTCTGCTGGGATTAAATCATAGTCAGAACCTTCGAAGCTATAGGTACCGGGCACCAATGACTCCGTTGGAATGGCACACATGACCCGTCTGTTGGGCAACAGGATGACAATATTGCCCGGTTCGCAGGCTGATTGAGTCAGGCCATTGTAAGAGAGCACCTGAGGTGCCCGATCGTAGAGGGTACTGGCTGGCCGGAATGGGGAGTACGACGAACCAAAGGAGCCTTGAAAGAGACCACTGATCAGTCGGGGCAACAGGCTGACTAGCACATCGTCCCAAACAAAGCCGCGGCGGCTCCAATAGTCGCGCTCATACCAGTAACCAGGCCCC
>CAZXWR010000177.1:0-8227 GCA_964644325.1 uncultured bacterium
CCAGCTCCGGTGGCGTGCAAAAGGTCGGCGGACATTCTGAGGCATCCAAGACCCCCAGCCGCCCACTGGTGCCCGCCCCCACATAAAACAACCGCCCGCCATCGCGCAAAGCCGCCGCCGTTTTTTCCAGGGCGATCGCCAAGGACTCCCTGGCCCCCGCGATCGCCGCCAGCACCGTCTCATCTTCCTTATTGAACAGATCCACCAGTTCCAGGGGTGAGAGCTGATCTAGATTTTGACTGTTGGGATTCACCTGTTCCGTGAGCAGATGTCCCCGCGATTGAATCGGGCCGAATTCAGTTGGAGTGGCGCTCAAAACGTTACCCAGACAATGGTTCACCCCATACCCTACCATGTTCCTCTCCCGGCACAAATGGGACAACAACCACGAGGTAAGCACGCCTAGGCAGGATGGGCAACCTTCCCTATCGCCAAGGGGCCTGCGTGGGAAACCCCAAAGACGGATAACCGGACTTGCTAAAGTAGTATCAACAGGATACTTAAAATATGAAGCGCAGAAATCCATGACCCTCGGGCAGCGTTTTCTCCGCCAGGTACCTCCACCGTTGACCCGCGATCGCGTCAGGAAGCAGACATGGCCACATCCGAGCAAATTCAGCAGCGTTCCGATTTAATAGGAACCCAAGTCATAACCCGCAATACAGGCAAAAAGCTGGGCGTTGTGAATCAGCTTTGGGTGGATATGGATCAGCGAGAAGTGGTGGTCTTGGGTCTACGCAGCACCCTGGTAACTGGCGACCAGCGCTACATGAGTCTGGGCAGCGTCCGCCAGATTGGGGATGTCATCCTGGTGGATGACGAGAGTGCCATTGACCAAGTCGATATTCTCAACGACAGCACCCTGATTAATCATGAAGTGATGACCGAAACCGGGGAACTCATCGGCAAGGTGCGCGGCTTTAAGTTTGACACCGTAACCGGAGAAATGAAGTCTCTGGTGATTGCCTCCATTGGTCTGCCCCTGATTCCCGCCCAGGTGATTAGCACCTATGAACTCTCGGTGGAAGAAGTGGTGAGCGTCGGGCCAGAACGCCTAGTGGTGTTTGAAGGTGCAGAGGATCGCCTCAATCAGTTAACGGTCGGCCTCCTAGAACGTCTGGGATTGGGCATTCCACCCTGGGAAGACGAAGAGGAAGACTATATTCCCAAACGCACCCCCACGAGCAACCAGCTGGGTTCAGGGCTGCGTACCGCAGCGCCACCCCTGTCTCGCTCTGCGGCTCCCGCCCAAGAAGCCTGGGCCGATGAACAGTGGCAGGCGGAATCGGCTCCCCAGGAGCGCAGCTATGCCCCTGCCGAAAATCAGCCCGTAGAAGCGTGGCAGGACGATCTTAAGCAGGATGCCTGGGTCGATGAACCGGAAGAAGAAGCCTACGAACCCCAGCCCCTCAACCTGCCGGAGCGCCAAAAGGTTGCGGAGTACGAACGGGAAGAATACTAAATCACATGAACACCATGACAACGGGTTTAGCCGCCCAGGCAGAACGCACCTATCAGGCCGCCCAGGGATTTGCCACCGCCGACACCCCCCAGAAAAATCAAGCCCTCGAAGCGGTTGCCCAGGCTTTAGAACAGGCCAGTGACACAATTTTGGCGGCCAACGCCCGGGACTGCGAACAAGCCGAGGCCAATCACCTCGCCAGTGCCCTCTACGCCAGACTGAAGCTGGATACTGTCAAGCTCCAAGGGGCGATCGCCGGGGTGCGGAGCGTGGCCACCTTGACCGACCCGGTGGGTCAGATCCAGCTCCACCGGGAACTGGATACAGGGCTGGTTCTGAAGCGCGTCACCTGTCCCCTGGGGGTCCTGGGGGTAATTTTTGAAGCCCGCCCCGATGCCGTCATGCAAATTACAGCCCTCGCCCTGAAGTCGGGCAACGGGGTGTTGCTCAAGGGGGGCCAAGAAGCCCTGCATTCCTGTCAGGCACTAGTGCAGGCGATTCATACGGGACTGGCCGCAGCGGGTCTCGATCCCAATCTGGTGGCTCTGCTCACCA
Source organism: uncultured bacterium (assembly GCA_964644325.1). Lineage (GTDB taxonomy): Bacteria > Cyanobacteriota > Cyanobacteriia > Thermosynechococcales > Thermosynechococcaceae > CAZXWR01. Next base: position 2,018 of record CAZXWR010000177.1, read on the forward strand.
GCCGCGCTGAAATCCTGGAACTTTTGCAGCTGGAACAGTACGTTAACCTGATTATTCCGCGCGGCTCCAATGCCTTTGTCCGGTTTGTGCAGGAAAACACGCAGATCCCAGTTCTAGGGCATGCAGAAGGGATCTGCCACCTCTACATTGATCAAGCGGCGGATCTGTCGAAGGCGGTGCCCATCGTGGTGGATGCTAAAACTCAGTATCCAGCCGCCTGCAATGCGATTGAGACGCTACTCGTGCATCAGGCCATTGCCCCTGCCGTTTTGCCGGAGGTCGTGCGATCGCTCCAGGCCAAGGGGGTCACCCTGCGAGGGGATGCGGCCACGCGGGCCATTGTCGAGATGGCGCCCGCCACAGAAACCGACTGGGCGACAGAATATGGGGATCTCACCCTGTCCATCCGGGTAGTAGACAGCTTGGAAACCGCGATCGCCCACATCAATACCTTTGGTTCTGGCCATACCGACAGCATTATTACCGAGGCGGATGCCGCCGCTGCCACCTTCTTGGCTCGGGTGAATGCCGCAGGCGTCTTTCACAACTGCTCGACCCGGTTTGCAGATGGCTTTCGCTATGGGTTTGGCGCGGAAGTGGGCATTAGCACCCAGCACCTCCCGCCTCGTGGCCCCGTCGGGCTAGAGGGTCTGGTCACCTATAAGTATCAGCTTCAGGGACAGGGGCATATCGTCGCAACCTACAGCGGTGGTGAGGCTAAACCCTTTACCCACCGCGACCTCCGCTAAAAAGCGATTAGCCGCCTTGTCAAGCTTCAAAGCAAGTTGAATGTGCTGCAACGCTTTAAGCATCGGGGTTGCCGCCACTAAATCAGCCCACTAAATCAGCTAAGATAGCGGAGCGGCAGATGCAGACTCAGCACTTGGCGATCGCCGTGCCCAGGTCTGTCATTTCTCGTGGTTCACGTGAAGCCCAATGGCTCAGGGAAAATTCAGTGACTGAGGCCGAGGTTTCCCTGCGGAAACTCAGGCGACTCAGAAGGCTGGTGCTGTGCCGCAGCTGTGTACCGATGGGGTTACATCCACCTGATCGGAAGCCAGAATGCCTGTGCTGTTGTATTTCACTCTAATGGACGATCCCGGTTTGCCCTAGATCGTCCCCTGCGATGCACAGGAAAGGAGTTTAAGAATTAATGCTGAGTTTATCGCCGTCTGACCTTGTGGTCAGGCCAGAATCTTTGACGACTGAGGCGCTGGTTTCCCTGCCGCCGCTGCCCATCCAACGCCCCCTCCTGATGATTGGTCACGGCACCCGCAATGAACAGGGACGGCAGTGCTTTCTAGAGTTCGCCGAACGCTATCACCAGCTTGACCCCACCAGACCTGTGTTTCCCTGCTTTTTAGAACTCACCGGGCCTTCTATTCAAGAAGTGGTCGATCGCTGTGTGGACGAGGGCTATCGTGATTTGTCGGCGTTGCCAGTGCTGCTGTTTGCGGCTCGGCACAACAAGTTTGACGTCACCAATGAGCTGGATATTGCCCGACAGCGCCATCCCCAAATCACCTATCACTATGGGCGACACTTTGGCATTGCCCCCGGCATTCTCGATCTGTGGCGATCGCGTTTAGCCCAGCTCGACACACCGACCCATAACCCCCAAGGTATTCCCAGATCTGAAACGGTTCTGCTCGTCGTGGGGCGCGGAGCCAGTGACCCCGATGCCAACAGCGACGTCTTTAAGCTGGCCCGGATGCTCTGGGAAGGCAGCAATTACCAGACGGCGGAAGTCTGCTTTATTGGCATCACCCATCCGCGGCTCGAAGAAGGGTTGCGCCGCGCCCGCCTCTATCAGCCCAAGCGCATCATTGTGCTGCCCCACTTCTTGTTTACCGGGGTGCTGATGGAAAAAATCTTCGCCATTGCTGCCCAAGAGCAAGCCAACCATCCCGAGACCACAATTACCTGCCTGCCTGAAATTGGCCTGCATCCCGAACTGTTTAACCTGATTCGGGAACGGGAAATTGAAACCCAGCTCGGCCAAGTCCAGATGAACTGCGAACTTTGTAAGTTCCGCCTCAGCGCCCTCAAGGGACAAGCTCCCCAGCCCCACTCTCACGACCATGGACACCATCATGGACATGATCACGATCAGATTCATGGTCAGGCCCATGGACATGATCACGGCACCCATAGCCTGGACAACGAGGCAGACTACCACGATCGCATTTGGCAAGTGCCCTAAAGATGCCCGTTTTGAGCGTTAGATCAATCACCAATCTAACGCTCAAAACGGAAACAACGCCTTGGCAATGGGCTAGCTAAGACAGACGCCTGTCTTTAACGCTCAGGTCGGAAATAGACCGAAATTTCCTGGTCATTCACCCCCACAAAAATGGGCGATCGGGTGCGTACCAGGCCATCTTCTCCAATAAACAGCACCCCCTGGGCAGGAACCCCATCCACCGCCCGCAGGGTTAGGGTCTGGCCTGAAGTCTCAGCAGCCAGCGTCCCCTCAAAGGTGGTAAGGCTGTTATTGGTTGCGTTCCGGAAGGTCAGGCGACCTGTATTGTTGGGGCCAGGAACCAGACGCAGCTGGGTCAGCTCAAAGCGCTGTTCCGTAGCCTGAGCCGTCGAGGGATAGCGGTAGAGCGTTCCTTTGCCCGGATAGTCATTGGCGCTGGCATTCGGGTCGGTGGGATCGGTGGGGGACTGTGGGTCGGCTAGGTTCCGGTAGCCGTTGTCATAGCCGCGCTGAAATTCCGTTTCGGTTTCGGCGGTAAATTCTGTGCGGTGCCGCCGATAGTCAGCTCCTAGTTTTTGGTTCGCATCCAGGACACCCAGTTCATAGCCCCGACGATAGGCCTGACGCACCGCCCGACCTTGGGGGCCACGACGGTTGGGGCGATCGCCAATGGATCTGTCTCCGCCTGGGCGATCGCCTAGGTAAGCAGTCCCCCTGACCGTACTAGGGATGGGGAGTTCAGGCTGTATTGAGGGGTTGCTGGGGTACGTTGAACCATTAAAGCGGAGCAGCCGATAGCTGGGCCTAGCTCCTCCCCCAGACACATACAGGATCAAATTTCGCCAGCCCCAGGTTTTGTCCTCGCTGACAATCACAGGGGGTCGCACCAGCGACAGCTGCGTCACCAGTCGATAGCGGTCACCCTCCGATTCTAAAATCAAGGCCGTACAGCCCCCGGTGCCGCAGGCCGTTGGCCCTGAGAGATACACCAGCGTCTCGGCGCGGCCATCATCATTCAAATCAACCCGGTTGTACTGATAGCGGGTTGGAGCACCATTGCCACGGGTAACAGCGTCGGGATAGACCTCAAGAATGGCTGCTTCTAAGGCAGGATTTGCAGCCGTCTCCGCCGCCAACACCCGTACCGAGCGCAGGTCAACCCCTTCGATCCTCGGCAGAGCCATCTCTGATACCTCAGGGTCGTCGTATAGCGGAGCACTCCGTTCCGCCAAGGTCAATTGCCCCGTTGCGGCGATATCCCCCCGGAATAATGGCCCATTGCCATTTAAAGCACAAGCCACGGCATTGGGCTGCGTTAGGTCGGTCGTTTGGCAAAAGAGCCGCAAATCGTAGCGAGTGACGCCACCAGGCTGCTGGTATTGATAACGAGCCGCCATCGCCTGATAGCCACTGCGGCTCAAGTACAGCTGAGATTCAGGCTCTACCGTCCATTCGTATCGATCAGAACGACCGAATCCAGCAATACTCGCCCTCTGGGACTGGAGCTGAATGGGGCCAAAGGCCGCTGCATCGAGTACGGTGGTGCGACTGGGGGGAATGGCGATCGCCCCATTCACCGGAATCTCAAACTGAAGCGGCGTGGGACTCTCGCGATCGGACTCAAACCGCAAGACCGTACCGCTAACCGCAGGGTCATCAAACCCACTGCCAGCTTGGGACTGCCACTGGGACTGCCGCCAACTCTGGGGCGATCGCCGATTGTCAGCCACCGCAGATGAACCGAGCGAAGATCCGCGTCCCTCTGGCCCTAAGGGTCGAGCCAGTGCGCCCAAGGGCATCCCCCCCCACAATCCGCTGGCCAGCAGACAGAGGCCTAATCCTATTTTTGTCCGGTCTTGCGGCTGCATACTCAACCCATCCCACAAAAAACTGCATGATTCTCTGGCAAATAAACATGCCAAATTTGGCCCAGACTGCCCGAACTGAACCCAGATCGGCACCCTAACCTTGCCATTGAAAGTACCTCTCCCGACGTCATTTTCAGAAACTTGTGCCCAAATTTTACAAATCGGGGTTCGGTTATTTGGGCATTGGGGTCACCCATTTTCCGGAACAAGAGGGGATACAATGAGCGAGTTCAGTTTTAGCACTCCATCTCAGAGAGTGCTAAAACTGAGCAATCGTTAATCGTCTGCAATGCGCTGGAAACTCCAGGAAGCCTGTCAAAAGGAAAGCTAAGAATGGCCAAACTGCTTGTCTTTGATGAAGAATCTCGTCGCTCTTTAGAACGCGGCGTCAATGCACTGGCAGATGCCGTGCGAATTACCCTTGGCCCCAAGGGTCGTAACGTAGTGCTCGAAAAAAAATTCGGTGCGCCCCACATTGTGAATGACGGGGTCACCATCGCCAAAGAGGTGGAATTAGAAGATCCCTTCGAGAATGCTGGTGCGCAGCTCATGCGCGAAGTGGCCTCCAAAACCAATGATGTGGCTGGGGATGGCACCACCACCGCAACCGTTCTGGCCCAAGCCCTGATTCGTGAAGGGATGAAGAACGTGGCTGCTGGGGCCAACCCGGTTGCCCTGCGGCGCGGCATCGATAAAACAATTGATGCCCTCGTCCTGGAAATCGAAGCAATGTCCAAGCCCGTTGAAGGCGATGCGATCGCCCAGGTGGCGGCGATTTCTGCCGGAAATGATGAGACTGTCGGCCAAATGATTGCCGAAGCCATGGACAAAGTCGGCCGGGATGGTGTGATCACCGTCGAAGAATCCAAGTCATTAGCCACCGAGATGGATCTTGTAGAAGGGATGCAGCTTGACCGGGGCTACATCTCGCCTTACTTTGTCACGGATGCCGAGCGCATGGTAGCAGAACTGGAAAATGCCCGTCTGCTGATCGTCGATAAGAAAGTGAGCAGCATCCAGGATTTGGTCTCCACCCTCGAAAAAGTAGCTCGGGCAGGACAACCCCTGCTGATTATCGCCGAAGACATTGAAGGCGAAGCCCTGGCGACCCTAGTGGTCAACAAGCTACGGGGGGTCTTAAACGTGGTGGCTATCAAGTCTCCAGGATTTGGTGAGCGGCGTAAGGCCATGCTCCAAGACATCTCTGTCCTCACGGGTGGCCAGGTCATTTCGGAAGAAGTGGGCCTCTCCCTCGACAAAGTCGAACTGGAGAATCTGGGCACCGCTCAGAAGGTCATCATCACCAAAGACAACACCACCATTATCTCCAGCGATGGTAACCAATCCGACGTTGAACAACGGGTGCAGCAACTGCGTCGTCAGCTTGAAGAGACCGATTCCGACTACGACAAAGAAAAGCTCCAGGAGCGGATTGCCAAGCTAGCGGGCGGTGTGGCCGTGATTAAAATTGGGGCTGCCACCGAGACAGAACTCAAAGACCGCAAGCTGCGCTTTGAAGATGCCCTGAACGCCACCAAGGCTGCGGTTGCCGAAGGCATCGTGCCGGGGGGCGGTACCACCCTCATTCACCTCACCAAAAAAGTAGAGGCCATTCAAGCCTCACTGAGTGGGGAAGAAGCTTTGGGAGCCAACATCGTTAAGCAGGCACTAGAAGCGCCGCTGCGCCAGATCGCTGATAATGCTGGCGTTGAAGGTTCTGTTGTTGTTGAAAAAGTCCGGGAATCCGATGCAACCATCGGCTACAACGCCCTAGAAGATACCTATGGCGATATGATTGCGGCTGGTATTATCGACCCGGCCAAAGTCGTTCGCTCTGGGCTACAGAACGCAGGCTCCATTGCCGGTCTGGTGCTCACCACCGAAGTTATTGTCGTTGACAAGCCTGAAAAAGCGGCTCCCGCTGCTCCCGATATGGGCGGCATGGGCGGCATGGGTGGCATGGGCGGCATGGGTGGCATGGGCGGCATGGGCATGATGTAGTCACCCCACCCTTGATTGCGCCCTCAGCGGCAGTCAGTTTCAACTTTTTTTAACTCTAATGAGAAAGTTCAGCGGCAGGACAGTAGTCCTGCCGTTTTTGTTAAAGCCTGTGTGTCATTCCCAGAATTTCACACGGCT
>CAZXWR010000178.1:0-8223 GCA_964644325.1 uncultured bacterium
ACAAGCTGGCGCAATTCTGACCCTCTCTGTCTGCCCTGGTGAGAAATCCGGGTTATGGTGATTGGTCGATTATTCAACAAGACTATAAAGAACTGCTAGCTGCTGGTAATAGTTACAAAGAATGGATCGATTTCTAAATTTGTGTAGCTTAGAACTGCTAATATTATCAACATTATTATGGCACCTCTATATTGTTCATCTTTATTGAGAATTTAGCGCCACTATTGAGAATGCTCGACGAGAGTTCAAGGGTTGTAGTCTTCTCAGGCAAGGCTGAAATCAATCTTTCGAGGTGCCTATTAGTCTCGCCAGCGGCACAAACTCCGTTGGAATGGTGGAATAGGGGCGATTGATTATGATGCAGAAGTTGCTTGCCGCCGCTCAGCTTTGCCGTGCTAAATCGGGGCAAACCGGAGGGCAATCCATTGCCTCAGGCCCAGTCTTAACCGTTGAATGGAGGCAGTGCCCCACTCCACCTCGCACGATACAGGCACACCCACAACTCAGTCAGCCCCGGAGGTATTTCAGTGGATGTAACGGCAGCGATCGCCCAGGCCGCAGGCCAACCCTTGACCATCGAAACCGTGCAGCTCGAAGGCCCGCGGGCCGGAGAAGTGCTGGTGGAAATCAAGGCCACCGGGGTTTGCCACACCGATGCCTTTACCCTGTCTGGAGCCGATCCAGAGGGGCTATTTCCAACCATCTTGGGCCATGAGGGCGCTGGGGTGGTGGTGGAGGTTGGCCCGGAGGTCAAATCCCTGAAACCCGGCGACCATGTGATTCCGCTGTACATTCCAGAATGTCGCTGCTGTGAATATTGCCTGAGCGGTAAAACCAACCTCTGTCAATCGATCCGCGTCACCCAGGGGCAGGGCGTCATGCCGGACGGCAGCAGCCGTTTTTCCCTGAACGGCAACCCCCTATACCACTACATGGGCACCTCCACCTTCGCCAACTACACCGTTCTGCCGGAAATTTCCCTCGCTAAAATCCGCGAAGATGCCCCCTTTGAGAAGGTCTGTCTGATTGGGTGTGGCGTCACCACCGGGATTGGGGCCGTCATCAACACCGCCAAAGTTGAGCCGGGGGCTAACGTCGTGGTGTTTGGCTTAGGGGGAATTGGTCTGAACGTGATTCAGGCAGCCCGGATGGTGGGGGCGAATAGGATCGTGGGGGTTGACCTCAACCCCGAGAAGCGTGCCCTGGGCGAAAAAATGGGCATGACCCACTTCGTGAACCCGAAAGAGGTCGAGGGCGACCTGGTTCCTCATCTAGTGGAGCTAACCAAAGGCGGGGCTGACTATAGCTTCGAGTGCATTGGCAATGTCCAGGTCATGCGGCAGGCCCTTGAATGTTGCCATAAGGGCTGGGGACAGAGCATTATCATTGGTGTGGCCGGGGCCGGGCAGGAAATTAGTACTCGCCCCTTTCAACTGGTGACTGGCCGGGTCTGGAAGGGAACGGCTTTCGGCGGTGCCAGGGGCCGAACGGACGTTCCTAAGATTGTGGACTGGTACATGGACGGCAAAATTGACATCGACTCCTTGGTTACCCATCAAATGCCCCTGGCCGATATCAATGAAGCCTTTGACCTCATGCACCGGGGCGAGTCGATTCGGAGCGTCGTGACCTTTAACTGAAGGACAGCAGCGGTCTTGACCATTGGCCAGGAGGGGGAGCGATTGTGAGCAGAACACTCGCGCTGATGCGGAGGGTAACCCAGGCTTCAGCGCATCAAACGGATAAATACCAAGGGCAAGTGAGTATTTCCTATGGCTCGAAGTCTTAGAAAAGGTCTGATTTTCGGAGCGGTTGTGGTAGCGGTAGCGGCTGCCATCTGGCTCGTGAGTCAGTATGGATTTGATGTTGAAACCCTGCGGGAGAAGGTGCGTACTCTGGGCATCTGGGCGCCGCTGATGGTGTTTTTGCTGCGGCTGATTAGCATTGTCATCCCTGCGATTCCAGGTACCCCTTTTTCACTGCTGGCAGGGCTTTCCTTCGGGCTGTGGCAGGGATTGCTGGTTATATTATCGGCAGGTTTTGTCTCCTGCGCGATTTGTTTTTTCCTGTCTCGCCGCTACGGCAAAACCTTTGTGACGCAGCTGATTGGGCCAAAGTTCATGGCTCGGGTGGAGCGGCTTGGGGAACGTCATCTAGAGCAAAACTTTTTTTTGCTGACAGCCTTCATGCTGACGGGGTTCTTTGACTTTGTGAGCTACGGCGTGGGCCTCACCAAAACCAGCTGGAAAAGCTTTGGGGGTGCGCTGCTGGTCAGTATCCCCATTGCCCACTCGCCAGCTGTCGCCATCGGTGCGGAAATTCTCAAGAAGGATAAGAGCTATATGGTGTTAGGGACAGCCCTGCTGATTGCCTTTGGCGTAGCCACCATCTCTGGACTGGTACAGCGACCCGCTGCCCGTGAATCTGGCGAATCTGGCGATCGCCCAACCCTTTGAGGCCAAATTCCCCGGACGCCACCGAGAAATTCTCACGGACTGAGTCGCCAGAGGCTGCCCGACTGCTGGCGGGTGGGGGAGTCTGAATAAAAAGTCGCGCCCAACCCCACATAAAACGTCCCGTCATCCGTGCGTTCTAAGGCTGTGGGAATAGCCGGAAAGTCTACGGCGGCAATGGGCTGCCAGTTTTTGAGGTCAGTGCTGCTGTAAATCTCTCCCAGAAAGCGCTCACCCTTGACCTCAAAGGACAACACATAGCAGCGATCGCCTCGCACAATCAGATCGGTCACCTTCTTTTGACCGAAAGGGCCAACCTGCCGCGCCCCCGTCTGGAGATTCTCCAGCCAGAACAGTGCGGACGGGTAAACCAGGGCGTCATCGGCGCGATCGCGGGTCAGGGCTTCGGCATAGCCAAAAGGCTGCAAATAAAGTGCGCCACCCTTAAAAGGCGTGAGTTTTGCCACCTGCCAACCTGGGGCACCTCCGGGCACTGCATTTAGGGACACCGTACGCACCGTTTCGCCATTGAACAGATAAACCTGGCGTTCGGGTCGATTGTCAAAGAGCACCAGCCCTGCCGTCGTCGGCACTGCTCCATACAGCCGCGTTGCCTGGGCGTAGTCTCCCGGAATGGCCCGCCAGGTCTGGCCGGAATCCCCCGACTCAAATAACGCCCCCCGCGTCTTGGACTGCTTAGATTGCCCGGTGATGGCGGTTGCCACGTACCACTGCTCTCGAAACAGAGCGGCATCAAAGACATGTACTGCCTGGGGAATGGTGCGCCGCTTCACCCAGGTCTGATTTTCCTGGACATAAAGATTGCCCCAAGTCCAAGCCTCCTGCGGGTCAATGTCTGGGATCACCAGCGCATCCCCAAAGGACACCAGTCGCTCGACGGCTTCGCCAGCAACGGTGTAGGCCGAGGTAAACGCGATTGCCCCCTGGGGTTGCGGCGTGAATTGATACACCGTGATCGGCCCGCGATTCCGAGTCCAGTCTCCGGTGCCCACGTAGATTTGCCCCTGGTGCAGGTGCAAGTCCCAGACGCTGCGGGCAAAGGCATCTGCGTGATTGTTGCGCGGGAACTGGGCGATCGCTGGATTACCGATGGACTGGGCTGCTGTGATCACAGCGGGGCGATCGCTCGCCGTCAACAGGCCAGCCAACATCACCGCAACCCCAACCGGCCCAGCATTCATGAACAGGGCGATCGCATTAGTCACCGTTGGGTTCGGCATCGGTGGCCGACTGACAGGATTGTGCTGGCGCGGCGGCACCCACCTCTGGCACTTCGACGACCGGGGGTTTCGCGTTCGGTGCGGGTACGCCAACCCCTTCTCGCAAAAGCTTGCCAACATCCGGGACAATCTTGCTGGGGTTAGGAACCGAGACCTCAACATTGGGGGCATCGGCGGTGGTGTCAACCGTTTCTTGACAGGTTACCGTTGGCCCCTCAACTTCAATATCCGCTGCCCGTGCTGGACTCAAGTTGCGCGTGCCGACCAGCAGTGATGCACCGCTAGCGATCAGAAGCAACGTCCTGGCAACTGCAAATCTTTTCATCATCAAACTCTCCCGATGCACCTTACAGTCTGGCCGATGGCAACCTTTGCCCAGTTGCACAGCACCCAAACTGATGGCGCTCCTTTTCATATTCTAGGATCCAGAAATGGGGCTGGCGCTGCATCTATCGTTCGGTTTAATGGCAGAAGTTTTCCCCTCTCTCTGGGGGTACAAGGCTTGGCACAGAACAGCCCTCATCCAAATTGCTCAGGTGATTGATGCAGCAGGTCAAACCTTTGCGCTGGGGTCAGCCTTGAGGTTCAGTGAGGTCGGGTCTTCCTGGTCATCAATATCCTGGTGAGTCACACTGTGGAGCTGGGCCACTCCCTCATTGAACAGACGCTGGAGACGCCACAGCGTATCCAGTAACTCGGGTCGTTGCAAGGGAACGCCCTTGAAAGATTGCAGGAGCACTGTGACCTGATCCACAATCTGCACCGACTGGTTCAGTAAATCTTGGGGCGGAAAAGCAGGCAGCAAATTTACGCAGCCCCAAGCTTGGGCCTGAGCCTGATTTTGGGGTGCAATGCGGCTGCCTTTAGAGTCTGTGAGCAGCAATTTCAGAGCCGGATGGTGGGCACGACACCACTGACAAAATTCGGCTAGGTTACTGCTATAAGCCTGGATGTCTAAGAGTAAAACCTGGGGCAGCTGCTGCGTGGCACTGCTTAAATTCAGAACCTGTTGTAGATCTGTTCCGGGAACTTCCCAAGCTGTGTCTATGCCCTGAGAGAGAAAAATTTCCTGCCAGATTTTGCCTTGGGTTGCCGACAGTTGCAGCATCAACACGCGGGGGGTGGTATCTACCGCCGCCAGAGCGTGCAGGGTGATGAAGTTGTGCCGAAAGGTGAGATTGTAATGCCCAACAACGATGCGATCGCCATGTTTAAGCAGTGCAGGCTCATGGATGGGCTGGCCGTTTAGCAAAGAGCCATTGCGACTGTTGAGGTCGAAGTAGTACCAGTGGCGCTCCTCTAAGACTTCCAGCTTGGCATGGAACCGGGAGGCAAAGCGATCGGCAAGGTGGATCAGATTTTGGGGCGATCGCCCCAAGGACCAGCATTTTTGTTCTCTGAGCTGAACGGTTTGAACACCATTCTTGCCTTGCACAATGAGCTGAGGCTGATCAACAAAGCTATTGGACTGATTGATGGGCATGGAAACACTGGCTGCGGCTTGTCCCTAGTATGGGTCGATCATTGCCCGAATGAAGCATCGGACGCCTTAAAGTCTTGCCTGAGCTGACCCGCATCGGCGCAACAATCCCTATCCCATTGCCAATTCCCCTTAATCTGGCGCTGGGGCGGGGTCACCAATAGGAGAGGGGCAGTCACTCTGGTGGGTACTGGCTTAGGGCGTACGCAGCAGTCTGGGCCACCTGACGATGACTATCTTTCTGGAGATAGCGTAGGGCTGCCTGACTCTTGGGCGTCGGGAGGGTACCCAGGGCGTAGGCCAATCGTTCGCGAATGAGCCAATCCTCAGCAGCAGCAAATTCTAGGAGACGTTCGACCGCACCCAGGTCTCCAATCTCTCCCAATGCGGCGATCACCGCCATTTGAATCATGGGTTCAGGACAGTCCAAAGCCTGACGTAGGGTGTCTTGGGCCTGAATTTGCTTCAGGTTTCCCAGGGAAACAACCGCACTGTACTGAACCAGCCAGCTTTCATCTTCTAAAAAAGCGCGGACTAAAGGTTGAAAGGCACGGGGGTCGGCCAAGGTGCCCAGAGCAGCGGCAGCTTCAGCACGGGTGCTGTAGTCCTCGTCCTGTTCCATGAGTGCCCGCAAGATCTCGTAGGAATCCGGCGAGGGATTTTGGGCCAGGGTCATGATGGCCAAGGACCGAACTGGCACGTGCGGGTCGCGCAGTACCGTCTTAACAAGCGGCACAGCGGCCTCGGCGGGCACGGTTTTAAGTTGATTGAGTGCCTGAAGGCGATCGCGCGCCAGTGGGCTTTTGAGTTGAGTCGCAATCGCTTTCAAGTCAATCATGATCGTCCCCTGACATCATCCAACCCCCGCTCCAGATGGCAGCCCATCCTTAAAATCTACCAAGTCCCCATCACCCTTGGCTCTTATCGTTGATCGGCGGTTATTCGGAAAAGTTGTGGTGAGGCTTTAAAACAAGATGCGGGTCTCTCCGAGCCAGCCAATTTCAGAATATTTACGGAAGCAGCCCCAGAGCTTGCCAGGATAGCGTTAGATATCATCGATGTTGCCGACTCCAGAAGATAGCCTGCCATAACATCCACCCTCCTTCCCTAGAACTCACCATGCACACATCTGTCGTTGAAAGTCATGTCTTAATCATTGAAACGGATACTGAGTCACACTGTATTGAACTCACTGCGGCAGTGTATTCGCTAGGGAGGGATCCAAGCAATGCGATTGTGCTGCCGAACCTCGCCATTTCTCGCAGACATGCGATGTTGCTGCGCGTTCCATTACCTGAGCAACATCGGTACTGCTACCGACTCTTAGATGGCGATATCACGGGTAAGCGAAGCAAGAATGGTATTAAGGTGAATGATAAATCTTGCCATGAGACTATCCTCAACCCGATGGACACCCTTGAGTTTGGCGGTGCCATTCAGGCCTCCTACTATCGGCCCCAGGACTTGTCCGCGTTTAAGGAAGAGCTAAGGATTGCACAGCCCAATTTCCATAGCCTTAAAGCCAAGCCAGTGGATGCCAAGCAAACCATGGTTTACACCGACATGAGCCAAGAGATCAATGCTGCCCCTGGAAAACTGGATCAGGCTGACCTGGGCTTGTGGAATGGCTTGCCTGACGACTTGCTCGATGACCTGATGACTGAGTTTAAGGTGTAGTCTGCTGCCGCCCTATCTCCGGACGGATGTATCCCAGACAAGACTGACCGCGATAGTCAGTCACAGTGCAAAGTCTGAACCCTCGACTGCTGGTGCGGGGGTTTTTCGGTTTGAGGACTGACGCAATTCCTCTGATTGTCAGGGTTTTAACCGCAGTTACAGGCCCAGGCAGGGTATAAATTGGGATGATTTACCTGCCTGCTCCAGTTTATGGCTGATCTTGCATTGCTTTGCTGGGCCTACTGCTTGGGACTGCTGCTGGCTCCCTCAGGCTGGGGCAGTTTAGCGCTATTGGGCCTGGGGCTTGCGGGCATGGTGCTCCGGCATCGCCCTGGACGCTTACCCTGGCCAGAGATTTGGTGGCGGGGACCCAGCCCAAGAGGGTGGGCGATCGCCGGGATGATTGGCATGCTCGCTGCGGCTTATTTCCAGGTGCGGCTGCCGCAGCCTAGCCCAACCGATATCAGCCAGCTGCTGCCCACGAATACCCATAGTCTTTCAGTGGTGGTCACGGGTACCGTCATCGAGCGATCGCAATTGACTCGACGGGGGTCGGTACAGGTGTGGCTCAGGGTGAATTCTGCCGAGTATGGGGAACCGCAGACGGTCACGTCTGTTCCAGTCGGCCCGGTGCGAGGCAAGCTGTACGTGACCTTACCCCGAAAGTCGGTGACTGAAGTAACTGAACTGGCACCGGGACAAACCCTGCGCATCACGGGGCGGCTGATGCGCCCAGCCCCCGCAACGCGACCTCAAAGCTACGACTTTGCAGCGACTCTGGCAAAACAGGGAACCTTCGCGCGCCTGAGCGGACAGCAGGTGACAATACTTTCACCGCCGCCAGCCTGGGGTACCTGGGCCGTGCGCCAGCGCATTGTGCGATCGCTCCAGGCCGGAACCAACCCCAGATTAGGGGCACTTTTAAGTGGTCTGGTACTGGGCAAAAATGCGGCGGATATTCCCTACGATCTGCGGGATGCCTTTATCCAGTCCGGGTTGGCCCATGCTCTAGCAGCCTCGGGGTTTCAGGTGTCTTTGATACTGGGAGCTATTCTGTCGCTGCAACGCTGGCTGACTCCACCCCACATCATGGCAATCGGGAGTGGGGCACTGCTGCTTTTTGGGGTATTGGGAGGGGCAGAGGCTTCGATTGTACGGGCCATCTTGATGGGATTTGCGAGTCTGGTGGCGCTGGGTTTGGAGCGGCGGATTCGACCCGTGGGGGCACTGTTGGCGATCGCCACTCTGATGCTGCTGTACGATCCGCTGTGGATCCAGGATTTAGGCTTCCAGCTGAGTGTGCTGGCTACCCTGGGTCTGATGGTAACGGTGCCGCCCTTGACGGCTCGCCTAGACTGGCTACCTCCGACGA
>CAZXWR010000179.1:0-8197 GCA_964644325.1 uncultured bacterium
TTACTTATGGAGCCTCTCAACTTTACCTGCAAGGCTTTTCAAACACGTTCTTAGAAGCTGAAGTGGCTCGTCTTAAAACGAAGGTGGAAGATAATTCGTCTTCCAGACCGTGGTGGGAGAAGATCACCGGAACCTTTGCCAACAATCCAGCCTATGACGAAGCGATGCGCTTAGGGCAAGCGTATCGCAATTCCTTGCGACCAGATTCTAGCGAATCATCTGCAGATTAATGTACATCCTCGACACTGATCACCTGAGCGCACTGGATCGGGGAGGCATATCAGCACAACAGCTATTTCAGCGATTAGCAAATATCAACCCCTCAGAAGTAACGGCAACAATTATCAGTTATGAAGAGCAGATGCGCGGCTGGCTGAGTTACATTGCCGAAGCAAAGACAATTGAGCAGCAAGTGAATGGGTACGGCCAGCTCAATCGCCAACTGGCAAACTATTGTACGATTCCAGTCCTAGAGTTTGATGAAGCTGCCGCACAAGAATTTCATCGTCTCAAAAAGCAACATCCCAGGCTGGGTTCAATGGATCTAAAAATTGCAGCGATCGCCTTTGTCCAAGGAGCCGTTTTACTAACCCGGAACAGCCGGGATTTCAGCCAGATCCCGGCTTGCCCGTAGAAGACTGGACGTGATCACGAGTAGTATGTCTAGAGATTCACAGCTAGGGATTGCAATGCTGCTCGTGTTTAGGAATTATGCTCTGCAAATGCCGTTGTTTGTCCTGCCTGATCGAAGCTAAAAACCGTGTAGGGTTCTTTGATATTCCCTGATTCCATCCCTGGTGAACCAATCGGCATTCCCGGAACGGCAATCCCCACCACATCAGGCTTCGCAGCTAGCAGTCGTTGCACGTCCACCGCTGGAATATGGCCTTCAATCACATAGCCACTGGCGATCGCGGTATGGCAAGACGCCAAATCATCTGGGACATTATGCTCCCGCTTCACACCTTCGATATCTTCAACAATGTTGTCCTGAACCTGGAATCCCTGAGCCTGCATGTGCTTGACCCATTCTCCGCAACATCCACAGGTGGGACTGCGGTAGGCGATGATTTGTCGAGCTTCGGGAGGTAGGGTGTCTGCGATGGCCTCCGACCGGCCTTCGGCCATCGTCTGATGCTGGACATTGGCAAGAACGACCACACTGTAAATACCGATGCCTGCACCCCCTGCGACTAAGATCGCAACACAAATGCGAACCCAAGTCTGTTTGAAAAAGCTGTTTCTCATATAAAACTAATGCCGTTTCTATCCGGCAAGGCATTCACGGGATCACTAATTTCTAGGATAGACTTCCTAGGTAGGAAGAGCGTCAAGTTTGACACCTAAGTAACAGCACTTCTCATTTTGACTTGGAACTCATCCCAGCCCTGCAATCCCAAACGAAGACGGGAGCGTCCGGCTTGTTTTATAGAGGCTCTTCTCAATAAGCTTGAGCTTTTCTGCCACAATGAGAATTGCCGGACAAAACTGACTTAACTTGACCATGCAGCGCGCCTAGGCTGCCCGGAGGTGCGAGCGGTTTAGCCAATAAAGTCCTTGGCTTTCTGAGCTGCTAGGGTCAGAGCCAACAGGATCCCAATGAACCCCGTGAAAATCAGCAGGTGCCGGGTGACATTGACATCAAACGACTGCCCGAATTTTTGGTACAGGCTACCAATATTGCCTTCTGCTTTGCCAATGGCCTGGTCGAAATTCAGCTTCCAATCGCTATAGTCTTCCTGCCAGTCCTTGACCTGATTCTGATAATCCGTGAAGGATGCTTCGTAGGCCTGCTGCGCCGCAAGGGACTGCTCCTTGGGTTTCTCTGGCACCTTGGGGGCCTGGGGTTCTGGCTGATCGATGGCGGGATTATAGGCTTTCAAGACCCCCGGAAACTGGCAGGATTTGAATACGTTTGGCCCCATACAGGAGCAGTCTTGCTTTTCGCTGTTTTTGAGGGCGTCTCGCTCAGCTTCTGGTAATGCCCAGCAGGGGTCACGAGCCACATCTTTGCCAAAGCCAGTTAAGGTGACCAGGGTTTCAAAGGGCCATTTGGTGAGGGCCAGACGGTTTAAGGTTTGCCCCGCAGGCCCGAAGGTCTCCACGGGCAATACGCCGCCGCCAAACAAAATCTGCGGAATGATCAGCACCAGGACAATCATCGGTGCAACGCTCTGGTTGGGGGAAATCGCCGATCCCAACAGCCCCATCATCATGCCGCCAACGGTGGCGAGGGTCAGGGTAATAAACATGCCGCCCAAAAAAGCAGGGGTGCGGGGCAGGTCTACGGCTAAGGACTTAAACAGGACAAAAATAGCGCCCTGGTAAATAGCCAGCAGCAGCGCCACCCAGACCTTAGAAAACACATAGGGGGCAATTTGTAGCCCAATCATGTGCTCACGCTTGTAGATGTCCATTTCTTTGACAATTTCGCGCATGGTGGCCAAGCTGCCCACCATCACCGCAATCAAGATCGCGGTGAACAGCATGGAGACGGTTAGGGCTGAATCTCCTTCCTTGAGGTCAAATAGGGTTTTGGGCCAGGCGGAGAAGTCGAGCAGCCCCAATAAGGGGGCAACCGCCAGCATCAGCAATAAACTAATGCGATCGCGGGCCAGAATGGCCAGGTTACGCTCTGAAAGCACCCAGAACTGCTTCCACCAGGAGGCTCGCTTCACCTGAGCGCCGGGAGTGGCTTGGCGGGTGCGCGTTTGGGCAGTGCGCTCGTGGGTCAGGTTCAAAGACTGCTGGCGACTCACCACATACTTTTGGCAGTAGGTGGATTGCCGATAGCGATTTTGCCACTCTTCGGGCGTCAGCTCATTTTCAACCTTGCGGTAAATTTCGTTGAAGCGCTGCACGCCAAAGTAATCAAGCGCATCCTGGGGTGGGCCAAAAAACGCTAGGTTGCCGCCCCGCGCCATAAAGACAACCTGGTCGCAGAGCATCACGTTTTCCGTGGCGTGGGTGATCAGCAAGATGGTACGACCCTGATCTGCCAGTTCTCGCAGCAGCTGCATCAGCTCGGTTTCGGTGCCGGGGTCAAGCCCGGAGGTGGCTTCATCTAAAAAGAACAGGCTGGGTTTGGTGAGTAGCTCTACGCCAATGGAAACCCGCTTGAGCTGCCCACCACTTAAGGACTTAATGGGCACATCCCGCCGGGAGGTGAGGTTTAAGTCGGCCAGCACCTCTTGCACCCGCTGCTGGCGCTCAGCGGGGGTGGTGTCGGCGGGCATGCGGAGCTTGGCCGCAAACTGGAGGGCGTCGTTGACCGTTAGCTCCATGTGGACGATGTCCCGCTGTGGCACGTAGCCAATTTCAGTGCGGTAGGCGCTGAAGTTCCGATACAGGTCGATGTTGTTGACGTAGACCATGCCGCTGGTCGCAGGACGAAAGCCACTGAGGGCATCCAGAAGCGTTGACTTACCGCCGCCACTCACCCCAGCGATCGCCACAAATTCGCGGGGTTGAATGGACAGGGAAATATCGTTGAGGAGGTTAATGCCCTTGCCGACGACTTTCTTCAGGTGTAGGGCATCGACCCGCAGGTTGCCTTCTTCGTTGGTTTGGAGGAGGGTCTCGTCAACATTGAACACCAGCTGGGTGGGGCCAATGCGGATCGCATCCCCTACGGTGAGGGTATGGCCACTAAAAATCAGGTTGCCGTTTACAAAGGTGCCGTTAGTGGAGTTCAGGTCGCTCAGGACGTAGTTGCCCTGCTTCAGCTCAATCTGGGCATGAAACCGCGAGGCCGCCGGGTGATTAATCACCATGTCGTTGGCCGGGTCGCGGCCAATGGTCAGGCGATCGCGGCCCCGTAGTTCCAGGCGCTGAGAGGTCTGGGGGACTTCTTCTGTGACCCATTCGTCAAGGGGCAGCAGCGTTGTCTTTGCCACAGCAGGTAAAGGCTGCGGGGGAAAGGAATCAGCCAATTCTGACGAGTTTAATGCTGTCTCTGCGGTTAACGCTTTGAAGGCCAGCTGGAAAAGTGTCCCCACCTGAATCTGATCGCCATCCTGGAGGCGCTGGGGCACAAAGGACTGTAAGCGCGTCTCATTGACATAGGTGCCGTCGGAGCTGCCCACATCTGTAACCAAATAGCCTTGATTGCTGAGGGCGATCTGGGCGTGATGGCGCGAAACGGTCAGGTCATCGCCCAGGCACAGTGCATTATCAGGTGCCCGACCGATGGTGATCACGGTCGAGTTGAGCCATAGGTCTTGATAAAACACACCTTCTTTGTGAATAACCAGCTTGGCTCTGGGGTCAGACATTGGGGCGGTCACCTTGAATGGAATGGAGGGACTTATTCATTAAAACTTGTTGTAACCGATGGCAAGTCCAAACCTAAAGATTTCCCGAAACAAAAGCGTCTGTTTCAGTGCTGGACTTGGACTGGCTGTGGCTCATTCTCTCATCTTGCACGATCTATTTTGAGACTGACAGATGCTCAGCTGCAAACAGATTGATCAATCGGGGCGCTGCTGTTCCTGTCGGCCTAAAGGCGATCGCCCGCAACATCAAAAACATTAGGAACAATTGCTTGGGGTGGAGTGGGGCGGTGTTTAATGGGGAAGCAAATTGAAAGAGACTCGATGTAATGGCTGTCTTGGCTCGGCTCATCGTTCAAACTGACTCCGAACAGCGTCAGGTGCCCCTGTACCACGATACCCTGACCCTCGGGCGTGGCTATGATAATCACCTGGTGGTCAATGAGTCGATGGTATCTCGCTATCATGCCCGCATTGATCGCGGTGCCCATGGCTATACCCTAACGGATCTGCAAAGCGCCAACGGGACCCGATTAAACGGAGCCTTGATTGCCCCCCAAACCGCGATTCCCCTGCAAAATGGCGATCGCATTCAGGTAGGTTCCCTGGAATTTTTATTTGCCGTCAATGCCGCAGCCGTGAATCCAGCACCCGTCAGTGCAGGGCCAGAACCTTCAGGGCTGCAAACACCGCGTCCGAGTCACCCCTCCCTGCCAGAACCGAGTCTCGAACCTAAAACCCAGATCTCCATGGATCTGGATTTGCCAGCCCTAAAGCTCGGCGTTCCCCCCGAAACCCTCTCGCTCCGCAATCGGCCCACCTTTACCATTGGCCGCGATGCTAAAAATGACCTAGTCATTCCCCATCCCACCGTCTCACGGTTCCATGCCCGCATCGAGCAGCGGGATGGCTCCTTTGTGATTAGCGACTTGAACTCCAGCAACGGCACCTATATCAACGGCCATGCCGTGACCAAACCCACCGCCCTCCGAGTCAATGACATGATTCGAGTCGGGCCTTGCTCGCTCGTCCTCAACATCAACGAAACCCTCACCCAAAACTTTGAAGAAGGCAATCTGCGCCTTGATGCCTTCCACCTCAGCAAAACTGTGGGCAAGCAGGTGCAGCTGTTGCAGGATGTGTCCCTCTCGATTTTGCCGCGCGAGTTTGTAGTGCTGCTGGGGGCTAGCGGCAGCGGTAAATCGACGCTACTCGACGCCATGAATGGCCTGCGCCCTGCCTCTAAAGGGAACGTGTTGGTGAACGGCCTGGATCTCTATAAAAACTTTCAGGTGTTTGCGACCCAGATGGGCTATGTGCCCCAGCAAACGATTATCCACATGGAGCTGACCGTGGCTCAGGCCCTGTCTTTCTCCGCCCAGATGCGGATGCCCCCGGATACCACCCCTGCTGAACGGCAGCGTCGCATCCAGGAAGTCCTCGATGATATTGGCCTCAGCCATCGGCGGGATGTGCCAATCCAGCTCTTGAGTGGTGGCCAGCAGCGCCGGGTTTCCATTGGTGTGGAGCTGCTGAACAAGCCCAGCCTATTTTTCTTGGATGAAGCGACCTCCGGCCTCGACCCCGGTACCGAAGCGGACATGATGTATCTGCTGCGGCAGCTGGCTGACCAGGGCCGCACCGTTTTATTGATCACCCACGCCACCCAGAATGTGCGCCTTTGCGATCTGGTCATTTACCTGGCGGAGGGGGGCCGGATTGCCTACCTGGGGCCACCGGATCAAATGCTGGACTATTTCCGGGTGTATTTTTCCCAAGAGGCAGCGGGCTTTGCTCTAGAAGATTTCTCGGGCATTTATCGGTTTTTAGATCCCGAAAAAAATGCCCAGGCCCCTTCACCGGAAGTGCTAGAGCAAACCTTTCGCGAGTCGCCTTACTACCAGGAATACGTGGTGAGTCGCTTGCAGGAGGTTGCCAAAGACTCCGAGCCTTCCACCAAGGCCCGCCGCCCCCAGGCGGCTGTGCAGGCCCAGCGACGAGTGTCGGCATGGCAGCAGTTCTGTATTTTATCGGCCCGCAATATTGCGGTGTTGGCCCGCGATCGCGCCACCCTGGCCCTGATGTTGGCGATCGCCCCGATGCTTGGCCTACTAGACTTTTTTACCTGGAAGTCGGATCTGTTTAGCCTAGAAGACGGTAGCGCCACCCAGTCGGTCACCATGCTGTTTGTGAGTGCCCTGATCGCGGTGATGATCGGCGAAATTACGACCATGCGCGAACTGGTCAAGGAGGATGAAATTTACCGTCGTGAACGACTCTATGGCCTTCAGCTGCTGCCCTATGTGCTCTCGAAGGTCTGGATTGCCCTGCTCTTTTCCCTGTACCAGGGGGCTGCCTATTTATTTGTGAAAGCCCTCGCGGTGGATTTGCCGGGAGGCTGGGACGTGCTGCTAACCCTGTACTTTGACTTTACCCTCGCTATCCTGGCCGGGGCAATTTTGGGGCTGTTAGTCTCGGCGATCGCCCCCAATCAGAATATGGCTCCCCTCCTGATGATTCTGGTGTTGGTTCCTCAAATTATCTTCAGCGGCGGCATTCAGCCCGCGAGCAACTTTGGTCCGCCGGGACAGCTCTTGAACCGGGTTAATGTCATCAAATGGCCCTTTGAACTCTTGGTCACCCATTCAGGCTTGGGCCGGGACGTCGCCCAAGATCCCTGCTCAAAACTCACGGATGAAGCGCGGGATGCCCTGACCGAAGACGAGCTAAAAGTCTGCCGCTGTTACGGCCCCAATGTCTTCAAAACCTGTGCGTTTCCTGGCACTCTGACTAAGTATGTGCCTGAGATTGACCAGCCCAAGCCTGAACAGCCTGCTAAACCGACTGATGCAGCCCTCGCCGATCCGCAACAGCAGCAGGCTTACCAAAAACAGCTCGCCGATTGGCGGCAAACCTATGAAACCTGGGAGCGTCGCCGTCAGGAGGCAATCAAAGAAGCCGAAGGGGTGATCGAAAAAATTGACGATGAGCTGGGCTATTTATTCGACGTGAATGTGGCGCAGCATGCTGCGATTGAAGGGGGACTGATTTTAGGGATGCTGATCCTGCTGCCGATTGTGCAGAAACGCAAAGATGCTCTGTAAGGGGATGGACAATCCTAAACGAACCCTCACTGCTGGAAGTGCAGTCTGGGTCATATCGGTATGGTCATCGGCTCGACAGCCATCTTTGAATTGGACTCCTTTAATCACGACGGCGAGGTGTTTAAAGCCTCGAATTCTGAGCCAGCTTTTCTGCGCGCTCTCGACGAGTCTGAATGAACACCAATGCCAGGATGGTGTCCTTAGAAACACAGCCACGGGTCTTGTCGGTTCTGAGGCGCACGGTAGCAAAGGTCGATTCAAAAGAATGTCAATCAAAAGAATTTTCCAACTATTTACGGTAATATTCAGAAAGATTACTCAGATTTTGATCTTATATCACTTCTTAGCCGTTCCGGTTATGAATACTATTGGTGATTTAAAGCCAGGTTGTTATCATCATCTTAGTTTTTCACTTGCGCTCCTGTTTTACCTTGGTTCCGTTGCACGTTATCGCCCAACAGAAGTTGAAGATTTGTTGGTCACTGAACTATGCCCTCTAATTAGTGAAGCAATTGCAGTTATACCGCAACATTTTTTATATCAAATGCTCGGATATATTACTAACAATGTCTGCGTGATTCCTCAATCCAAATTGTGATTAGACGCCAAAGATTAAAAGCAATACTTTTGGCTGTGACTTTTTGGATTTTAACTGGCTATACTTTGTTAGTAGTTAGTATTAGTAGCTATTCCTTTGTGCGATCGCCTTTAGCATGCCATATTTGCCGCCTTTCAGAGGATATTTGGAAACTACTGGATGTGGAGTCAAGCCAACCGAAGCAGCATGATCCGAATCATCGCAATGTAGATCAGTGCCTCAGA
>CAZXWR010000180.1:0-8135 GCA_964644325.1 uncultured bacterium
GGCCCCAAAGTCCGCCGCCGATTTCGCCTTCCTCCTGCACGGCTTCCACTTCCTCAAAGACGAAGGCGTCATGGCCATCATCCTGCCCCACGGCGTGCTGTTCCGGGGCGGAGCCGAAGAACGCATCCGCACCAAGCTGCTCCAGGACGGCCACATCGACACCGTCATCGGCCTGCCCGCGAACCTCTTTTACTCCACCGGCATCCCGGTCTGCATCCTGGTGCTCAAGAAGTGCAAAAAGCCAGACGACGTGCTCTTCATCAACGCCGCCGAGCATTTCGAGAAGGGCAAACGCCAGAACCAGCTTAAGGACGAACATATCACCAAAATCATCGAAACCTATCAATTCCGCAAAGAGGAGCCGCGCTACTCCCGCCGCGTCGAGATGACGGAGATCGAAAAGAACGACTTCAACCTGAACATTTCCCGCTACATCAGCACCGCGATCGCCGAGGAAGAGATTGATCTTACGGCGACGCACGACGAGCTTGTTGAAATCGAGCGCACAATTCAAGCGGCAACGGCCAAGCACAATGAGTTCCTGAAAGAGCTGGGACTGCCGCTGCTGCCATAAAGTGCAGATCACTCGTCCAACCATCAACTCGCCGCTTAAGAGACCTGAACTGCAAGCCGCCTAACAACGCCCATGCACACCGACCGCTCAGAGTTGATGGGTTGTCATGCAAAAGTGATCTGCAGCGGGTGATGGGCAACGTTATCGGTACATCCACAAGCACTCATGGACACAGACATTCGACTCTATGGCCAACTCGAAAAGTGGCCTAGCAAGACGGAAATGGCGTGACTGATGGAGGTCGCTGGATTTACCGTCAATGTCGGACAATACTCAATTCGATTGCGGGATTACGAGCATTTTGCCTTCCAAGAATATGGTGGCGATCTTGCCCCTGGCTGACGCTTTCCAATTCGACAACGGCCATGCCTGGATGTGGAAGATCCAGCGGCAAAGCTTAATTCCGAGTGCCAAGTTAATCCCGAGTGCCAAAGTAAAGGGCTGCTAACCCAATGCATCCCAGTAGCATCAAAGGCACCCACAAAGCTCCAAAATCCACATCCTGGCTCCGGTGAACTACGGTGGAAGATACAAGCTTATGATGCGGTCGTTATGTCAGAACCATCTCTATCGCTGGTTTGGCTGAAAGAACGTTCCCTGCTCGGCAGTCTGCCTGAGCCCATTCTCAAAGCAGTGGTGAGCCAGCTCACACGACTCAACCTGCCGGGTAACCAGCGCCTGGTACTTGAAGATACCCCCCCAGTCGCACTCTATATTTTAGGGCGTGGCCGCCTAGAACAGTATCGCACCAGTCCCAATGGCCCAGCTTGGGCCAGTAGCTTACTGCCGGGGGCCGTCATTCACCTGACGGAGATTCTGCTGGATCAACCGACGCGCTTTACCCTCATCACCCTCACCGACTGTGAACTGTGGACGATATCCAAGGCTGAATTGCTGGCGATCGCCACTCAGTTTCCTGAGTTCATGCAGTGGGTATCCCGACGGCTCGCGGAAGATGTAGCTGAGCTCTCTTCACAGTTGGCCTTTGAGCAGGAGCGACAGGCGATCCTGCGCCCCTATCTAGTTCCCAAGGCCAAGCGCGGCATTGTCGGCACCAGCCGCTATGCCCGTAAGCTACGGCAGCAGATCAAAGAAGTTTCGCGCACCCAGGGACATGTCCTGATTTTGGGAGAACCGGGTTTAGGGAAAGATAATATTGCCGCGCTCATTCATTTTGGCTCAGCGCGCCGCCGTGAACCCCTCATTCAAGTCAATTGCAGCACCCTCCAGGCCAGCGGCGCTGATTTGTTTGGGCGCGCAGGGGGTAAACCCGGGCTGTTAGCCGCCTTGGGGCGCGGCACCCTGATCCTCAACAACATTCAAGAACTGGCAACAGACCTGCTCCCCCAAGTCCAGGCGTTTCTGGAGACCGGCACCTATGCCCCCATTCAACGCAATGCGGCACAGCCCTTAGAGGTTAAAACCAGCGCAGCGCGCCTGATCTTGGTGACGGAAAAGGCATTCTCACACCTGGAACAATCTGTGCCCCACCTGCTGAAAGTGCCGCCCCTACGCATCCGCAAGCCGGATATTAAAGCCCAGGTAAACTACTACCTGAGCCTATGGGCGCAACGGTCAGGTGAGCCGAAGCCCACGGTCACCCCCGAGGCCCTGCGTCGCCTTCAGGCCTATGGCTATCCGGGAAATCTGGCCGAACTCCAGAGCTTAATGGAACGGGCGATCGCCCAGGCTCCGGCAGCAGGGACACTGACCGATGAACTGTTCTGGCCCGCTGAAGCCAAAAAACAGCGCTTTCGGGTCAACTTACTGAACGCCTATCCCTGGCTACGGCAGTTTCTGCGGAGTGACTGGTGGCCCACCCGTCTCAACTACGGGGTCACCTTGGGGCTGTTTGCGGTGGTCGTAGTGGCGTTATTTATTGGCCCCCAAGACCGCCAGCACAATGTCGCCCTCAACTTATTTTGGGCCTGGTGGTGGCCGATTGTCCTGATTGGGTTTCCCTTTGTGGGGCGGCTGTGGTGTGCCGTGTGTCCCTTCATGATTTATGGCGAAGCGCTACAGTTTTTGTCCCTGAAGGTGTTTCCTCGTCAGCTCAAACGCTGGCCGCGAGATGCTGCCGATCGCTGGGGGGGCTGGTTTTTGGTGGGGCTGTTTGCCCTGATTTTCCTCTGGGAAGAACTTTGGCACTTAGAGGAGACCGCCTATTTATCGAGCTGCTTACTGCTCCTGATTACCGCCGGAGCAATTATTTTTTCCCAGATCTTTGAGCGCCGCTTCTGGTGTCGCTACCTCTGTCCCATTGGGGGGATGAACGGGCTTTTTGCCAAACTATCCATGACAGAACTGCGGGCTCAACAGGGTACCTGCGCCGCTGAATGCACCACCTACCAGTGCTATAAGGGCGGGCCGCAAAAGGGGGAAGGCCAGACCAGTGAGGGCTGCCCTCTTTACTCTCACCCCGCCCAGCTCGAAGACAACCGCGACTGTGTGCTGTGCATGACCTGCCTCAAAGCTTGCCCGCACCGCTCGGTGGAGCTTAATCTCAGACCCCCCGGCATTGAACTCTGGACCACCCACCAGCCCCGCGCCTACGAGGTATCGCTGTTGCTGCTGCTGTTGGGGGGGATTTTCCTGCATCGGTTGCCAGAACTAAACGCACAGTTAGGGCTGGGGCTAGACTTTACCGATTTTGGGGTGCATGCTGGGGTTTCGGTTTTGGTCTTGGCGATCGCAGCGGGGATCCCTCTCCTGGGCCATAGTCTGCTGTCGCTGTTGAACCAAGGCAAACACCGACCGTTTCTGGAGCTGGCCTACGGCTATTTGCCTTTGGTCTTGGGGGGTACCCTGGCCCACTATCTGCGCCTGGGGTTAACCGAAGGGGGCAGGGTTTTGCCCGTGGCGATCGCGACCATTGGCTATGATGGAGCAGGTTTGCCCGTGCTGGTGGCCCATCCGGCAGTGGTTGCTTTTTTGCAGGGGGTTGTGCTCCTCACCGCTGGATTGGCAAGTCTGTGGGTCACCCAAAAAATTGGTCGTCAGTCCTTGCTGCGCCTTGCGCCGCAGCATCTGACCAACTTGGGGTTGGGGGCTTTGATGTGGATCTTGATTGTGGGAACGTAACGACGATGGGAACCTGGTGCTGTGTGAAGGGGTGCGGGGCCTGCTGCTACTTGAATCCACGGGAACGACCGGATCTGGCCGACTATCTGACCCCTGAAGAATTTGCCCACTACCACAGTCTGGTCGGGGTGGACGGCTGGTGTATTCACTTCGATTCAGAGTCGCGGCAGTGCCAGATCTACGAGGATCGGCCGGACTTTTGTCGGGTGCGACCCGATACCTTCAGCCGCATGTTTGGCATTGAACCAGAAGAACTCAATGAGTTTGCCATTGACTGCTGTCGGGAACAGATTGAGTCGGTCTATGGCGATCGCAGTTTAGAAAGCCTGCGGTTTGAAGCCGCCATCGGGCTGACGCTATGACCCTAACAGCGATCGCCCCCGATTTGTGGACGGCGACCCAGCCCCTGCGATTCCTGGGTCTAGAGGTTGGCAGCCGGATGACCGTGGTGCGCCTACCCAGCCACAGCCTGGTCCTCATCTCACCGACTGCCCTCACGGATCGCGATCGCCAAGCCCTAGACCCACTGGGTACAGTCCAGCACATCATTGCCCCCAATCTCTTTCACCATCTGTCCATCGGTGAGACCCATTTGCTCTACCCGCAAGCCAAAGTTTGGGGCGTGCCCGGACTGGCTCAAAAGCGCCCCGATCTTCAGATCGATGACCTGTTCATAGGTGCGGGGAGTTTTGAAGGGGTGCTGGACTACCTCCCTTTCCAGGGATTTGCAACCATTCTGCCCAGCGGCATCAAGCTAGCTCAGGAGACGGTCTTTTACCATCAGCCAAGCCAGACCCTGATTCTGACCGATACGGCCTTCCATTTTGATCAAAACAATCGCCTCAGTATGCGCCTTGCGGCGCGGGTGTTGGGCTCCTATCAAACCCTCCGCCCTTCGCGACTGGAAAAATGGGGCACCCGCGATAAGGCCAAGGTGCTGGAATCGGTTCAACAGGTCTTGGCCTGGGATTTCGATCGCGTGATTCCGGGGCACGGTTCGATTGTCGAGGGCAACGGCAAGGCACAGTTCCAGGCTGGCTATGAATGGTTCCTAGGGCGATCGCTTTAACACCCAGAACCCTGTCAACGCTGACACTCAACGTAAATCAGCAACACAGGGCATAATAATGAAAGAAATATGAAATTCATGACCTGCTGTGATCGATTCGCAAACGCCGTCCGTTGACCGCTCTTCCGCTGCACCCGTCACCGCACAGGCTGAACTTGGGAGAGATGGCAAATCCACCGCCCGACAATCGGGACTCCTGCGCGAGTTTTTTACAGCCTTCGTCACGATCTTTATTGCTGAGATCGGCGACAAAACTCAGCTTGCCACCCTGTTGATGACCGCAGAGTCCCAGTCCCCCTGGATTGTATTTGCAGGCGCGGCAGCGGCCCTGCTCACCACAAGCCTACTGGGCGTGCTCCTGGGACGTTGGCTGGCGCGGCGTCTCTCTGAAGATCTACTGCGCACCGTGACCGGGGCTGGGTTGCTAGTGATTTCAGTGCTGTTGCTGTGGGATATGGTTCACGTTTAGCAGCCAGCCTGTCGTTGTTAAAGGGAAGCACCGTGATGGATTGGAAATTACTCGGCGTCAGCTTTGCGATCGTTTTTATTGCCGAACTCGGGGATAAAAGCCAGCTCATGGCGATTACCCTGAGCGGTCGGGCACAGCATCCCCGAGCGATCTTTCTGGGGTCGGCCACCGCGCTGATATTTGCCAGCTTTTTAGGCGTCCTAGCGGGAGGCGGACTGGCGCAGTTCCTGCCGACGACCGTCTTAAAGGCGATCGCAGCGATTGGATTTGCCCTCATGGGGTTAGGTCTACTGTGGCCGCAAAAGTCGGCCACTGGCAATGCGTTTTTCCCTGACTCTAAGGCTCCGATCGATTAGCCAATGGCAATCCCCCCCAAAGAGAACCCTCAGCCAGTCCCGAGCTGCCAGACCAGAGCGGAGGGTCAACGGATGCGTTAGCGAGTTGATTCGGGTTTATTCGGGGTTGTCTGGCTCTGTTTCTGGGGTAGGGGCTGTCGTCGGTTCAGTCTGTGACTTGAGAAAACGACTCGGCAAATTGGGCCGCTTCTCGGCCCGAATGATCGGTAGCTGGTCTGGATTGATAGGCGGAGGGTTTAAGAGAGTTTCCAAATCAGGCAAAGCGGGAGTATCGGTCTGGCTTGAGGAGGAGGCCGGAGGGGACTGAGTTTTGGCGAAGGGGGTTGGCGTTGCGGCAGTGCCCTCCGGTTCCTCAACCGCTACAGAAGCGGGGATATCATCCGGTAGCGCTGGCTTTGTCTCAGGCTGTGGCAGGACGTCGGGCTGCCGGAATCGGTTAAAGAAAGACTTGAGCGACTTACTTTCAGGAGGTTCGGCTCGCTCGGGCGGCGCAGAGGCTGATACCTCAGGTTCCTGAACCGAAGGGCGATCGCCCTCGGGCTTTTCCGCCTGTTCCACCTTGGGCTGCGGTGCAGGCTGAGCTGGGACGGTGGGCTGCTGGGGCTGGGTAGCGCTGGGCTTGGCAGGGCGCAACGCTTCGGCTTCAGTGCTCTGAACTGCAGGGTTCTGATCTTGAGCGGGCAACTCTACCGCCTGGGAACGCTTGGGCTGGGATGGTACCGCACCGGACTTAAAGCGATTTTTGAAGAGATTAGATCCTTGCCCCAGAGACTCCGGCTTTGCGGGTGACTGCTTTTCCAGAACTGGTGCAGACCCAGACTGAGGTTCGACCGATCCCGCAGGGGTGGGTGGAGAACTAGGCATTACCTCCGGAGATCCCTGAAGCGCAGCGCTGGGACGAGAAGCGGCACCCATCGCATCGGGCTGCGGGGCTGGCACATTAACTGGTGTGGGAGTAGGCACTGGCTTGGGTGCCCTGGCCGCTGTGGTGGCGGTCTCTTCCTGGGCCGTTAAGGCTTGACTCAGGTCATAATCAACGATGCGTTGCGCGGCTGCCGCCGTGAACTCACCCCGCATCAGTCGGGCTAGCGGATCTTGCCCCCCTGACTTCAGGTGAATGACGCGCAGGGTTTCGCTAAAGGCATTTTGGATGGGTTGCCCCTTGCCATTCAGAAGTTCTAGCTTGATCAAGTTTTGGCCTTCCTTGAACCCCTTAAGATAGATCGGCTCCCAGTTCTGGGTGGTAAAACTTTCGCCATTCACCGTAACTTTAACCGTCGTATCCCGACTGGCCTGGGTCAGGTAATAGTCCAGCAAGATCGGTTCACCGCCATACTCTCCTTCCGGTCGGCTGTAGGTGAGCAGGGGCAGCTTGGGATCAATCTGATTGTTCCGAGAAGGTGCCAAGATATTGAAGCTGACCTGATCATAGGCTTCAGGGTTCTTGAAGCTTTCATGCCAGGGACGACTGGCAAAGGCGCGGAGGGTGTGGGTGCCTGGAGCTAGGTCAGTTAAAGTGAGGGGCTGCTTGAAATCGTAGACCGCTTTGTAGGGCTGATCGTCTAGAAACACATGCAGGTGTGGCCCCATGCCCAAGGCTGAGTCCTTGAACGTCGTTAAATCGTCGACTCGGAACCGGACGGTGGCCGACTGTTCTGGCAGGGTTTCGTTCGGCTGGGGATCAAGAATTTTGACCCTAGGCACGCGGCGATCTAGGGCGGGTCGCAAGGATTGGAGGACTTCGGGGGGAGAAACTTCCTCGAGCGGATCGGGATTCAGGAGCCCGCCTAAGCTAAACCCTTCGCCAGAGTCCGTCGCTGGGGAACTCCCCGCACACCCAATGAGGGCGATCGCCAGCAACAGTGCCAGCCCCAAGCCGACATTTCTGCGTATCCCGTCTAGCCAACCTGTACCCATTACGCTTCTGTCACTCCTGGAAACCAGACAATTTTTGACTCAATTTTGACTCAATACAGATGGCGAACCCCGCATCAGGCCCTTGAGCCTGTGCCCTTGAGCCTGTGCCCTTGAGTTCAGGCCCTTGAACTTATGCCCTCAGAAGCAGTTCGCCCTGAAAAATCGACATAAAGACCCCTGCAATCATAAGAACCGCAGGGTCTGCAAGTGGGAGCGATCCCACCTATGGCAAACTATACCGGAAAAGCCCCGGCCCACCGAAGCGATCGCAATAAAGCCTCATCCCCGATCGTCCCCTCAAAAAGGTCGGCTTTCGCGTCAGTCCGCGCAGTCTTCAGGATCGCCTTGTAAGCACAGCCGCGATCGCAGCATCCATGCCTCCTCCACGGGCGATCGCCACATCTCTCCCAGGAGTGGCAGCAATCAAACTACCGGATCCGCACCCCCAAATTCATGCTCAAGGTTCCGATCCCAGCAGAAATCATCTCAATCAATTGCCTTGACAAAAATCAATAGTCTCCGCCAGAAAAAATGAACTATTGTTAACTTTTGAAACAAGACATCAAAAAAAGTCGCCACCTGTAGAGTTTTATACAGGCGGAACCCTTGGAAATGGGACACCTTAATTATTGTTAATTGGCTCAAAAAGCCAGACGGGACACATATAAT
>CAZXWR010000181.1:0-8133 GCA_964644325.1 uncultured bacterium
CCGCTGCCAACTACCACCCTGGGAGGCTGCCTAAAGATGTGTCAGGCAGTCAGGCAAGAGACACGATGGTTTAGAGTGAGAAAAGGGCACTAACCGAACGGGTTAGGGCAGCTGCCAACAGCCCGCATGTAACGTGATATTCCCTTTAAACCATGAAGAGTCTTTTCCAGCGGTTCCAGATGACGGCTCGAGTCCTGACACAGGTCGGGTTGGTGCTGGGATTGAGCGTTCTCCTCTGTTTACCCGCTCAGGCTACCCCGCTCATTGCTGGCCTCCCCCCTGGAAATGCGGTCACCGACCCACGGGCGCTCCTGAGATTGGCGCTGCCGATCGACAATGAGTCGATTCGCCAGGTGCAAAAATACATCGAGGATATTGCCGTTCAGATTCGCGCTCGACGCTGGTCAGGGATCACGGGGGATGTGGCTAAGGCGACCACAATGTTCAATCGCCACCAGCAGGATATTCTCGCCAGCGTGCCTGAGCGCAATCGGCCCCGTGCAGAAGCATTACTCGCGGATATTAGCGCGGGTCTGGCTGACCTGAAGGCGATCGCCGAGGCTAAAGATGGCGATCGCCTGGTTGCAAGCAAAAACAACGTGCTGGACACCATTGGTGACCTGGAAGCCGCCATGGTCGATCAGTTTCCCTTTGAAGTCCCAGAGGAGTACCGCAGTCTACCGCAGCTTAAGGGACGCGCCACCATTGCCCTTGAAACGAGCAAAGGCCCCCTTGAACTGGTCGTGGATGGCTACAGCGCCCCGGTTACGGCTGGGAACTTCGTCGATTTGGTTAAACGCGGCTTTTATAACGGTCTGCCCTTTACCCGAGCCGAAGAGTCCTACGTGCTGCAAACAGGGGATCCTGAAGGCCCAGAAGTTGGCTTTATCGACCCGAAGACAAAACAGTACCGCGCTGTGCCCATGGAAATCTTAATCCAGGGTGATAAAAAGCCCATCTATGGCACCACCCTTGAAGAAGCAGGCATT
Organism: uncultured bacterium; assembly: GCA_964644325.1. Taxonomy (GTDB): domain Bacteria; phylum Cyanobacteriota; class Cyanobacteriia; order Thermosynechococcales; family Thermosynechococcaceae; genus CAZXWR01. The sequence goes on from CAZXWR010000181.1 coordinate 990, forward strand.
TATCTAGCTGACCCGGTGCTCCCCTTCTCTGCCTATGGCACCGTGGCCATGGCTCGTCCCGAAGACCCCAACGGCGGCTCCTCTCAGTTCTTTTTCTTCTTATTTGAACCGGAGTTAACGCCAGCGGGCCGCAACTTGCTCGATGGCCGCTACACGGTGTTTGGCTATGTCGTTTCTGGCCAAGAGGTGCTGGAGAAGCTCCGCCAGGGCGACAAGATTACATCAGCCAAGGTCGTGGATGGGCTGGATAACTTAGTCGCAGGTGCTGCCTAGGGGGGCAGTTCCTAGGCTACGCTGGCGCGAACCACAACCGCATGGTCCATCCTCGCTGGAGGGTGGGCCTTTGATGTATCAGGGTTACGGTCACCATGGTCGATGGGTTACCCAATGAAGGTTTGACGGTTCAGGATCTAGGGGAACAGGCGCTGCTGCGTCAGATCCAGCGCTTTTGCCCGCCAGCGATTGTGGGGGATGATGCCGCAGTCCTGGCCCTACCGCCCCAGCAGTCGCTGGTGGTGACCACCGATATGCTGGTGGATGGCGTGCATTTCAGCCTGGGACAGTCAGAGGCGATCGCCACCATGTCTCCAGCGGATGCAGGCTGGCGCGGGGCCGCTGCCAATTTATCGGATCTGGCGGCTATGGGTGCCACCCCCATGGGCATCACAGTGGCCTTGGGGCTACCTCCCACCTTCCCCGTGGACTGGGTGACGGCACTTTATATCGGCATGCAGGACTGCTTGGCACTGTTCGACACCCCAATCCTGGGCGGCGATCTTGCTCGGGCTAACCAACTAACCCTCAGCATTACCGCCCTGGGCGAGGTTCACCCCAGCCAGCAAATTCAGCGGGCTACCGCCCAACCCGGCGACGCTATTTTGGTGACAGGTAACCATGGGGCTTCCCGAGCCGGACTAGCCCTCTTGCAGGATGCTAGCTGGGGGGTGGATCTCAAGGAGTCGGATCGGCAGCAGCTCCGGCTGGCCCACCAGCGCCCACTGCCCCGACTAGATGTTATTTCCCACCTGCGCGACCTTGCACCCAAGGCACGGGTGGCGGGCATGGATAGCAGCGACGGTCTGGCAGATGCCCTCGTGCAGATTTGTCGGGCCAGTCAAGTGGGGGCACAACTATGGCGCGATCGCCTACCGACACCTGCCTGTTTGCAGCGCACCCAGTCCCTGACAGCGGCCCAGTGCCTCCAATGGACACTCTACGGCGGCGAAGATTTTGAACTGGTGCTGTGTTTAGACCCTGTTCTAGCTGAAACGCTATTGTCGCACCTTGGCCCAGATGCTGCCATCATTGGCACCATTGTGCCTGACCCCGAGGTACATCTCATGGACAGCTCCGGCAAGCCCTGGGGGGAACCGCTCTCCTTAAATCAGGGGTTTCAGCATTTTGCTTAAGGTGCATGGGCCGACCGCACCCGCGATCCCTCATACTCCTGGATCAGCTGAGCGATCACCGCCACCGCCGTGGTGCGCTGCAGGTCACCCCCCCTCGACCACCAGCCCCAAGCGTGATGGGGCGATCGCCAGAGTTCCAGATGGGCGATCGCCGGATCGGCATAAAAGGCAGACATTCCGGCCCCGATCAATTGACTACTCCAGTGGGTAAACCGATCGTGGCTCAGGCGATGAATCGGGAAAGGGGCCACCAGCGGCACCCCCCAACCATCTAGGGCAATCAGCGCCTGAACCATGCGACCTTGCTGATGCCAAGCCCAAGCAGCCCCAATCGCCCCAACCACGCCCGCACTAAAGCCAATGAACGTGAGCGCTGCACTCGGGGACACCTGCTGCTCCAGAAACCCCAGCAGATGTAGGGCAGAAAAACCCCAAACATGCCCATCCTCAAAGCAATGTAGATCTAAATTTCCACTGTTTTGCAGGCCCAGTGGGCCGTCATGAGTCAGCCACTGATCCAGCAGGCGATCCCGAAAGGATTGCGTCAGTGCTCGGTCATGGATACCGGGACACAGAACAATCGTCATACCCTCACCTTGCACCCCATCCAGAACTGCCCCCATCCAGAACTGCCCCATCCCGCTTTATTTTCTCTTTTGGATGGGGGGATAGCAACGTCGAACCGCAGAAGCGTGGCAAAACCTGAACGAATCCTATAGTCCTAGCAATCCCCTGGGAGGGGATGTTAACTTAAGGCAGCGCCATTGTTTTCCCTAGTAAAAAGGAGGGGTTGTGGTTACGACTCCAGAAAGACTTCAACAGTTTGATACAGCCCAAGCAACCGACCGCGTTGCGGTCTTACTCATGGGGTACGGCGAAGTTGAGCGCTATGAAGATTTCGCCAACTACAACGAGCAGGCCCTAAACTTGCTGACGGCAAAATTTGCCCCTGTCCCCACCTGGCTCTATCCCCCCCTGGCCAAACTGCTGGCTCTTTTTGACCTCCATGAGTGGAGCCACCAGCACGGGAATTTCATTTCCCCCCACAATGCTATCTTTGAACGCCAGCGCGCCGGTATCGAAGAACGGCTCCAGGCTAAATGGGGCGATCGCGTCCAGGTCTTCAAAGCCTTCAACTTCTGCGCGCCCTTTCTGCCCTCTCAGGTACTGGCCGAGATCAAGGCTCAGGGCTACACCAAGCTTTTGATTTTCCCGCTGTTGGTTGTGGATTCCATCTTCACCAGCGGCATTGCCGTAGAGCAGGTCAACCAGGCTCTTGAAGAACTGGCGACCGAATCAGAACCCTGGCTAGAGAGCCTGCGTTACATCCCCTCGTTTTACGATGAGCCTGATTACATTCAGCTGCTCGCACAGCGCGTCGATACGACAATCCGGTCAGAGCTGACGCCTGCCTTGGCACCGTCCCAGGTGGGGGTTGTGCTGCTGAACCACGGCTGCCCCCATAAAGCCAAGGGGTTTGTCTCCGGCATCGACGAAAGTCAGGCCCTCTACGAGAAGGTACGGGCACCTTTGATGCACCGCTACCCGCTGATTTCAGTGGGCTGGATGAACCATGATACGCCCCTGATCGATTGGACGCAGCCCGCCGCAGACCAGGCCGCTCGTAACTTAATCGAGCTTGGGGCTAAGGCCATTGTCTTTGCTCCCATTGGGTTTGCCACCGAGAATCATGAGACGCTGCTGGACATCCATCATGTGATTCATCGCCTAGAGCACAAGCACCCCCAGGTGAAGATCGTCCACATGGACTGCATCAACGATCATCCCGAGTTCCTAGAGATGTCGGCGCGGTGGGCTGACCCCCAAATTGAAGCGCTGCTGTCCGAGGTTCCGACTGCGATACCCACAGGCGATCGCGCGGAGGGGAATCATCACAGCCATGATCACGGACATCACCACCACGGCACCCACAGCCATTAAGCGCCGCCTAAAGCCACTATTGCTGGCGCAGCGCAAAGCAACGGTTTTCAACAACGCGGTGAACCCATGACAAGTCAACGACTGCTCTAGCCCAGTGGGGTACGGGCAGTCGTTGCTTTTGACAATCCGCTAGGCTTAGGCAACCAGGCTGAGAATCTATCGGTTTAGCTGACTGGGCAGTAGCCGAATTGTTGATCTATGGCAACAATATAAGAGGCATTCAGGCCCATCTCGCCAGACCTATCGCAATATTGTTGGCCGGAGTTGAGTATGGTAACAGTTCCTGCAGAAGGACTTGAAGATAACATCCAGGCACGGAAAGCCGATCATTTACGCCTATGCCTAGACGAAGGGGTGCAATGTCAAACGATCACCACCGGGCTGGAGCGCTTTCGCTTCCGCCATTGCTGCCTCCCAGAACTGAATTACGACGAGATTAACCTGAACACGAGGTTTTTAGGACATGCACTGGGCGCTCCCCTCCTCATTTCGTCGATGACTGGCGGCACCCCCCTCGCCAAGGTGATCAACTCGCGTTTGGCGATCGCAGCCCAACACTTCAAGATTCCAATGGGGGTTGGCTCCCAGCGCATTGCCCTCGAAAGACCTGAAGTTGTCGATACCTTTGCCGTGCGATCGCTGGCTCCGCAGGCCGTGCTATTTGCCAACGTGGGGGCTGTGCAGCTCAACTATAGCTTTGGGGTTGCAGACTGCCAGAAACTGGTGGAGCAGATTGAAGCCAATGCTCTGATCCTGCACCTGAACCCCCTGCAAGAATGCGTGCAGTCAACGGGCGATCGCAACTTTAAGGGGCTGCTCACCAAAATTGAGCACCTCTGTCAGACCCTGCCTGTGCCTGTGATTGCCAAAGAGGTCGGCAACGGCATTTCTGGCGAAATGGCCACTCGCCTATTGAACGCTGGGGTACAGGCCATTGATGTCGCGGGAGCAGGCGGCACCTCTTGGGCCAGAGTTGAAGGTGAGCGGGCCTCAGATCAACAGCAGCAGCGCCTCGGCCAGGTTTTTGCAGAATGGGGGCTACCAACAGCGGACTGTATTCAGGAAGTGAGAACCCAGCACCCTACGGCCCCCCTGATTGCGTCCGGCGGCTTGCGCACCGGACTGGATGTGGCTAAGGCGATCGCCCTTGGTGCAGACATCGCGGGGATGGCCTACCCCTTTCTGAAGGCAGCCCATGAGTCACCCGAAACGCTCCAGGCCCTCATCGAATGCCTCTTGGCCGAGCTGAGAACTGTTTTGCTCTGTACCGGGCAATCCTCCTTTACGGGATTGCAGAAATCGAACATGTTGGTGGCATCAGGCTAAACGCACCTCAACCCTGCAAAATCGCCGTCCATTTTGCCACTCCCACCCCAGAAAAGCAGGCCATTTCCCTGAATGGCCTGCGCATTTTTTTGCGGCGTTGCCCGCTGCTGCAAGATGCCTGGCGCTAGCGAAACGGTGCCCCGGCTACCCTCAACCCCTTTATGTTCCCCTTGAGAAGAGAAATCATGAGATCGTATTCGCCGCTTACCATTGTTGCTTACTGGCTAGGCCCAATACTGATTGGGGTGAGCCACATCGGCTCATTGCTCCTCCTGCTGACAGGGTTATCCTGGGGCGCTGTCCTATGGATTGTGCTGCTGTATGTGGTGCGCATGTTGGCCACCACAGGCATCTACCATCGACTACTCACCCACAAAAGTTACCAGGCGCCCTTACCCGTCCTCTGGATCGGCTGCATGATCGCAGCAGCAGCGGGGCAAATGGGGCCGAGCTGGTGGAAAGCCCATCACCTCAACCATCATCAACATGCTGATCGCAGCCTAGACCCCCATTCTCCCTATCGACCCAACCGGGGCAGCCGTGGATTCTACTGGTCTCAGGCAGGGTGGCTATTATCCAGCCGTTTTTTACCGACCAAGCTCCCCCATGATGTCGAGCGCGATCGCGTGTTGCGCGGGATTGACCGCCTGCACTTTATCCCAGTCTTAGCGTTAGGCGGATTGTCCTATTGTCTAGGGGGCATGGAATATCTGGGGGCGTTTTTTCTGAGCACCACCCTCCTCTTTCACGGGGTACAAACGGTGAACTCTCTCAGTCATATGATCGGCGACCAGCCTTTTCAGACAGCGGACTATAGTCGCAACAATTGCTTTGTAGCCATTCTCACCCTTGGGGAAGGCTGGCACAACCTCCACCATGCCTTTCAGTCCTCCAGTCGGCACGGCATTACGCTGCGCGATGGGCGCGTCACCTATTTACCTGACCCCACCTTTACCTTCATTCGAACCCTGCAAAAACTCAAGCTAGCTGCAAAACTGAGACTGCCGACCGAACCAGACTTGCTCGCCCGCGCCAATATCCGTCCCTCCCAGACAGCTGTGCATACGCCTACCTTGGAACCCGTGGTCAATTCTTAACAGGCCCTCTCTAAATTGCGTGGGATACTACAGGGACAAGTTAACGCTCTGTTGAATCGTCAAAGTATTGGACTGATTGCTAACTGTCCTGGTCTCACCCCGTTCTCTGTATATTCATGTCTTTCATGATCCGTTAGCGAGTTAGTCCACTCAGCTAGGAGAATTGAAAATGACTTCTGCCAACGTTCTTGCAAATTTTCAAAGATATGTCCCGCTCACCGGAAACTTAACGGACAAAAACCCGCTCGCTTACCGGGCTACGCGCTTGATGGCTGAGGCCGTAAATGCTGCACAAATGGCCTTGGCTGAAGCCTACATTCATGGACTAGAAATACCAGATTCAGTCTTTCGGGCATCCCTGCATGCCACCATGCCTATTTTATTCAAGCAATTTCCCAGTCTGTTAGCTCCCTACGAATGGGTACTCCAGGAATCTGACCAGTTGGCGGAGTCCTCCCGGGAACTGATGCAGGTGCAGTATGACTTGCCCCAAGCCTTGCTCAATCAGATGTTAGGAGACTGGCCGCTGATCTATCCCAAGTACAGCACTGGGTTTTGGGAGCATGGCGCCACCGATCTGGAAACATCCCAGATGCACATGATTGATCAGGTGATCGAACGCCTGGAAATTCAGGACGGCGACCATCTCTTGGATTTTGGCTGTGGCTGGGGCTGTGTCCCCAACTACATCCTGTCTAAATTTCCCAACGTGCGGTTCACCGGACTGAACCTCAGTCACCAGCAGTGCGAGTACATGCGCGACAAGATGCAGGATCCACAGAGCTATCTCAGCTCGGGACGCTTTACGCTGTACGAAGGGGATTTGAACGAAGCCCAGTTTACGGAAAAGTTTGACAAGATTCTATCCATCGGCGTTTTTTGCCATGTTGGCAATTTAACCAACGCTTTTCAAAAGCTGGCCTCTTTCCTCAAAGAGGATGGCAAGGTGTTCATCCATATCATTACGGTGCGCATTCCCAACAATATGTCTTCTGGATTTACCCACAAGTATATTTTTCCCCACGGTCGCTACTGGAACCACGATGCGGTGCCCAGCCACAACCGCGACCTCAAAACGGTGCAGCGCTGGTACATGAATGGCATGAACTATCACAAAACGCTCACGGCTTGGCTGGAGCGCTTCGATGCCGCGCAAGCTAGCGTTAAGGCGCTGGACTACGGGATGGACTATGCCAAGTTCCGCCGGATTTGGCGCTTTTACCTGCTGTTACTGGGAACTATCTTTGCCACTTGCGAAGGCGAGTACAACGGGAATGGCCAATACCTGCTGACGCGCAGCTAAGGATCGTGAATTCAATAAGATCGGTCATTACAAGATTGTTTCGCCCTCACCCCAGCCCTCTCCCAAAG
>CAZXWR010000182.1:0-8124 GCA_964644325.1 uncultured bacterium
CCGCGATTTACCACTGGTTCCCGAAAATGACGGGGCGCATGTACTACGAGGGGCTGGGCAAACTGCACTTTGCGCTCACCTTTATTGGCCTTAACCTCAATTTTTTACCGATGCATCCCCTGGGTCTACAGGGGATGCCTCGCCGCGTGGCTTCCTATGACCCGGAGTTTGCCTTCTGGAATGTTTTGGCGAGCCTGGGTGCCTTTTTGCTGGGGGTTTCGACGCTGCCCTTTATCTTGAACATGCTCAGTTCCTGGGTGCGGGGTGAGGCAGCGAAGGACAACCCTTGGCGGGCGATTGGGTTGGAGTGGCTGGTCTCTTCGCCGCCGCCCCATGAAAACTTTGAACAAATTCCGATTATTCTGTCGGCCCCCTATGGCTACGGCAGCGATGAACCTTTAACTGCGAATGATCCGACGAAGGAGTTAGCCAGTGAGCTCAGCTAATCTTGATTCGACCCTAGATGCTCAGGTTGTCCAGGGGTCAGCCCATGCTGAAGAAGATAACCGCATGTTTGGCTTTATTGTCTTTCTGCTGTCAGAAAGCGTCATCTTCCTGAGCTTTTTTGTTGGCTACACCGTTTATAAAACCAGCGTCACTGACTGGCTTCCGGCTGGTGTGACGGGCTTAGAGATTCGCGAGCCCTTGATCAATACGATTGTGCTGGTCTCTAGCAGTTTTGTGATCTACTTTGCCGAGCGCTTTTTGCACCGAGATAATCTATGGGGCTTCCGCGCCTTCTGGCTGCTGACGATGGCGATGGGCAGCTTTTTTCTCTATGGTCAGGCGGTGGAATGGATGAGTTTGCCCTTTGGCTTTAAGTCTGGGGTGTTTGGCGGCACTTTTTACCTATTGACCGGCTTTCATGGACTGCATGTTTTGACCGGGGTGCTGCTCCAGGGCATCATGTTGGGCCGTTCGTTCATCCCCAATAACTACAGCGGGGGTGAGTTTGGCGTTGAAGCAACGTCGATTTTTTGGCACTTTGTCGATGTGATCTGGATTGTGCTGTTCCTGCTCATCTACGTGTGGCAATAGCGCCGATTCCTGAAGAAGACTTTGGCAACTTGAACAGGAGACAGCCATGATTATCGATGACCAGCTGTACGACATCATCATTGTGGGTACAGGGGCTGGCGGCGGCACGCTAGCGCAAAAACTAGCGCCCACGGGTAAACGGATTTTGATCTTGGAGCGGGGGTCGGCTATGGCTCTGGCGGATCAAAATCTGGCGGGGGTCGATGTGATCAAGAAAAAGCGCTACCATGCCCCTGAACAATGGTACGACCAGTCCGGTGAGCCGTTTTCACCCCAAACCAACTATGCGGTGGGCGGCAATACCAAGATCTATGGGGCGTCTCTGATGCGGATGCGCGATCGCGATTTTGCAGCGGTAGCCTATCAAGATGGGGTTGCCCCGGAATGGCCGCTGACATACACCGACTTTGAGCCTTACTACACGGCGGCTGAGCAGCTCTATCAGGTTCATGGCGACTACGGCCAAGATCCAACGGAGCCTGCCCATAGCGCTGACTATCCCCATGGGGCGGTGGCTCACGAACCGCTGATGCAGCCCATCGTCGATGCGATCGCCAGCCAAGGACTTCACCCGGCCCCTTTGCCCGTGAGTTTGACTGACCGGGATGATGACCCCACCGGAGATTCTGAGGTGTTTGGCATTAATCCGGCTGTGCAGTATGACAATGTCACCCTGAAAACCGATGCGCGGGTCGTCAGCCTACACACCAATCCTGCGGGTACGGCGATTAAAGGAATTCAGGTTGAAGTGGGTGGGCAAGCCATTTTATTTGCCGCGCATATTGTGGTGCTGGCCTGTGGTGCGGTGAACTCGGCCGCGTTAATGCTAGCCTCTGCCAATGAAAAGCACCCCCACGGGTTGGCCAACGGCTCGGCGCAAGTGGGTCGGAATTTGATGAAGCATCTGATGACGGTCATCGTGGAGCGCCGCACCGACACCAACTCAGGTATTTTCCCCCATAGTGTGAGTATCAACGATTTTTACTGGGGGGATGGCGACTATGGCTATCCGATGGGCCACGTCGAAAATACAGGTGGCTTGCTCCAGGATGTAATTTTTGCGGAATCTCCGCCCCTGTTGTCGGTGCTGGCGAAGTTCATGCCAGGTGCAGGTCTCAAACAGTTAGCCGTGAGATCGATTGGCTGGCGAGCCCAAACAGGGGTTTTGCCGAGTTCTGATAACCGGGTGTATCTGCAAAAGGATAAATTGCGGTTTGAGTTTACGCCCAACAATATAGAAGCCCATGATCGTCTGGTTTATAGGTGGCTGGAAGTCTTGAAGAAGGTTGATAAATCTGCCAACGAAGGCCGTGGCGTCTATCCGCGCGGTGAGGTACCCATGCAGGTGGTGGGGTATCAATGTGGTACCTGTCGCATGGGGACAGATCCTGCTACCTCGGTTTTAGATTTAAACTGCCGCACCCACGAGATTGAAAATCTATACGTTGTGGATAGCAGTTTCTTCCCGTCCTGTGCCAGTGTCAGTCCGGCTCTAACGGTGATGGCGAATGCGCTGCGCGTAGGGGATCACCTGATCGACCAGCTAGGCGGTCAGTGAGTTTCGGGACGTTGCTTTCGTTGAAAAATTGCTTGAAGTATGGGATTGTCTCACGTTTCTACCGCAAGTTTTTCTGGAATGGAAGCTTAAAGTAGAGCGTTATAAATCCGCTAGGCGATCGCCAAAGTAGCGGCGATAGAGGTTGCAGCGCACTTCTACTTCATTTCCTTTGAGCCGCACTAGCCCTAAGCTATGCAGGATAAAACCTTGTTCCGGTTTGACCCGGACTGGATCGGATGACTGCACAACGGTCTTCATCGCCGTTGCCAGGTCAGGATACTGCTGTAGATGGGCCAATAAATCGCGCAGGTGCTGAGCATAGGGGCCAGATTCAGTGGGTGCCATCTGCATTAAGGTCGCTAGGTTGATGTTGGGCTGCACCCTCAGACAATCAAGAGCCTGTTGAACGAGATAGGGATGCCCGCCTACCATATCGGTCAGTACATCAAGATCGGCGGTCGTGGTCTGCCCCTGAACCAAGGCTTCAACTTGCTCCCTTGAGAATTCAGATAGCTCAACGGCAAGTCCTACATTGAAAGGAGAACGATTGATGTTGAGGGTGGGGTAGATATCGGTGGAGTGGGCAATCACTAAATGTAGTTTTTGCCAGTCGTCAATAATCCGAGCATCTTCGTACCAGGCTCTCAGCAGGCTAAAGAAGTTAGATGCTATCTCGCCATAGGGAAACAGCCGATCGGCGTTATCCAGCGCTAGTAAAATAGGGCGATCGCAGTTGGCTAAGATATACTCCTCAAAGTATTCAGTGCAGCTTGTATTGCTGCCCAATCCGTCATCCCAGTACTGGTCAATCTGATTATCAAGCTGCAGCCGCCGACAAACTCGACTGCTAAAAAACTTCAAGAAGCGGTCGAGATCCTTCAGTACCGCTTCTTCAATGCGCATGAGGTTAATCGGGACGGTGGCATAGCCCTGTTGCTCGGCATAGCTAAGAATATGATCTAGCAGCCAGGTCTTCCCCATCTTTTTGGGAGCTTTAATGCGAATCAGTGCACCGGGCTGAACGATGGCATCAAAGCAACGCTGTTCGGTGGGGGGGCGCTCAATGTAGAGGGGTTGAGCGGCATTCCTGTAAACAGGTTCAGAATTTGCTAGCGGTTCAGGTGGGCGATCGCCATGATCTATCTTGTATCGTTCCAGGGCACCCCGAAAATTGCGCTTCGTGACTTTTTCGCCGATTGCCTGGGAGAGTTTAGACCACAGACCGTAGCCCACGTCGCTGTTGATATATTCCAGGGTATAGCCAAGTTCCTCAGCAATTAGGGCATAGCTTTTACCTTCCCAGGCGCCCTGAAGAACTTGCAGCTCGATATCGCTTAAATGCTTCTCAGTTTCTGTATAGAGGAGCTGATCAACGACTTGTTTGGCAATAGGCCATGTCAATTCCGGCTCCGAGTTCATCCAAACACCTTAGCAATTCGTGCTTCTTGGCATCATAATAGCCTCCTGTAGACTGATGTTCCAGCTTTTTCGACGGCTGGCTTGGGAGCGTTGCCATCCAGGTTGACTGTGTGTCGCGCGATAGACAATCTTGACTGCCATTGTCCAGAATAGGAATAGATCTTGGTTAAGCCTGATACACCGCCAATCTTTGGGATTTGAATATGAATCGCGACCCCTCAAGCGAAGCAAAACTCCAGCGCATGATGCGAGAGCTTCAGCAGGATCAGGACTTTACAAAGGGGACGGGCAAGCCAGTTGCTCATCAACATCCCAAGCCATCGCCAATCAAACCCTATATCCGTGACTGGCAGAGTCGGTTGTTACTGCCGCTGGCAATCTTGATGGTTCCCTGGGCACAGTTCATGATTAGCCAAGTCTTTTTCCAGGGGCGCTGGGATTTTATTGTGATTCCGCGGCAAGTGTCAGGTATTCCAGGAATTTTCCTCTCTGCTTTTTCCCACGGTAGCTGGGCGCATCTGATCGGTAATACCATTTCCTTTGCCATTTTTAGTTGGCTGATCTTGCTCAAAAGTAAACGGGACTTTTGGGTTACGTTTCTCGTCGGATGGTTGGGCGGTGGGTTGGCCTGCTGGCTGCTGGCTCCTCAGAGTGCCCATGGATTGAGCGGTGTGGTTTATACCCTATTTGGCTATCTGTTGGCGATCGGATGGTTAGAAAAGCAAGTTATTTCGCTCATGATCTCTTTCTTTGTGATCTCTAGCTTCAGCTATGCTATCTGGGGCATCTTTCCAACAGATTTTAGGGTTGCTTGGTGGGGGCACTTGTTTGGACTGCTGCTGGGCATCTTTGCTGCCTACGGCGTTTACAGAGAGCCCTCAAGTCGCTTGCGATCGCTTCGGTAGAACATAGAGATAGCTAGAAATTCCTTTCATTCTCTACAAGATCGAGCAACTTTGCAGTGCGATCGCTTTTTTGCATTGCAGGCCGACCCTAACCCTGACTGGAGTAAGGCACCCAGCCACCCAGCCACCCAGCCTTCAAGTGCTATTCCCCGTTAAGATTGACTCATGCTACAAATCACTCAAAACACGGTCATTCCTTCCACCGAGATCGAAGTGAGTGCTATCCGCGCTCAGGGTGCAGGTGGCCAAAACGTGAACAAAGTTGCTACCGCAATCCACCTGCGGTTTGATATCAAGGAATCCTCCCTATCGCCCCTGTTTAAAGAACGGCTGCTCAACCTCAGCGATCGCCGTATTTCCAAGGATGGCATCGTTATCATCAAGGCTCAGCAACATCGCACCCAAGAGCAGAATAAAGAAGATGCGCTGCATCGCCTAGAGACACTCATCAAAAGTATTGTCAGCACCCCACCAAAACGTAAGCCCACTAAACCTTCTCGCAGTGCCAAACGCAAACGGATGGATCACAAAACCAAGCGAGGTCAGCTCAAGGCCCAAAGAGGAAACCTGTCCATTTGACAGCCATCCCACCAGCCATGAAGCGTTTCTTGATGGCCCAAACCTCAAGAGCAAAAAGGTCAAGACTAGCGATAGCCTTGACCTTTTGAGTTAATGTGGCAGCGAATTAATGCAGAGGGTTAGCTGGCTCCGCAGTCAGATGCGTTGGATACAGCACCACTTTTTTAGCAAGACCCAGGGACTTCAGGATTGAAATAGCCCACCAGGTCACATCCACCTCCCACCAGCGATAGCCAGACTTGGCCACGCGTGGATAGCTATGGTGATTATTGTGCCAGCCTTCGCCATAGGTGAGCAGCGACACCCACCAGAGGTTGCGGGCGCCATCCGGCGCATCAAAGTTGCGATACCCCCACAGGTGAGAGGCGGAATTCACCAGCCAGGTAGAGTGCCATAACAAAACCGCCCGCACAAAAATACCGTAGACCACGAAGGACCAGCCACCGATCATATACAAAGCGACTGCAAGCGGAACTTGCAAGACAAGGTAAGTCCGATCTAAGATTCGATAAAATGGCTGACGGGTGAGGTCGGGCGCTAGTTTTTGGTACTTCTCGGCATCAAAGTAGGCGGGACGGGGCCGAAAAATCCACATGATATGGCTCCACCAAAAGCCGCGCTGGGCTGAATAGGGATCCTTCTCAATATCTTCGGTGTGGGCATGGTGCTGTCGGTGACCACTGACCCAGAAAATAGGCCCACCCTGAATCGCGAGCGCACCTAAAACAGCGATCGCATATTCTAGCCAGCGAGGCACCTGGAAACTTCGGTGGCTCAGCAATCTGTGGTAGCCCAAACAAATGCCAATGCCGCCAAATAGCCAGTGCAAAAATAGCATCATACCGACCGCAGGCCAGGAAAAGTACAGCGGGCCGAGCACCAGCGCAACGACATGAAACGCAGCAAAAAACGCAACCGTAATCCAGCTCAGTGGCGGCACAGAAGCTGTTTTAACAGCCGGGGACAAAGTTTGTGAGGTCATAGGTCACCTATAAATAAAGGGCGAAATGCCTCAGCAGACTCGGAGTCTCGCTTTTTCATGGCATCATCGCTACACTGTTAGACGGTTAATGCAAGTTGTACTTGCACCAATCAACCTTAGCAAACCTTTTTTAGATCTGCAAGTATCACTTGCATTTGTGATGTCTGATCAATCTCTCTCGACGCGTCAACGCCTGCTGCGGTCGGCCCTAAATTTGTTTTTGGCCCAGGGTATTGCCAATGCCACAACGCGGAGCATCGCTGAGGCGGCTAGTGTTAACGAAGTGACACTTTTCCGGCACTTTGGCAGTAAAAACGGACTGCTGCTGGCAATTCTGGAAGAATGTGCCCCTTTCCAGCAAATTGGAGCTACTTTAACCCAGTGGGACGTTTCGTCTCATTCTCCAGAGCAGGCGCTGCGACACTACATTAATCGGGCGTTGGCGGCCCTGGAGCGCGTACCGGCTCTAGTGCGCTCGATCATTGGTGAGGCCGATCAGTATCCGGTGGAAAATCGTCAGGCGTTGGGTCGGGGTCTGCAAGACATCAACCATGCAGTTGCCACTTACATTGAAGGTGTTTTTCAGCAGGCGGGTCGTTCCTTGGTGTTGCCCCCAAGTCAGGTGGCCAGTTTACTCAATAGTGCGGTGCTGGGCTACGCCATTTTGACCTGGTCGAGTGATGGTCAAGGGCTGTGGCAGAGTCGTGCGGCATTTATTGATGATCTGGTGCAGCTGGTTTTAGACGGAGTTCAGGCCATGCCATCGGCGTTGGTGCAGGTAGGGTCTGCGGATCAAACCTCCCATGGGATCGCCGATTTAGCGCCGCCACTGGTCCATGAGATCTTACAGCGGGCGCGTAAGGCCGGAGGTCGTGACTATGCGATCGCCTATGTCCTGTTTGCGACGGGCCTATCGGTTCCGGAGCTAGTGGGTCTGACGCGATCGCAGCAGATTTGCACTGCTGAGCAACACCTGCTGCAAATCGTGGGAGCCAACCATTCCCGAACGGTGCCCGTCAATCAGTGGATCATGGGGAAGCGCTACGGCAGCTACCGGGTAAATCCCCTCACTAAATGGTTGAAGGGACGCAAAGACGATAACCCGGCGCTGTTTCTAAATGCGGCGGATCAAGCCCTGACTACCACCGATCTTGAAACGCTGTGGCAGTCCTGGAGTGCTACCCTCACGACCCCACGCGGCACCCCCCCTGCGATCGCCCAGGTTCAGGACACCTGGATCATTGATATGTTGCGCCGAGGTATGACCCGCGAAGCGATCAGCCTATTAACGGGACTCTCCGCCGCCGCCCTGGCCCCCTACGATCAACGGGCGAGAGTCATTACGGCCTTAGAAGAAGCGGCTCGGCTTGATCAAAAAAACGCATAGCCTCTCTAAATGAAGCTCCAACTGGCGTCATAAGACGAAAACCTACCCGGCCATGCCTCAGACCAGCCATCCCTTTAAATGACTGCTCCCAGCCCTCAAAATTCAGGAAATCTGCGATAGGGGAGAGTTCCTCGGCAAAAAATCGGCCTCGCTTAGGTAGCGACTCGGGTCTCATCGATTAACGTCACTAGTTTGTAGATACCATCCTCAAACAGTTGGGTCGTCCGAATGCGGCGATCGCGACTTTCAAGCGCAA
>CAZXWR010000183.1:0-8098 GCA_964644325.1 uncultured bacterium
GAATCTGGGCGGTAAATGGACGGATGAATGGGCATTCCACAGTCAACCCTATTCTTTAGACCTGTGTTTGCCCCCGCTGTCTACGCTCATTTTTAAACTCGACCGCGAGAAAACTGATGCTGCACAATCGGATAGGTGACCTTACCCCAAGTCAAAAGGGGTGGCGGGACTGAGGAACAAAGAGCGTGCCATATCGTTTCAGGCACGTTCTTTTACAAATGCTGAAACTCCTGTCAGAATCAACGTGGGTGTGAGGTTGGGGAAACTCTACTGATTCCGTAAGGCCATGAGCGCGACCATCGAACAACTCGCGACGTACCTAGAGCAGCACCACCTGGCTTATGAGTTACAGCCCCATAAGTCTCGCATTCTGGTGCGACTTGAGGCTGAGCACGGACATAAACTGCTGATTGTCGTGCAGCTGGACGAGGAGGGACGATTTTTCAAGCTATTTGCGCCTGAGGTCATTCCTAGTGTCAAGGAGCACCCTCACAAAGGGGCTATTCTCCAAACCATGCTCAGTATTTCTTGGGAAACAAAAATGCTGCAGTGGGAGTATGACCCATCAGACGGTGAAATCAGAGCCATCATTGAGTTCCCGCTCGAAGATTCAACCTTGACGGCAAAACAGTTTCATCGTTGTCTGGATGGACTGATTGAGATTGTGGGTTCCTGGGCATTACCGCGCCTGTACAAAGTGTTGGAAACCGGTGTAGACCCCGGTGACCCGGAAGATACACTCTTGGGAGAGCAGTTGCTCCTGGCGATTCAAGAGGAGTCTCCAGGCATGCTGAGCCTGCTAGAGCGCGCCATGGAGGCGCGCAAGCGACGCGGACAGTTTCCGCCCCCCGCCTCAGACTAGCGACATCCCAAGGATTCGCGGGTGTCAACGCCAGTGCGGGGATTGATCCCACTCGCCGATTGACACAGGGCCAAAATTTGATCTTTATCGAGCACTGCGTCGGTGAAGTCGGCGCCAGTAACCTTGGCATTGCGAAAATTTGATTTCAGCAAAATTGCCGAGTTGAGGATAGCGTTTGAGAGATCTGCACCCTTAAAGTCGCTGAGGTAGGCGAGGCCATCGGTCATATCCACGGCCTGGAGGTTGGCATCTTTTAGGGTCGCACTATTGAAAACAATGCCCCTAAGGTCAGCTCGACTGAAGTCTGCCGCGTCAAGGTGAACATCACTAAACTCGACTTGCTGGAGGTTTTGATCGGCAAAACTTTTGCTCGAAATTTCAGCATCGTCGTAGGCGCGAATGGCCGCAGAGCTAGCTGCTTGAACAGGCAATGGCCAGCAGCAAGAGAGGGTGAGCAAGGCGAGCATTACATACCGAATAAACTTGGCCATGACGATTGTGTGCAATCCTTAGGGTGAAAGTGTGCAGTACGTTAACTGCATACCATTGTGGAATAAATTGTGCCGTCTGAGGTCGAGATGCCAGGTGGCTTATGGGGACAGCTTGTGACATTGGCGGCTCTAAACATCCTGTCCCTGCTAGAACTATAGGCTCTGGAATGCCTCTGGGAATCGAGATCATCCGGCTGGCAGGCGCTCATGCAGTGGCGATCGCCGCTCTAATTGCTCTGAGCAAATAAAAATTGCTATAACTGATAAGAATAAGCCTAAGTTAAAAAACTTGGGCTGCAATACTTGACATCTTAAAAAGCCATTTCTGCTCGGGGGGTAAATTCTGTTGGCTTAACAGATGCGATCGCGATGAATGGAGCAAGTCAGCCGTGGCCAATGCCGCCCAGGAAAGACTTATCTTGCGCGGTGTCCGCCGCTGGAATCAATGGCGACAAAAACGTGTTTCAGAGATCCCTGATCTGAGCGGTGCGAACCTTAGCCATCTGAATTTGTCCGGCATTAACTTTGTCGGTGTGAATCTAGCAGGGGCTAACCTTAGCCATACCAACTTATCCGGTAGCTTTTTACGACTGGCAAATCTGACTGCGGCTCAGTTAGTCGAAGCGAATTTAGCAAATGCTGATTTGAATTCAGCCATCCTGGTCGAGGCTAACTTACAGGATGCCTGGGCCAAGGAGGCAGACCTCTGCTATGCCGATTTATCTGGAGCCAATTTAGCGGGGCTGCGAGGTGAATATGCAGTATTCATTGAAGCTAACCTGACTCAGGCTAACTTACAGCGTGTGGTTCTGGGCAAATCAATTCTAACGGAAGCCATTTTACAGGGAGCCGACTTGACCCACGCCGATTTACACAAAGCCGACCTCAGCTTCAGCAACCTAGACGGGGCAAATTTAACCCAGGCCAACCTAAGTAAAATTGTTTGTCTAGAAGGCACGCTGGGCGGTGCAATCTTCCACGAAACAAATTTGTACTGTGCCAACTGTCAGCGCACAAATTTTCAAGGGGCGCGGTTTGACAAGGCCAACTTAAGCGGTGGTAACTTCAGTGAGTCGGATTTTACAGATGCAGTCTTGTCACAGCTCAATCTGCAAGACACCCGCTTGCAAAATGCGATTTTGCAAGATTTCCAGCTCAATGGCAATCAAGTCGCAACAACCGAGTTGGAAAAACCTGAACTCCAAGCGCCCTCGTTGCAGAACCAGCTGCCAAGCCAACCGGATGATTCAGGGTTACTGGAACCTGTAGCATGGGCGGCACCTGGTAGGACGGGGCATGAAGCCGCCCTGATTGTCTCGAATGGACATGCCCCATCCAATCCAAGCGTTCCAGAATTGCTAAATTCGCCGCGCCTGCAAACTCTGGTATTGGTGTTTCCACAAGCGATGCATTGGGTTGCTTTTGCCTGTACAATTCGCCAAATTCGGAAAAGCTATCCGTCCCTTGAAGTTCGCAGTATTGTTCAAACGCAGGATGATGCGGTGCAGGTCAACTTTCACTACATGGCGGCAGCAGATCCTGTACTGTTGCGGCAGCAAATGATGCAGTGTTATGAGAATTTTTGCGGCGTCTTAGAGCAGTCGTTAATGTTGCCACCCTGGAGAACCCTAGTTCACGCTTCCACTCCCAATGCGGCTCGCAGTACAATCAGCCATTTACTAGAGCTGCTTGTGGCCAATCTAGGCGGATGATCAACTCACCACTCTGGCTCATCATGGAATACAGTCAGGCATCTGGAGCCAGTGCTGCCAGTGCCGCCTGGTCTGAGTGATGCGACCCCCTGCAATCTCAGCTGTTCTCACGACAGCGCTTGGCACACAGAGACTAGAGACCGAGGGGGGCTAGAGGTTTCAAAATGTCTAGAGTCGGTCTACCCTTAACTTAGGGAGTCAGTACTGACTTGTGCCTCGGTCTGTCCCGTAAGCGACTCGTTTGTGTGTGACTGAATTCATGTCGTCCGTGCCCGATTATTACGGCGTATTAGGGGTTACGCAGGCTTCATCTCCCCTAGATATTAAACAAGCGTTTCGCCGATTGGCCCGACAGTATCATCCCGATCTGCATCCGGATAATCCGGATGCGGCTGAGACGTTCAAGCAGGTTTGCACGGCTTATGAGGTGCTCAAAGATCCGATTCGTCGGGCCCAGTATGACCAGGGGTTCCCGGACACGGGTCGCTCGGATGCTCCTCCTCAGCCATTTCAGGCTTTTTATCTGGAGGGTGTGGCCAAGCTATCTGGCCGGGATTACAAGGGGGCGATCGCCAAATTTACACAGGCGATTCAGCAA
Organism: uncultured bacterium; assembly: GCA_964644325.1. Classification (GTDB taxonomy): domain Bacteria; phylum Cyanobacteriota; class Cyanobacteriia; order Thermosynechococcales; family Thermosynechococcaceae; genus CAZXWR01. The sequence goes on from CAZXWR010000183.1 coordinate 3,664, forward strand.
AACCCGCAGTTCACGGATGCTTACTTGGGCCGTTGTCAGGCTGCCTATGTGTTGGGGGACGATCGGGCCGTGCTGGAGGACTGCTACCAGCTCAGTCAGCTTGATCCGGATCTGGCTCAGGCGTACTACTACCAAGGCCGGGCTCGGGCTCGCCTCGGCTATAGCAAAGGTGCGATTGAGGCTTACACTCAAGCCATTGCCAAAGATGAGGACTATGCCCAAGCTTATTATCGACGGGGCCTTGCCTACTGCACTCTCGAAGATTTAGCAGCGGCTCAAGACGACTTAAAACTGGCTGCCCAACTGTTCCGGGCCCAGGGCGAATTCCAGCGTCAGGAACAGGCTGAGCAGGCCTTGGCCAGTCTTAATCCGGGCGCCCGTAAATGGGCAGGCTCTGGCCGCGCCCCGATGGGAAAAATCATGCGGGATGCGGTGCGGGATGTGGTGCAAATTCTCAGAAATCCCAGTGGAAACTTACTCCCTCTGTTCTCTCGGCTGACGCAGCGTCAAGCGGCAGGGATGGGGCTCTTGTATGCGGTGCTGTCTTGGACGGCGATCGCCACGGTTGGTGAGCTGTACTGGTCACAGTCCTGGCCACTCTCTGCACAACAGGTGTGGGTCTTGGGCATTGTGATCTGGGCAGCTCTGATTCTCATGGGGGCTTTATTGCGGCTGCTCACGCGCCAGGGCGGCAGCTGGGCCGGAGATGTCTTTGTGGCGGGGGTAACATTGCTCCCGTTGGCGATGCTGATGATTTTGAGCGTGCCGTTATCGAGTTTGGGGAGCGGTTTCATGGCAGCGGCCAGTATGTTTACGCTTTGTTATAGCGTGTTGCTGCTGTATGCGGGCTGCACTCAAATTAGCGATATTCCTGAATCCATGGCTGTTTTGGCAGTACCGTTCATGTTTGTGATCATCAGCAGTCTCGCGTCATTTGTGATGGCGTCACCTTAGATAAGCACCTGGATCAAACCAGATGGCTATCCGGATGAGCCGCCGTGGTAGCATGACGGGGCTCACGGGTCATGCATGGGGGAAAGCACCAAAAAGTGGACAAATTTGTATCTGTCCTGTCAACCCCGTCTGCTTTGCTAGAGGCCTGCTCCATCTTTTTTGATCTGTATCGGGAAGCGGCCCAGGCTCCGTCAACGCACTTCACGGGCCGCTCGTTAACCGATCGTGACCCGGCGGTGGTGCAGCGGATGATGTTGGTGTGGGATTGTTTCTACCACCGTTACTTCCAGATGACGACGGATGGCTGGCAACATATCCCCGCCACGGAACCCTTGCTACTGGTGGGGTCGCACAATGGTGGGTTGGCGGCTCCCGATATGTTCATGATGATGTACGACTGGTTCCGTCGTTTTGGTGTTGAGCGTCCGGCCTATGGCCTGATGCATCCGAAGGTGTGGCAGGTTTATCCAGCCTTGGGGCGGCTGGCCGCCCAGGGCGGTGCGGTGCGGGCACACCCTAAAATGGCGATCGCCGCGCTCCGGAATAATGCCAGTGTTTTGGTGTATCCGGGTGGCCCGCAGGATGTGTTTCGGCCCTATGCCCAGCGGCATGAAATTAACCTGCATGGTCGGCGCGGCTTTATCAAACTAGCGCTCCAGGAAGGGACAACGATTGTGCCACTGGTGTCTTTGGGGGCTCATGAATCTTTGGTGGTTGTGGGAGACCTATACCCGCTCCTCAAGGCGTTACAGGGTTGGGGTGTCCCGTGGTTTTTGGGATTTGACCCCGAAATCTGGCCCATTTATCTGGGTTTGCCCTGGGGGCTAGCAGTGGGTCCCCTGCTCAATATTCCCTTGCCAGTCAAGATGCACACGAGGGTTTGTGAACCCATTCGGTTTGAGCGATATGGGCCTGCGGCCGCTAAGGATGCTGTTTACGTGGCGCATTGCTATGAAACGGTGCGGACTGCCATGCAAACCGCCCTCAATGATTTAGTCCAGTGCCAAGGTAAACGTTAAGGTGCTGCTCACGTTTCTCAATGCGATCGCCCCGGCCCGCTGGTCTCATTCCGATGATGGGTCAATTGGGCTATCTTAGGAAAACACCATGCAAGACTCACCCACAGTAAAGGCAGGCTATGAAGATAGATCGCCAAACCGACGCCTTCAGAATGCTGGTCGCGTTCATCGTGAGCGCGGTTTTAGGGCTGGGCAGCTGGTACTTGCTCCATGGGGCCACGTCATCTCGACACAGCGGCTCCCAAAATACGCCAACGCAGCCTAGCCCATCGCAAGCCGCGGTCGGGACTGTGAACTCCACAGTGCCAAACTTAGCCATCGAGTCCTTGACGCTGCCGTCACAAGGCAGCCCTCAGAACTTGCCCGTAACTGTGCCCCCAGCTTCACCCTCCTCGCCCCAGCTGTCGCTGGATCCGACAGGGCAAAACACTGCCCCAGGCACGGTTGCGTTCACGGTACCCAGGATTGACCTACCCAGCAGTCTCCCTGAAACACCTGGGCCTCAGTCTGCTGTCCAACCCAACCCTCAGTCAGTTGTGCCCCCAGCACCATCCCAGACCAAACGACCCAACTCCCAGGAGCCAGGTTCAGCGGGGCTAGCACAGCCCGCTGAACTACTGCCAAATCTCCCTGACCCGCTCAGTCGTTTTGACTCACCACCCGCCCCACAGCGCGCGTCTGCCTTTTCACAGCAGGGGGCAGTCCAACGTCAAAACAAAACCTACTCCAGTGACAATACTGTGCCCAAAGTAAAACCCAGCACTTTCTCTGATGTGCCGTTACTCAAGAGTCCCGAGCCATCGATACCAGAGTCCCCGGAAACGACAGGGAACCCTTAGCTCAGCTTGGCCCTGACCCTGAAGACAAGCGGCCTGAACTCAGGCTGCTTAGGCTTTCGGACAAGCTTCGCATCTCAGCTTGCACATGTCAGCACAGCAGCTGAGGGAATTCCTCTACTGGGGCACGGGTTGTGCTGAGGACTGGAGATTGGCTTTGTTTTTGGCCAGAATGTTTTGGTTCAAAATGCTCAGGGCCTTGACATACTGCGGATCATCTTTAGTCCCTACCATGTCCTGGGTGAGGGACTTCTTTTGTTCCTCAGTCAGTTCAACTGCAATATCGGGTTCGATACCTTTCTTGTGGATATCGCGACCACTGGGCGTAAAGTATTTTGCGATGGTAACGGCGAGTCCAGAGCCATCACTCAAGGGATGCACAGATTGCACCAGTCCTTTGCCGAAGGTTTTGGTGCCAACCAGAACAGCGCGGTCGTTATCTTGCAGGGCACCCGCCAGAATCTCGCTAGCACTAGCGGAGCCGCCATCGACTAAAACCACCATGGGCTTATCGGTAAGGCCGGGACGATTGGCCTCTAGGCGATCGGTTTCACCCCGGCGATCCACCGTTGAGACAATGGGACCCTTATCCATCCACATCCGGGCAATTTCAGCCCCGGCATAGAGCAAACCACCGGGATTCATCCGTAAGTCGAGAATATAGCCCGCCACCTTTTGCTTCTCGAGGTCACGGATGGCTTTACGCATGTCAGTGGGTGCATTGCTGCTGAACTGCGAAAGGCGAATGTAGCCGATGCCCCCACTCTCAGCTTTCTTGTAGCTGTGACGCACGGCATGGAGTTCAATCTTGGCCCGTTTAATCGTGAAGGTTAGAATCTCCTGGCCACGACTCACCGTTAGGGTGACGGTGGAGTTGACCGGCCCCCGAATCAGGCCAACAACTTCGTTGATGTCTAAGCCCTTGGTAGACGTTTCATCCACTTTTAAGATGATGTCCTTAGACAGCATGCCAGCTGCTGCAGCCGGACTCCCTTCAATGGGCGAAATAACCGTAGTTTCCTTGGTCTCTTCGTCCTGGGTAATTTGAATGCCAACGCCGGTCAACTCCCCAGACGTATCGATCTGCATACTTTTGAACTGCTCGGGATCCATGAAGCGCGTGTAGGGATCACCGATTTTTTCGACCATTTCGCGAATGGCATCGTAGGCTTCTGTGTTGGATTTATAGTCTTTATTGAGGTACTCTGCGCGCAGCTTACGCCAATCCGTGCCGTTGAAGGTGCCGTCTACATAGTCGTTATCAATAACTTGCCAGACTTCGTCAATCGTTTCCTTGGGACTTGATTTAAATGAGGCCCAGCTCTTGGAAAGACGCAGTCCGGTTCCGGTTACAAAAAAACCTGCACCGACCAAGGCAGTTGCGCCTAATATTAGGTCGCGCTTCGATAACACCATAGGTTCACCCAGCAGTTCATGTGAGGTACGAACACCTTAACACAAGGCTAAAAGCGATCGCATGGGTAGATTCTCTAGGGTTTTTACCGGAAATGACTGGGGTTATGTCTGTTGGTTGGGGAATACCCACTCATCATCGCTGATCACAAGGAGTACTAGCCCGGATATCTCACGAGTGCAGAGGAATCGGGGTCAAAAACCAGCGAGAAT
>CAZXWR010000184.1:0-8027 GCA_964644325.1 uncultured bacterium
AGAACATCCTGTTGATCTGGGACAGCTACACAGCCGCCGAGGCATCGACCGTGCGTGCGACATGGCTTGGCCTGCATGTCATCCGTGTCGTGATCGCACTGGCTGTTCCGGTCTTTGCACTGCTTGCCATCCTCAAGCAAACTGAAGGGCCTGCGACATGACCCCGACGATCAGATGGGCCATCGCCCTGTTGATGGGGGCCACGATCTTTCGGGCGCAGACCATCTTGTTCCTGCCCGAAGTGCAGATGTTCGGCGGCCCGGCCCCCGATGGCTGGTTCGGCCCCTGGCTGAGCGACACGATCATCGGCTTTGCGGTGCCCGTCATGCTCTACCTGTTCTGGACCCGGCGGAGCGTGGCGGTCTGGGGGGCGCTTGTCGCCTACAACGCGGTCGGCGCTTTCGATTATTCCCAAGGGCTAATCACCCAAGTCATCAGCCCGATGCCGGTCGAAATGGCCCCTGCCGCAGCGGTCTATCTGGGGATCGGCCTGTTCATGGTGTTTCAGCTTTCCGCACTGGGGCTCTTGTTCCGCCGCGACGTGATCACAGAGTTCAAGGGCTGGGGCTGATGCAAAGGAAACCAATATGACCCACCTCGGACGTGCAGGAGTGCTGGCACTGCTGGTCGCTCCGTCGCTGGCATGGGCGCAAGACACCGTCAGGCTGGTCGATCTTTTCGAGGTGACCGAAGGCGACGCAAGCGTCACGCGGCAGTTCTTTGGCCGGGTGGTGGCCACCGAAACCGTCGATCTCGCCTTTCAGGTCGGCGGTCAGATCGTCGAGTTTCCGATTGTCGAAGGCACGTTCGTCGAACGGGGCGGGCTGATTGCGGCGCTTGATCCAGAGCTGTTCCAACTGGCGCTGGACGAGGCGATCTTGCAGCGCGAGCAGGCCGAGCGGAACCTGCGCCGCTTGCAGCAATTGCAGGGAAATTCAGTCGCGCAGTCCAGCGTCGATGATGCAGCCACCCTGTTCAACCTGTCCGAGATCGCGGTCAGGCGGGCCGAACGCGCGCTGAGTGATGCACGATTGGTCGCCCCGTTCGATTCCTTGGTCGCCTCGCGCAACGTGGCCAATTTCTCCAGCATCGAGCAAGGCCAGCCGGTCGCCAGATTGCACAACATGTCGGAAATCCGGATCGAGATCGACGCCCCCGAGATTTTGTTTCAGCAAGCGGGCTGGGATCCCGATATCGCGGTTTGGGCTGAGTTTCCCTTCGCGACCGACCGCTTTCCCCTTGAGGTGCGGGAGTTCAACGCCGAGGCGGCGGACATCGGGCAGACAATGACGGTCACGCTCGGGATGCCGCCACCCGAAGGGCTGCCACTGCTGCCGGGACTGTCCGTTCGGGTCTATGTCCAGTTCAGGTCGGACGCGACGTTTCTGGAAATCCCGACCGCCGCCGTCGTAGCCGACAATACCGGCGCGACAACCGTCATGCTCTTCAGCCCCAGTGGCGCCGATGAAGGGACGGTGTCTCAAGTTCCGGTCGAGATCGAACCTACGAACGCTGGCACCGTTCAAGTGATGGGCGGGCTCGTCGAGGGACAGGAAATCGTGGCCGGGGGGGGCGCAAGGCTGTCACCGGGCGATCGGGTCAGGCGCTTCACCGGCTTCGCGGACTGAGCGCGGCCATGAACATCGCCCGCGCCGCGATCGACCGACCAGTCCTGACATGGTTGGTCATCCTCATCTGTCTTTTTGGCGGAACCTGGGGCTTCTTTGATCTTGGGCGGCTGGAAGATCCGGCCTTCACGATCAAGACCGCAGTTGTGGTTACCGAATATCCCGGCGCCAGCGCCGAAGAAGTCGCTCGCGAAATTTCGGAGCCGCTGGAGTCAGAGATCCAGACGATGGCCGAGGTCAAGACCATCAGCTCCATGAACCAGCCCGGCCGATCCATCATCACCGTCGATATGCGGGACCGTTTCGACGGGGCGGAATTGCCGGCCATCTGGACCGAACTGCGCAACCGCGTGGACCAGGCACGTTTGCCTGGCGGCGCGGGCAGGCCTGTCGTCAACGACGGGTTTGGCGATGTGTTCGGGATCTACTACGCCGTCACCGCACCAAGTTTCGATGCCTCGGAAATCTATGACCTGTCCCGGTTTCTCAGACGCGAATTGCTCAGCGTCGAAGGCGTTGCAGATGTCGTCGTCTCGGGCGTGCCCGAAGAGATTATCTATGTCGAACCCGACCTCGTCGTCGGCAACAACATCGGCGTTGCCCCGCTGACGTTCCTGTCCGCGATTGCCGATGCCAACACCGTGACGGATGGCGGTGCCTTGCACGGCATGGAGGGGCGAACCTTGATCCAAGGCCCCGAGGGCAACGATACCGTTGCCGAGATCGCAGGGCTCAGCATCGGTGTCGGCGGAAATGTCCTGAACCTGATCGACCTGGCCCATGTCTTTCGCGGGCGCGAAGACAACCCGGATCTCATGATCCGTCACAACGGCGTCGAGGCCTTCACGCTTGGTGTCGCGGGTATTGCAACGGACAACATCGTGGATGTCGGCCTGCGGGTCGACGCGCGGCTGGCAGAGCTGGCACCGCAGATCCCCCTGGGGGTCGGGCTTGAACCGATCTACCAGCAACACCTTGTCGTCGAGGAAGCGTCGAACGCCTTCCTCCTCAATCTCGTGATGTCGGTCAGCATCGTGGTGGTCGTGCTGGCCCTGTTCATGGGGTGGCGCGCGGCAATCGTCGTCGGCGCGACGCTATTGCTCAATGTCGTGGGCACCTTGCTGTTCATGGCGCTCTTCTCGATCGAGATGGAGCGGATCTCGCTGGGCGCCCTGATCATCGCGATGGGCATGCTGGTGGACAATGCCATCGTGGTCGCCGAAGGCATGCAGGTTGGCATGGCGCGGGGCAAGACCTCGCGCGATGCGGCGGACGAGGCTGCTGGAAGAACCCAAATTCCGCTGCTCGGCGCGACGATCATCGGGATCATGGCCTTTGCCGGGATCGGCCTCAGCCCGGACGCGACGGGTGAATTCCTGTTTTCGCTCTTCGCGGTGATCTCGATGTCCTTGCTGCTGTCGTGGATCCTTGCCCTGACGGTTGCGCCGCTGTTGGGCCACTATTTCTTCAAGCAAGGCGACGAAGGGGAGGCCGATGCCTATGGCGGGCCACTCTTCCGCGTATACGGTGCGATCTTGCGGCTTTGCCTGCGGATCTGGTGGCTTGTGATCCCTGCGCTGCTGGCCCTCACCGTCATGTGCTTCGCGCTGTTCGGGCAGGTCAGGCAGCAGTTCTTTCCCGACAGCAACACACCGCTTTTCTTTGTCCACTATCAACTGCCGCAGGGCGCTTCCATACACGAGACATCCCGCGATCTGACGATCTTCGAGACCTGGCTGTCCGAGCAGCCCGAGGTCGTCGCCACTACGGCCTTTGTCGGCGAAGGGGCATCACGGTTCATGCTCACCTACCAGGCCGAGGACCCGAACCTTGCCTATGGCCACATCATCGTGCGCACGCAGACCATTGAAACGATCGGGGCCCTCATTGCGAGGATGTCCGAATTTGCCGCCGCGGCCACCCCGCTGGGCGAGTTCCGGGCCAAGCGGCTGGCCTTCGGACCCGGCGGCGGGAACCCCATCGAAGTCCGGTTCTCGGGACCGGACCCGACGGTCCTGCGCAATCTGGCGGACGAGGCGATTGATCGCCTGATGGCGGCCTCGGACGACATCATGACCCCCCGTGTCGACTGGCGCGAAATGGAGCAGGTGCTGCGCCCGATCTACGCCACCGATCGCGCGCAAGAGGCGGGGATCACCCGTGACGATGTCACGGCGACATTGCGGTTCGCGACCGAAGGCATCCCCGCTGGCATCTATCGCGAAGGCGAGCGGCAGATCCCGATCGTTCTGCGCACAAATCCCGATGCGGGGTTCGCCCTGACCGATCAGCTGGTCTATTCAGAGAGCGCCAGACGTCAAATTCCGCTGATCCAGCTGATCGACGGTTTCGAATTCGACTCCCAGAACACGCTCGTGATGCGGCGCGACCGGGTTTACACGATCACCGCCAGCGCCGATGTCACCGTGGGTGTGACGACCGCCGAGGTGCAGGCCGCTGTTCAGGACACCATCGACACCATGCCCCTGCCTACGGGCTACCGGATGGCATGGGGCGGTGAATACGAAAGCGCGCGCGATGCCCAGGCCAGTCTGGCGGGTCAATTGCCGTTGAGCGGTCTGATCATGGTCCTGATCTCGATCCTGCTGTTCAACGCGCTGCGCCAGCCGCTGATTGTCTGGCTGCTGGTGCCGATGTCGGTGAACGGCGTCAGCCTTGCGCTTCTGGGAACCGGGCTGCCGTTCACCTTCACCGCCTTGCTCGGTTTGTTGTCGCTGTCGGGGATGCTGATCAAGAACGGAATCGTGCTGGTCGAAGAGATCGACATCGTCCGCCGCGAGCAGCCGATTCTGGCCCTCAGCGACGCCATCGTGACTGCGTCAACATCGCGCCTGAGGCCGGTGATCCTGGCCGCTGCAACCACGATCCTGGGCATGATCCCGTTGATCTGGGACGCCTTCTTTCAATCCATGGCCGTCACGATCATGGGCGGGCTGGCGTTCGCGTCGATCCTGACCCTTGTGGCCGCGCCAGTGTTCTACTTCGTTCTCTTCGCCCGTAGCGCCAAGCGGATGCAGGCAGAGGCAGAAATGAAACGATCTGCAATCCATTCAAACGATCTGCAAGTTGCCTCGTAACGCAGGAAAGCCAACTCTGACACGTATAGACGGGAGAAGCCCATGGACCTGACGATCAACGAAACGACGCACAGTCTGGACCTGCCCGACGATATGCCGCTTTTGTGGGTGCTGCGGGACAGGCTGAACATCACCGGCGTCAAATACGGCTGCGGCATCGCCCAATGCGGGGCCTGCACCGTGCATATCGACGGCGAGGCGGTCCGGTCCTGCCAGGTGGCGCTGGCCGATGTCTGGGGCGAGGTCACGACGATCGAGGGGCTGGGCAGCGCGGGCGCGCTTCACGCTGTGCAGACTGCGTGGATAGCGCATCAGGTGGCACAATGCGGGTACTGCCAATCGGGCCAGATCATGCAGGCGGTCGACCTGCTGAACCGCAACCCCGCACCGACGGACGATGATATCGACGCGGCAATGTCCGGAAACCTGTGCCGCTGCGGAACCTATCCGCGCATTCGCGCCGCAATCCACAGCGCCGCGGGCGCGATGCGGGAGGTCTGAGATGAGCAGATTGGGAAAATACACGCGCCGTGGCTTTATCATCGCATCGGTTGCGGTCGCGGGCGGCGTGGCGTTCGGCATCCGAACCTACCGCGCGCAGCTTGAAAATCCGCTGATCCCGGGACTGGCACCGGGCGAAGCTGCGCTGACGCCCTATGTCAAGATCACCGGTGACGGTATCACGCTCATCACGCCACGGGCCGAGATGGGCCAGGGTATCCACACGACCCTCGCCTCCCTCGTCGCCGAAGAGCTGGACGTCGAACTGGACCAGATACAGATCGAGCATGGCCCGCCATCGCCAGCTTATTTCAATGGCGGCGTGGTCGAGGAAGGCTATCCTTTCCCCACGACCGATTTGGGTGCCGTGGCCGAATTTGCCCGCGCACAGCGTGATATTCCGGCGGTGTTCCTCGGCTACCAGATCACCGGCGGCTCGACCTCGACCCACGATGCCTATGTCAAGATGCGCCGCGCCGGGGCCGTGGCCCGTCAAACCCTGAAAGCTGCGGCAGCGGAGCGCAGTGGTGTCGCTTTGGCGCAATTGCGCACCGAGGCGGGCGCGGTGATCCTGCCAGACGGCACAAGCATTCCCTATACCGATCTGGCGGCCGAGGCGGCGACGATCGACCTTGCCGATGCCCCCGAGTTGCGACCACGCAGCGCTTGGCGCATCCTGGGAAAGTCCCAAGACCGGCTTGATGTCGCCGACAAGACGACGGGCCGGGCGATCTATGCCAGCGACATTCGGCTTCCCGGCATGCGCTTCGGCGCGCTACGGCGCAGCCCCTACCTGGGTGGCGCATTGCGCGGCTTCGACGCCAGCGCGGCCCTTGCCATGCCGGGCGTGGAGGCGGTGCTGGACGTCGACACCGGCGTGGTCGCCGTGGCCGCCGACACATGGACGGCAATGCAGGCGCTGGAGGCGGTGATCTATGACTGGACACCGCCGCGCTATCCGGCCACCACGGAGGGCCATTTCAACGCCATCGCGGCAGCCTTTCGGCCGGAACAACAGGACAGCCGCCAGCGCGACGATGGCGATGTCGAAGCGGCGCTGGCAGGGGCCACCGTCATAGAGGGTGAATACCGCGCGCCCTATCTGGCCCATGCCACGATGGAGCCGATGAGCGCCGCCGCCCTGATGCAAGACGGCGCGCTGCAGATCTGGGCAGGCACCCAAGGCCCGACCGTCGCACGGCGCGAGGCGGCGCTTGCGGCGGGCATCGACGAAGACGCCGTCACGATCACCACAACCCTGCTCGGCGGCGCCTTCGGGCGGCGGGGCGAGATGGATTTCGTCCAGATTGCGGCAAAGGTCGCGGTGCAGATGCAGGGTGCGCCGGTGTTGCTGACCTATCCGCGGGAAGAGGATATGTCGCGCGGGCCCTACCGCCCCGCCGCCATTGGCCGGTTCCGCGCGGCAGTCGCCGACGGTGTGCCGGTCGCTGTCGATGTCGCCACCGCGTCGCCCTCGATCATGGGAGGCATCGACGCGCGCGGTGGTGCGCCCGCCCCGATCCCCGGCTTCCTGCCGGATTTCACGGTGTCGCAGGCGCTGTGGGACCAGCCTTACGGGATCGCGAACTACCGCGTGACCGCCTACCGGTCCGAACCCCTGCTGCCGGTCGCGTTCTGGCGATCGGTTGGCGCATCGCAGAACAGCTTCTTCCACGAATGCATGATGGACGAGCTGGCCATCGCCGCTGGCCGCGACCCGGTCGAGATGCGGCTTTCGCTGATGACCGACGCCCCCAGCCGCGCCGTGCTGGAGGCAGTGGCCGAGATGGCCGGTTGGGGCACAGCGACGTCCGCAGGCAGGGCGCGGGGCGTGGCCTTCGCGCTGGCCTTCGGGGTGCCAACCGCGCAGATCATCGAGATCGAGCAAACGGACGGCGGCATCATGGTCCGCGATATCTGGGTTGCGGCCGATGTGGGCGTGGCCCTTGACCCCAGAAACCTCGACGCGCAGCTGATCTCGGGCGTAAACTATGGGCTAAGCGCAGCAATAGGCGAGGAAATCACCCTCACGGATGGCGCGGTGGACCAGTCCAACTACCACGATTATCCGGTTCTGCGGATGTACCAGGCGCCGCGCATCCACACCCGGATCCTCGAAAACCAGCCCCATATCCGCGGGATCGGCGAGCCCGGCACACCGGCCACGGCACCAGCGCTGGCCAATGCAATCTTTGGGCTGACCGGCGAGCGGTTGCGGGATCTGCCGCTTGGCAGGTCGGCAAGGTTCGCATGAGGTGCCGGCTCTTTCTCTCAATCCAGTTCCCTGCGTACTTGGCCGTGGCACCTTTCGCGATGGCCGGGGGACGCATAGCCTCGACCTATCCACCTTGCCAGAGGCGGGGGGGGGCGACCGAAGAGGGGCTTGCTGGATGGGATGGCATTCAAGCGGTGGTCACGCAGTCCATGAAACACGCAGAGGGACCGACGCTGCACGCAATGGCGCGACTGAAATCTGAACATGTGCCGCACACAGAATCACGCAACTTATTGATATTATGAAAAAATCTCCTCCGTCCATCACGAGAACAATGTTGATTGGACGCTACTCTATGCCGTCGCAGTTGGTTGTGGGGTGATTTGCACCTACGGGACTAAGTCATTGATATTGCTCGAACCGAATGAACGGCGACATCTCGCCGCTCGGCAAGACACTGAAATTGATATGGTTTCTTGAGGCGTTGGTTGCGGGGGCTCGCAGGCAACGATTGCTGCGATTGGTTGAGCGCGAGATACCTCGGCTCGTTGCATAGTCCGGCCTGGCACGACGGCCAGCAGGCAC
>CAZXWR010000185.1:0-8022 GCA_964644325.1 uncultured bacterium
GCGGCGGGTTTCCAGTCCCTGCTGAAAATGGCAAGGTCTATAACACCGCTTTACTGATCGCACCCAACGGACAGGAACTCGCACGGTACAACAAAGTGCACCTCTTTGACGTCGAACTCCCCGATGGCAATATTTATCACGAATCAAAGCTCGTGGTTGCAGGTACCGAGCGCTGCCCGGTGTATCACTCCCCTGACTTAGGCAACCTAGGGCTGTCTGTCTGCTACGACGTGCGCTTCCCAGAACTGTACCGGGCACTCACCCAGGATGGGGCCAACATTCTGTTTGTGCCTGCGGCCTTTACTGCCTTTACGGGCAAAGATCACTGGCAGGTGCTGCTCCAGGCCCGCGCCATTGAAAATACCTGTTACGTGATTGCCCCGGCCCAAACCGGACTCCACAATTCCCGGCGGCGCTCCCACGGCCACGCTGCCATTATCGATCCCTGGGGTGTGGTCATGACCGATGTGGGCACCGATCCGGGCGTGGCGATCGCCCCCATCGAGCCTCTACGCCTTGAACAAGTGCGTCGCCAGATGCCCTGCTTGAAACATCGCGTTTTTTAACCCGCTTCCCTGTTATAGCTGCGGCTCGATTTCTTGGCAGGATGTCTCAGGGGTTTACATTTGCCCAACCTTCCCTACAATAAGGCAGACCTAAACAGGGAAACCTTGTCTCGGACTTTGTGACCAACCACAGGTTCGTGGCAATTCCTCGAATCGTTCAGAATTTTGGCGGGTACCGCCCTCCGTTGCACCTCAACAGACGCATTTCAGCCATGGGGGATCTAGCATTGACCGCACCAACCTGGGGCCTAGAGACGAGTTCATTTTTGCTAACAGAAAGCGGGAACGGTGCTGCTGTTTCTGCGGATGAAGCCCCACTGATACTGGCCAGCGTATTACTCTGCTTGATCGTTGTTTTCCTCGCAAGTAAGCTGGGGGGCGAGGTTTGCGCCCGGTTTAATCTGCCGCCCGTTTTAGGAGAGCTTGTGGGCGGGGTTCTGGTCGGGGTATCAGCGCTCCATCTCCTGATTTTCCCAGATAATGCAGTGGCTAGCAACGATGCAGTGGTCACCCAGATTCTACAGTGGAGTGCCCAAATCCCATCGGAATCAGCCCAAGTCATTGGCGCCTCCTACACAGAGGTGCTGTCCGTTCTCGCTGAAATTGGCGTTATCTTTCTGCTCTTTGAAATTGGCCTAGAATCTGACCTCCAAGAACTGATTCGGGTCGGTCCGCAGGCAGCGGTAGTGGCCATTATTGGCGTGGTGGTTCCCTTTGCCGTCGGCACCCTAGGTCTGATTTATTTGTTTCATCTGCCCGCGATCCCGGCAGTTTTTGCCGGGGCGGCACTGACGGCCACCAGCATTGGGATTACCGCGAAAGTGCTGGCCGAAATTCAAAAGCTCAATTCCCGTGAAGGGCAAATTATCATCGGGGCTGCTGTTCTAGATGATGTATTGGGCATTATTGTGCTGGCCGTTGTCGCCAGCCTGGCTCAGGATGGGGAGATTCAACCCGCCAACGTTATCTATCTGGTCGTCAGTTCAGCCGTTTTTCTGATTGGCTCTATTGTCCTAGGGCGACTCTTTTCGCCCTATTTTGTCTGGCTCGTCGATAAACTCCGCACCCGGGGGAATTTACTGCTCGTTGCGCTGACTTTTGTCTTTTTTCTTGCCTATATTGCCACAATTATCCATCTTGAGGCCATCCTGGGTGCATTTGCCGCAGGTTTAGTGCTCGCGGAAACCGAAAAGCGCTCAGAACTCGAAGCGCAAATCGTCCCAATTGCCGATATGCTGGTGCCAGTTTTCTTTGTGTGTGTGGGGGCCAGAACCGATATCAGTGTTCTGTATCCTTGGGTTCCTGAAAATCGAGAAGGATTGGTTCTGGCCATTTTCCTGGTCATCGTTGCTATCTTGGGCAAGGTCATGACCGGACTCTTTGTGTTTGGCCCAGAAAAGGTTAATCGTCTTGCCATTGGGGTTGGGATGGTACCCCGGGGCGAGGTAGGTCTGGTGTTCGCTGGGGTCGGTGCTGCGAGTGGCGTGCTCTCTGCTTCTCTAACAGCAGCCATTATCGTCATGGTAATCTTCACCACCTTCTTAGCGCCCCCTTTACTGCGGCTTGTCTTCAAAGCATCCGATCCCGCCAGTCCAGATGGCCCGGATGTTGCCCTTGCCGCCTCATCCGGTCAATCACTCAATTGGCCGGATTCATCCGCTGCTGCTGAAGATCAGTCTGAAGCCCCCTAAGGTGCTTCCAGGCAGTATCTTTCCAACTTAAGGAATGGACTTGGGGAACGCAGCACCAGCCAGATCACGTCACTAGGGAGACTGATGCGGCAGACTGTGTGGGTACTCTGCTGAAGTACCTGCTGAGTTCTAGGGAATTTTAGCCTCTGGCGATTCAGGGGGCGAGGGACATCCCTCACCACAATTGCAATATTTGTTTGAGGACGGAGATTGTTTCATGGGGTACGGGGTTTGGCGCACAGCACAGCAGCAACAGAAAAAGGCAACCGCCTTTTGGGGGGGATTACTGGGGATACTGGTGTGTGGAGCCTTTACCCTGCCCGTAGAAGCAGCTCAACTGCGCCTTTGGCGATTTGATACCCTGCAAAACCGTCTGGAGTTTTCTACAGATGACGTTGTCCGTCCCAGAGTGCAGCTCATCCCCGACCCGGTGCGCCTGGTGGTTGATCTTCCAGGGGTGAAACTGGGGCGGCCTCCGACGGTTCAAACCTATAGCACGGCAATCCGGGCGGTACGGCTCGGCCAATTTGACCCCCAGACGGCTCGCATTGTGGTAGAACTGGCACCTGGCTACACCGTCGATCCGAGTCAGGTCAAAGTGACGGGAACCTCTCCTCAGTCTTGGGCCATTGAGTTGCCCACGCCCCAACGCTGGCAAGACACCGCAGCAACCACCCCAAACTTGTCCGCAGCGGCCTTAACTCCCTCACCTTCTGCGGCTACCAGCGCTACCCCAACCGTTGCCGCAACACCCACCCAGAGCAGTGGGGCCAACATCCTGAACGATGTGCTGGTGACCTCAGATGGACTCTTTCTGCGAACCCAGCGCGGCGTCTCAGACGTAAAACTAGAGCGCAGCCGTAACCAGCGCAAAATTGAAATTAATGTGCCTGGGGTTACGGTCGCTCCCCAGCTCACCCAAAATGACTACAAGATGAATTTTCATGGGGTGAGTCGTATCTCGGTTCGCCAACAGTCGGCACAGCCGCCCGTGGCCCAAATCACCCTCAATGTCGATCGCAAGGCGCCGGACTGGATGGCTTCAACGAGCCGATTCGGGGGCGTGGTACTCCTGCCGAAAGGGGGATCTGCAGCAATTCCGAAGGGGAAACGGCCGGCATCAACCCTGAGTGTTATCTCGGGACAGGCTGTGGCAGAGAACACCAGTGGGACGACTGCACCTGCTGGAACTGAACAATTGGCAACGGTGGAACAGGTGAGCCTGGGTGGATCTCAGCTGTTAATCCGCGCCAATCGGCCTGTTTACTACACCACGGGCTGGGAGCGATCGAATTATCGGATTACGGTGCGGGGGGCGCAGCTTTCATCGGCCACGAGAGCTCCCCAGACTGGCACCGGAAGTGCCCTATCTGCGGTGATGTTTCGGCAAGATGGACCAGATGCCAGCATCCTGGCAAAGCCAGCATCTGGGGTACGGATTGCCGGGGTCAGTCGCGTGGATGCCCAAACCATTGTGCTGAATTTGAGCCGCTATGGGGCAGCCACCCCCAACCCAACGCAATCACAGGTCAATATCCCAGCGCAGCCATCTTTTCCGTCAAGTACCGCCGCTGCTCCGATTGGTCGGCGGACGATTGTGATTGATCCGGGTCATGGCGGGCCGGATCCCGGCGCAATTGGGATTGGTGGTTTAAGAGAAACCAATGTGGTCTTGCCCATCAGTCAAGAGGTGGTGCGTATTCTTCAGCAGCAGGGCATGCAGGTTTACATCACCCGGAACGATGAGTCGCGGGAAGTGGATCTACCCCCCAGAGTCGCACTGGCAGAACAAGTGCGAGCGGACGTCTTTGTGAGTATTCATGCCAATGCAATTAGCATGAGTCGGCCTGATGTAAATGGCCTCGAAACCTACTATGCACCGGGATCTAGTTCGGGGGCACAGCTGGCGCGTGTGATTCACAACAGCATTCTGCGCAACCTCAATGTGCGCGATCGCAGTGTGCGTTCAGCCCGGTTCTATGTGGTGCGACGCACCTCAATGCCTGCGGTGCTGGTGGAGACTGGGTTTGTGACCGGGGCTGAAGATGCCCCTCGCCTCAGGGATCCGGCCTGGCAGCGGCAGCTAGCGGCGGCGATCGCCCAGGGGATTATGGAATTTCTCCGCGGTCGTTAGAGCGCTGGGGGTAAGGGGATGGTGGGCTGAATTGCATAACCACGCTGCTGAATAAGACCCTCAAGGGCTTTGACCCGTTTGGCAGGCGTCGGGTGAGAAGCCAACCAATCGGTGTAGTCTCCCTGTTGCTGCTGCACCCGCTTAAAAAAGTCCGTTGCACCACCGACATGGCCATAGTGCTGCTGGAGCAGCGCCAATCCAAATTCATCCGCCTGCTGCTCTTGAGCCTGGGAAAACTGGGCCTCGCTGAGAGCGGTCACCCCCGATCCTGCGATCGCACTAATGGTGCCCACATCACCAAAAATGGCCCCGGCTGCGAGCTGAATCAGCAACGCTTGCCCCAGACCCCGCAGATGATCGCGGTGGGCAAAGTGACCCAGCTCATGCCCCAGCACCATCATGAGTTCATTTTCGGACTGCACCGCTTGCAGCAGACCTTGATGAATCACAATATGGTCGCCCGGTAGAGCCAGAGCATTCACGGTGGTATCCGGCAGGTACAGCACTCGGTAAGAGCGCTCCGCAAGGGGAGAGGGCAAATGCTGCTCTAAGCCATCCAGCAGGCGGTTGAGTTCAGCTTGTGTCTCGGAGGCGATCGCCTGCTGCTCAAAAATTGGCACCATCACCCGGCCCAGCTGCTGCTCGACCTGGGGTGGAATCCACCAGACAATTTGATTGACCAAGGCGATGCTCCCCCAAACCGCCCCCATAATTAGCAGGAGGATCATGCTCAGGATCGCGAGAACCTGGCGGTTTTGGGGCGGCGGATTGCGATCGCTATAGGCCGCAGTACCGGGGGGAAGCTCCATGGCTAACCATCCTCAAGGGTTAATCACTGCTTTTAGTGGGGCGATAGGGGTTCAAGAAATTAATCAGTGAGGATAGCTGTCGTGACTGCACCCAGAGACGGCCCTGGCCCTTGAACCGACAGACCAGACCTTCCCCGCCAAAAATACCGGTCTTTAAACTGCGAAAGGACAGCCCGCCAATCAGCTCCACTGAGTAGTTGAGGGTGTCTTCAAAGGCTACAACATAGCCCGTATCGACGACGTACTCCCCCTCAATGGGCACCTCTAGAATCGCACCATAGGAACTGAACCAGAGATCCCCCATGCCGCTTGCCTTTAGCAGAAACAGGGACTCCCCGCTAAAAAAGCCTTTCATGCCTTGGAACTGAGTATCTAACTCCACCGTTGGACTACAGGCAACAAACCCGGAAGATTGCAGCATCAGGCTATTGCCCTGTAATCCATAATGACAAATGTCCCCCGGTACCCCTGGCGACACATACAGTTCCCCCGGCTTGCCCTGGGCCGTAAACTCACTCAAAAACAGAGACTCTCCCCCCAACATGCGGCCCACACTCTTCATCAAGCCGCCGCGCATCCGCGATCGCATGGTAATCCAGGGATCCATTGCTGCCATGCCCCCCGCCTCCACCAGTACGGTTTCCTGGGGGCGAAGCGTCAGGGTGAGTGCGGCATAGGCCGGGGCTTGGTCAATGGTGTACTCAATCGAAGAGGCCATAATGCTTAAGCTTTCTCTATGATTTCTGGGGCTGGGTTAGCGAGGCGGAAGTTTCGGGCCGACCTGAAGCCCAAAGGCCCCTGGATGGTGCGTTTGACAGTACACTTTGCCCCGGCCTTTGAAGCGACAGACAAACCCTTCCCCGCCAAAAAAAGCGCCCCACCAGCTGGGGTTCGCCTTTGAGATGGAGAACTGCAATCCTTTTTCAAAGGCCACAATATGGCCTGTATCGACAACATACTCGCCGTCAACCTCGATCTCGTAAATGGCCCCAAAGGAACTCAGTAAGACGTACCCGGCCCCGCTCAAATCCAGCCAAAAGATAGACTCCCCGGAGAGCAGCGAGCGAAACCCCTGGAACCCCAGATCAATATCGACTCCTGGAGTGCTAGCCAAGTAGCCACTGGCCTGCACCACCAAGCCCACGGCAGTCATTTCATAGAGCCGCATATCGCCCATGAGCTGGGGGGCTAAAAATAGCTCCCCTGGCTCCGAAGCGGTGCGAAACACACTCAGGAATAAGGACTCCCCCGCCAGTACCCGCTTTAGACCGCCCATCAAGCCACCGCCCTTCCCACGCCGCAGGGTTGTGCTGGCCTGAATCCATTCGCTCATGGCCACCATCGCCCCAGCTTCCGCCACCATTTCTTCGCGGGGGGCCATCTCAACTTTGGCGATCGCGCTATCGGGCTGCTGTAATATTTCAATCTTCATGCTGGAATCTGTCCCCTCACTAGCGCACTTTTGAGCGCAAAAAACGCACCAAGCCATCAATACTGCGAGACTGAAGGTAAATCACGCCATTGCCCGACAGCCGATTAATTAGCCCCTCCCCCGAGGTGACGGAGCCAATCAGCCCCCCTGATAGGCCCACCCTCATGTTGACCGTGGGCTGGTAAGCCACCAAATGTCCAGAGTCAACAACCAGCCCTTCCGGCTTCAGCTTGCGCTTGCTTAAGCCCCCATAGGCGCCAAAGAAAATGGTGCCGTTACCAGACGCCTTCAGTTTGAACAAACCTTCCCCGGAGATCCAGCTGGCGAACCCGGCCCAGTGCACCCCCAAGCGAATCTTGCCCGTATGTGCGATGTAGGCACCCGGCTGAAAGCACATTTCATCCCCGCGCAGTTCCAAGCGGCCAATATCGCCGATCAGAGGCTGAGTGAGCACCAATTCTTGAGTGGCCCGACTGCGGTTGGTAAATCGGTTCACAAACAGCGACTCACCGCCGAAAAACTTGCGCAAAAAAGCCGGGAAGAGTCCCCCGGCCCATTCGGTCTGCATGTGAACTTGACCAGACATGCTGGCCATGGCCCCCGCCTCGGCAATGATGCTGTCACCTGGCGCGAGGGTGACAAAAATGGCGGCGAAAGCGGGCTGATAGCGAATGTCAATCTGCACAAACTGCCCCCCTAGATTGGGACAAGGATACCCAAATCCAGAGGACTTCCGAGCTCGGCGAATAGCAGCTTTGGGAAATGTAACATTTCCCAAAGGTAGAGGCGCTAGCCGCCGCCAACAATCGTGACAATTTCGAGGCGATCGCCTGTCCCCAGTTGCGTTTGTTCCCAGAACTGGCGGTGCAAAATTTCGCCATTATATTCAATGGCAATGAGCTTGGGGTTGAGGTTGAGCTGGTGTAGGAGATCCAGTAGGGGCTGCCCCTGAATACAGTGCTCAGGTTTGCCATTGACGTGAATGGTGATGGAAGTGACAGGATGGGTCATGGCACGTAGATGTTAGCGGGTTATTTCCGGATTCAGAGGTGAACGCAAGCGCAGCCACTTGCCGCAACAGAACAATTAGCGGCTTCCCGTCGAGGCGGCGAACCCATTGATCGATGGGGGGGCAGCAGGCAACGATAGCTGGGCCAGCAATTTTTGCACGGCCTCAGTCGGGTCAGGCGCAGCCATAATAGCGCGGACAACGGCAACCTGGGTGGCACCTGCGGCGGTAACCTCGGACAGGCGCTGGGCATCAATGCCCCCAATGGCAAACCAGGGCATCGAGGCGTGGCGGGCCGCATAGGCCACATAGTCCAGTCCGGCCACGGGTTTATCGGTTTTCGTGGGGGTGCTGTAGGTGGGACCCACGCCAATATAATCG
>CAZXWR010000186.1:0-7904 GCA_964644325.1 uncultured bacterium
CCCTCTGCCCTACCTTGATTGGCGGTCGGGATGCACCTACACCCGTGGCTGGTGAAGGGTTTACCCAGGATGCCGCCCCACAGCTTGAGCTGCTAGATGTGGATCGAGTCGGGCAGGAGCTGTTCTTGCACTATCGCGTGATTCATCCTGAAGCATCCTGAAGCTTTGTGGAAGCTTCGTGACAGTTCAAATAGGGTGCAAAACTGCGCGGGCTATCTTCTCATCCCCTGCCTCCTCGTCCCCTGCCTCTAAACCAGGCGTCAATCGGTAGCCTGTCTTCTCTGGCTGAATGCATTACCCTATAGGGAGTTTACCCTGTCAATTGCCTCAACCTGAGAACACTCAACCTGAGAACAATGGTCGAAGCGGTTCAGCCTCAGTATCACGTTGCCTGGATTAATCAACTGACGGAGGTACCCCAGTCGGCCTGGGATGCCCTAGCCCTGCCTCTCTCAACGCCCTTCTTAGAGTGGAATTGGTTAACCAACTTAGAAACCTCCAAGAGTGCCACAGCGCGGACTGGCTGGCTGCCGAACCACCTGACCATCTGGCGAGGCTCGACGCTGATCGCAGCTGCGCCACTTTACATCAAGGGCCACAGCTATGGTGAGTTTGTGTTTGACCAAGAGTGGGCGGATGTAGCGCGCCAGGTGGGTTTGCGCTACTACCCAAAGCTATTGGGCATGACGCCCTTTACCCCTGCCGAGGGCTACCGTTTTCTGATCGCCCCCGGCGAAGATGAGGGTGCCCTCACCGCCCGGATGCTTCAAGAAATTGACGATTTTTGTGTGCAGAATCGGATTTCTGGCTGTCATTTCTTGTTTGTGGATCCGACTTGGCGATCGCAGCTGGAGAACTTTGGCTATACGGCTTGGCTACACCACAGTTTTATCTGGCAGAATAACGACTTTTCCGGCTTTGATGACTACTTAGGGGCCTTCAATGCCAACCAGCGCCGTAACATCAAACGCGAACGGAAGGCCGTTTCCCAAGCCGGTTTATCCCTGAAGGTGTGGCAGGGCGAGGAGATTCCGAGTCCCTTATTCTCCCAGATGCACTGGTTTTATAACGACACCTGCGAGAAGTTCATGTGGGGCAGTAAGTACCTGACCCAAACTTTTTTCCAGCAGCTGGAGTCCCAGTATCGCGATCGCGTGGTGTTTGTGGCAGCCTATGCGGACTCTGACCCCTACCAGCCTATGGGCATGTCCTTCTGTGTTACCAAGGGCGACCAGCTCTATGGCCGCTACTGGGGCAGCCGTCGCGAGATTGACTGTCTCCACTTTGATGCCTGCTACTACACGCCGATTGAATGGGCGATCGCCAACGGCATTCGGCGGTTTGATCCCGGTGCTGGGGGCCGTCACAAAAAGCGGCGAGGCTTTCCAGCAACCCCCAACTATAGCCTGCATCGGTTCTACCATCCGCGCTTCAGCGCTATTTTTCAACGCTACATCGAGGACATTAATCTCAGGGAACAGCAGGCGATCGCCCAAATTAACCAGGAACTGCCCCTCAAACCTGCCCTCGAACCTGAACAATAGGTCACGCTACTCCGAGGCCCGCACTGTCTCTGGAGCCGCTTCCCGCGCTGCTGTGGCCTGCCCTTGACCACCGTAAAACTGTGATATGCTTGATAGGCAATTTTTTAGAGCATCTTTTCGGGATGTAGCGCAGCTTGGTAGCGCGCCTGCTTTGGGAGCAGGATGTCGCAGGTTCAAATCCTGTCATCCCGACTTTGATCACCACCACCGCTGCAAAACGCTAGGGGTTTCCTGTGAAGGGGCAACGGTTCTAGAGAGGGTTCTGGAGGCGAAGCAGGTTGAGCTGTACTCCACGACTGCCTTCTGAACCGACCGTGCAGCGCTGTTAATTCGGTGGTACGGTGCTGTTTGGCATCGTCAGCGTCTCGATAACCTGTAGGCGACCATCGGACTGAATTTCCCAGATATCGTAGTTTCCTGCCACATCTCCCAAGCCATCAAGGTCAACCGTGCCGCTGGCCCCCTGGTAGTTGATGTCTTTGCCTTGGCGCACCAAAGTTAAGCCTTGGCAGATATCGGTCACGGACTGGCCTGGGGGATTGGCCACTGGGGCAATCTGGGCTTGGATTGCGGTACCCGTTCCAGACTGGGCGGCTTCAGCGGCTAGGGTAACCAAGGCCATGGCATCCCAGGTATTCGGATCATAGATGGTGGGTTCAGTGCCGTAAGCAGCCTGAAAGCGATCGCGAAACTCAGCAAATCCTGGCCCCTGGGGACTGGGGGCCGTTCCCTGTAACCCGGCTACAACATACTGACCCTGGCGATCTTGACCCACCAGACGAGCCAGTTGGCCATCCTTGAGTCCGTCCGTTCCCAAAACGGGAATGTCTCCTAAAAGCCCCAGCTCGAAGGCAGACTTCAAGATCAGACTTCCGGTTTCAGGGTAGGCAATGAGTACGACTGCATCTGGGTCACTGGCAAACGCTTGCCGCACTTCCGAGTCAAAGACCGTTGCCCTGGGGTCAAACAGGAACGGCTGACCGTTGTTCAGCACAGTACCGCCTTGCTGGCGAAAGCGGCTGCTAAATGCCTGACTCAAGCCGACACCATAATCATTGTTAATCGCTAACACACTGACGCGCTGAAACTGACGCTGTTGGGCAAAGGTGGCCAAGGCCGTCCCCTGGGCTGTATCGGCTGGCACTGTACGGAACCAAAACCCTTGGAATTCTCCCGCCTGCGATCGCGCTGAAAACTGGGGGCTGGTACTGGAGGGTGAAATTTGCACCACTTGGTTGCGCACCGCAATGGGCAAGGCGGCACTGGTCACTGCACTGGAGGCGGCACCAACGACTGCCCCCACCCGATCAACTTCCGCCAGTTTCGTCATGGCCGCAGCACCCACCGCTGGATCGGTCTGGTCATCTTCGCTGATGAGGGACACAGTCTGGCCCAGAACTCCCCCACAGGTATTCACCTGTTGGATCAGCAAGCGTGCGGCATTTTGCATAGACCCCCCGTAGGAGGATAAATCTCCCGTAATCGGCAGCAGCAAGCCAGCCTTCAGTCCAGAGCTTGGCGGCTGGAGCTGGCACCCCGCCACTATCCAGCCCCAGATGCCAAGTATGGCGACCCACGAGCCTTTCGAGGGGAAGGTGGGTGCGTTCATTTCATGGAACCTTGACTTGGCCCTTGCCGTCACAGGCATCAGGAGCATTTTTAGGATCACTTCTCGTTTGATTTCCAAGCAATTAATCTGCCGTGAGCCGCGATGCTGCTGCATGCAACTCCCTTCAATCCTTAGGTATAAACTGGCCCAAAGTTTTAGACGGTTTCTTTCAGAATAAGGTAAGCTTTCAGAGAACTTGGGGTGGTGGAGTTGCTGTGGGAAGGATTGCTCGTTTGTCCTGCTGCTATCAAATTTGCAACTAGAAGTATTGAAGAGAGTCTTTTATGAAAACACTCGTACAGCTGGGCTTAATGGTTAGCCTGCTTGGGGGAATTGTGGTCGCACCTTCTATCGTGGCCCCTCAAGCCGCCTATGCTTTGTCAGAAGATGAAGCGCTCAAGCGCCTGGAGCCGATTCCAGTCTTCGCGGTTACCAATCAAGAAGGCGTACCCATTCTTGCATCTGTACCCAGTCCGAAGGACAAAACCAAGCAGGTTCAGGTGGCGACCTTTTTTATGAGCCAGGACGATGCTAAAACCCTGGTTTCAACCCTAAAAACCCAGAAGCCTGAAATTGGCAATTCGGCTAAAATTGTGCCTTTATCGATGCGTCAGGCCTACGAAATTAAGACCAAGAATAAGGAAAAGGCCGACACGCTACTGTTTGAATTTTTGCCGCCTAAGCAGCAGCTTGACGCTGCGGTGGCCGTATTGAAGCAAAATGGCCAAAACGTTGAATCTTTTAACGATATTCCTTTGTTTTATGCGGTAGGGGGTGCTGATAAGGGGCTTCTGACCATTGAGCAAGCTGAGCAAAAGGTGATTCCGTTCTACTTCAGTCAGGCGGATTTGCAGGGCATGATCACGCAGCTCAAGGAAAAAAACCCGGAGCTGGGTAAAACCACCAAAATTGAAGTCACGTCTTTATCCAAGATCGTGGATTCTCTGATGAAGGAAAATGGGGATGGTATCCAGCAAATTACCCTGGTACCGGATCGAGCGGCGCTGCAATATGCCCTAGAGCAACAAAAGAGTGGTGCAAAACCAGCAGCGTCTGGCAGTGGCGCTGGGGCCAAGGCTGCGCCTAAGTAAGTCCTCCTGGGCCAGCAGGAGCTGGTTCAAGTCATTGTTGATGGTGCTGGCTTGATTTTTGCTCTCAGTGAGATTGAGGCTGTACGCTACAGCCTCAATTTTTTTGGATCAGTTCGATGTGGGTGGCAAAAGCAGGCATTGACGTAAGCACTCTAAGAAAATGAATTGAGCTTAACAAAACCTTACCTTCAAGCAAATCAGCTATAAGTGCTGCTAGGTTGAGGTGGATGAGTCCATAACGATACAAATTTTGTATCTCAGGCTGTGAAAGCTGGAGGGTAGTTGAGTATACAGGGGTGGTATAGAGGAAACCATGCTTGGTGGTATGACTTCTCAAGTATCAGACCAAATGTGAGTTGGACTTGGGTCAATGCTGAGTATTTCTTTCAGTTCTTGAAGGGAACCACAAGGGTAAGGACAACCGATAGAGTCGCAAATCTAATCCCTGGCGACATTATCAGCATCAATTTTAATCCAGGTTCAACTGATGAAGTGGGCAAAGACCACACAGTATTGGTTTCAAGGAAGTCAAATAGCGGTGAGCTTTATTTGTCATATCATTCTCCTAACGAGGTAGAGAAACCGTTTTATGAGTTTTTTGTAGAAAGCCCTGGCGCACAGTACTTTGCCTGGAAAGTACAATGACGGTCAACTACTCTAGATTCTTCAGGTACGGGTTGCTAGCAGCCGTATCATGCTTCTGCTTTCCCATGTCAGGATGTAGCTATTTTTTCAATCCTGGCGGCAAAAGTCCTGAAGAAGTAGTTGAGCGGTATACGTTAGCCCTGGAAAGAAAAGAAAAAAATTCGATAGTCAGACTTCTACCTGGAAACTCAGCTTCAAAACAGATGCTCCTGACCATTGATAAAAAGCTATCTAACTTTGACGGCTTTAAATCGAAAAACGTGAAAGTCGATTATAAGGATTTGAAGACGGTTTTTGTGAGAGCTGAGTTGGAAGCATCATATGTTGAGGAAGGTGCAGAGAAGAAGTTCACTGACACTGTACACATTAGACACGGATGTGAAGGTGTGTTTAAAGACTATGAAAATTGCTGGCATCTAATCCTCTGACTTCGGTGCAATGGGTCTCTGGCGAAACACTCTGGGCCTGGCGGCAGCAAGCGCAGCAACAGGTTCAGGCGTTGATTGCCGGGGCAAACTGTCAGATGGAGTTTTACCAAGAATTAGACTGGTTGCTCAAGGCGATCGCCCCCCTGGACACCCTGGCGCTGCGCCTAGAAACCTATCGCCAGCAGCCTCGCATTCCCCTAGCGCGATCGCTCACTGAACTTTCGGATCTCTGGCAACAGCGGCTGACCGAGCGGGTACCGATTCAATACTTACTGGGCTGGACGCCTTGGCGTGACTTTGTCCTTCAGGTTGCACCTGGGGTGCTGATTCCCCGACCAGAAACAGAGCTGCTGATTGATTTAGCCGTTGCCTATGTTGAGCAACAGGGCATTGGCCGCAATGCCCCAATGCAGTGGGCTGACTTAGGAACGGGCAGTGGGGCGATCGCCATTGGGCTTGCCCGTTGTTTCCCGCAGGCGATCATCCATGCCGTGGACTGTAGTACCCGTGCCCTGGATATAGCACGGGTCAATGCAGAAGCTATGGGGGTGGGCGATCGCCTTCAGTTTTATGCAGGGGAATGGCTGACCCCGCTATCGGAAGTGCGGGGTCAGCTCAATGGAATTGTCAGCAACCCTCCCTATATTCCCAGTGCTCTGGTACCCACCCTCCAGCCAGAAGTGGCCCAACATGAACCTCATTTGGCCTTAGATGGCGGCACTGATGGTCTAGATGCCATCCGCCAAATTATTACCCAAGCGCCGTCCTATTTCACTGAAAATGGTCTGCTGCTGTTCGAGATGATGGCAGGTCAGGCTCCGTCCATTCCAGACCTCCTGCACCCAGAGTCTGGGTGGGGTCAGCTCAAAATTCATGCCGATTTCGCGGGTGTGCAACGCTTTTGTATGGCCCAATGTACGGGTCAAAAATCTGCCGGGTACCCAGCCAATTCAACCAGGGACGACTTAGAGTAATGAGAGGGCCGTCCTCACGCATGACCCCATTCCCGTTCTATCGTTCACCTTTCGCGAAGGATTAACAAAGTAAATGACCGAGCCAATTCCAGTCATTGTTAACGGTGCTGCTGGCAAGATGGGCCAGGAAGTTGTGCGGGCCGTTGCCAGTGCCCAGGATATGGTGCTGATTGGGGCCATCGATCGCAACCCGGCGACCCTCGGCCAAGACATCGGCGAGGTGGTAGGGGTTGAGCCCCTAGAAGTTCCCGTCATGCAAGACCTAGAAGCGGTGCTCGCTGCTGCGGTTCAAGAAAAAGAGCTGGGGGTGATGGTGGATTTCACCCATCCGCGTTCGGTCTATGACAATGTCCGCGCGGCGATCGCCTATGGCATTCGGCCTGTTGTCGGCACCACCGGACTCACGCCTGCTCAGCTGCAAGACCTCACTGAATTTGCTGATAAAGCCAGCACAGGCTGTTTAGTGATCCCTAACTTTTCGATTGGTATGGTGCTGTTGCAGCAGGCTGCTATCCAGGCCTCGCAATACTTTGACCATGTTGAAATCATTGAGCTGCACCACAATCAAAAAGCCGACGCCCCTAGCGGTACCGCCATCCAGACTGCCCAGATGCTGGCAGAGCTGGGCAAAACCTTTAATCCGCCCCAGGTTGAAGAAAAGGAACACCTCACCGGGGCGCGGGGCAGCTGTGCGGATGAAGACATTCGCATTCACAGCGTGCGCTTGCCGGGTCTAATTGCCCATCAGGAAGTTCTGTTTGGCGCTCCGGGGCAGGTCTATACTCTGCGTCATGACACCAGCGATCGCGCCTGTTATATGCCCGGTGTGCTGCTGGCGATTCGGAAGGTGCGTGCCCTGAAAACCTTAATTTACGGCCTCGAAAAAATTCTATGACCGCTCTCGACTTTGACCTGCGCGGCATGAACGTCTACCTCATCGGCATGATGGGAGTTGGCAAAAGTACGGTGGGCCGCTTACTGGCCCAAAAGCTAGGGTATGGCTTTTGTGACTCTGATGATGTCATTGAAGCTGCCGCCCAATGCTCGATTCCCGACATCTTTGCAGCTTCGGGTGAAACGGGCTTCCGCGATCTCGAAACCCAGGTTCTGGGACAGCTAACGGCCCATAAACAGCTGGTCGTCGCCACGGGGGGTGGCATTGTGCTGCGGCGCAACAACTGGGGCCATCTGCGACAGGGACTGGTGATCTGGCTCGATGCGCCCTTTGGGGTGCTGTGGCAGCGGCTTCACACCGATCGCCGCCGTCCCCTCCTGCAAACTGAAAGCCCGCAACAGACCTTAAAGACCTTGATGGCCGAGCGCCAGCCACTCTACGCCCTCGCCGATATCCAGGTGCCCATTGGGTTCAAAGATCGCCCGGAAGCGATCGCCAACTCAATTGTGGCCACAATTCCCAGTAAGCTGAAGGCTCCACCCCAGCGCCTAGAATTTACTCCAGATACGCCTTCCATTAACGAGTAACTGACCCGTTTTGCGTCAGTCTCAACCGTGAACGTTGCGTACCGCCTCGAATCGTTCTCATTTTGTCCCTTTAACTTTAATTTTCACGTTTATGGCCGCTAAAATTCCCGTTACCGTCATCACTGGTTTTC
>CAZXWR010000187.1:0-7881 GCA_964644325.1 uncultured bacterium
GGGCTAGAGGGATCCTTTTCTATCTTACATTTAATTGCGCCTACCTACTTAGTTCTCCAGATCCCAACCAACCTACACGATGTAGATATCGATGTCACCGTTACGTTTGAACCCGCATCCCCGAAGCCGTTGAGCTGGGATCCAAAATTTTTCTCTGAAGTGGTCGGTAGCTGGGAAGGGGAGCTGTCACGACCCGTTCAGGGCCAGTATGAGACGCGGGGAGCTGGGAGGTAAGGTGGCCCGTCCCCTCAACAAAAAATGTCTCGACTGCTCAAGTCTCCCCCAAGCCCAGGCGATCGCCCTGCATGGCCCTGGCACTCAGACCGAGTGCTGGAATCCTAAGACCTGTCCTAGACGGCGCTCCCATTACCGACACCGGAAGACGAATATTGAGAAGCTGCGGGGGGCTTACCAGGCCGGGAAGGTCGCGGGTCAGCAAGTCGAGACGGCAGAAGAGATCTTCATTCCGGTGGTGGCCCCACCCGTGGCCCTGCTCTATCTCTACCGAGCCAATCGCCAGGATGCCCATCTCCATGCGATCGCTGTTTCTGTCTGGCAGGGGAATGAGAAGTTAGCGGAAATTGCCCCGGTACACTGTCTCGGGATGACCAATCGCCAAGTCAATCAGTATTTACGGAATGTACTGAATGTGGTGGGCGATCGCTTTGGCATTACTGAGTTTGAGCCTCCCATCAGGTTGGAGCCCCAGGAGTGTCCCCTAGAAGAATGTCCTCTAAAACTATCTTCTCGGGCAATCTATTTTTGAGGAATGGACGATGATTACTTTTCGATGTCTGTGGATGAAAGCGTATGCGCTTGCTTAAAAAATTATTAGGTGTGGCCTTGATTCTGGCTGGTTTTTACTTTCTCAGCCAAAACATCTATTTCACCACTCGGATCTCTTATTTGTGGTGGCGCGATATCTCGGCGGCGGGCTCTGTTATTACTTTACTGGGTAGCCTATTGTTCCTGATCTTTGGGGGCCAGGAAGTCCGGCAATTCGGTTGGGTTCTACTAATAATCGCAATTGTCCTTATTTTCATAAGTGGATCTGTTCTGCTAAAACCTACTAGCCTCTGGACGTTCGCAGTTTCACTGGCCGCTATGATTAGCGGCTGGAGTCTCATTCGATTTGGACGCTTGGGTATCTAAGTGAAGTTCTATGCTTGCCACACAGTTAAATTTTGATAGCGTATATGCTATCATTTGAATATGGCATCCAGAATTGTTGTCGATACCAGTGTGTTCATAAGTGCTCTGATTGGCCCTTCGGGGCCAAGCCGTGAGGTTCTCCGGCGATCGCTCAATCGGCAATTTATACCTCTGATGGGGAATGCGTTGTTTTGCGAGTATGAATCTGTCATTCAGCGGCAGTCCATCCTTGACCAATGTCCTTTGACTCAGACTGAGATTCTCAAGTTACTTCAAGCGTTCATGAGTATTGCTGTATGGGTTGATATTTTCTACCTCTGGCGTCCCAATCTCAAGGATGAGGCCGACAATCATCTCATTGAACTGGCGATCGCTGGGAATGCTGATTTTCTGGTCACGAATAACCTCAAGGATTTTCGGAATGCGCAGCTCTCTTTTCCACAGTTATCGATCTTAGGTCCCTCGGACTTGATTCAAAGGTGATCTCTATGGCTACTCTCACGATTCGACTACCTGATGATAAGCACGCTCGCCTCAAAGCCTTGGCACAGGCGAAGGGCATTAGCATCAACAAGTTGATGGAAGAACTCTCTACTATTGCGCTAACTGAGTTTGATACTTACATCCGTTTCAAGGTGATGGCTTCTATGGGTAATCCCCAGGAAGGTCTCCAATTGCTCGATAAACTCGACCAGCTGACTCAAAACTGAGTATCCAGGCCATGCTTGCCACACAGTTAGAGCTTGACCTTAAAAGTGCGATCGCTTTGGCCCTAGAGGAGCCAGAGCAGGCCGATATTGCTCTGATGTGTGATTCCCTGGAAGGGATGTTGGAAGGGCGATCGCATTTCGAGCAGTTGAAGGTGGCCGGGGAAGCGCTCTATGGCATTGCTGAGGTTTTGCACAAACGGGCTGAGCTGAGCTGGTCAGATTGGGTTGACCTCCATAACGAGGATGGCCCAGTCCCCGACGATGACTTCCTAGCTGGCCTAGTCCAAGAAACCATGTTCCTCGATATCTCGGGCCTGGTGCGTCAGCCAAAATCCCGGAATCGGATGACTGAACCTGAAGTGGATTCAGATTCTTGTGTGGAGGAAATGGACAAGGATCAACTGCTGGCTCTCCTCGAAGCTGCCGATGTCGAACTTGACCCCGAACCTGTGGCGGTCGCTCAGCTAGAGCATGACGAGGATGTGGAAGCCTGGGTTAGGGCGATCGCTCTGTGGTTGGAAGGGCGATCGTCTAGGGTGCGGTTGGTGGAGTTGTTGGAGGGGGTTGACCTGGCGATCGTGCCTGCCTGGATGGGGTTATTGTTGGGCGGGTTTGAGATGCGGCAGAGTGGTGGGTTCTATGAGGTGGGCGGGGTGGAGGTGGCAAATCAACATTGATGAATGCGGCGGAAACTAAATCATTGAGTAGGGTATCAGTGCTATTCTATCGACGTAAATCCATTGTTTTCAGTTGATGATAATTACGATTGCAAGTTTCAAAGGTGGCGTCGGAAAGACCACTACAGCCATTCACCTTTGCCAATACTTCGCCACTCGTAGACCTAAAAGGCGCGTAGTCCTGGCAGACGGAGATCCAAATCGAACAGCCATTGATTGGGCATTATCCTCCCAATTTGACATGCCATTCATTGTCTCTGATGCTTCTGAAGACCTTCCGAAATTTGATATAGCTGTTGTAGACACACCTGCAAGAACGGATGCAGACGAACTGTCAGACTTAATTGAAAGCTCCACACTCGTTATCATTCCTACAAAAGTCGATATTTTTGATATACGCGCAACTTTGGCATTAGCTGATACACTTAGACCCCACCCTAATAAATATCGAATTCTACTAACAGGGTTACCTCGCGGCAAGAGACTATTTAAGGCTGCTATGGAATTATTCCAAGAAAATGATCTTCAATCATTTAGCAGTGGGATACAACAACTTGCCGTATATCGTGATGCTGCTTACGAGGGAATACCCGTTAGTCGATATTCAGAAGCTGGCAAAAAAGCTATGCGAGATTATGAAATTGTTGGATCAGAAGTATTAAAAGGTTGGGGAAATGGCTAAATCTCCGTTTGCTGGTGTAATTTCAAGCGCTAAGCGTGTCCCAATAGAGCAAGATTTATCTAGTCGGAAATCACTTCTTCCCTTGGATTCAATTTTGCCTCGGTTCGAAGACACCCGCGCGATAAATCAAGCTCATGTAGAAGCATTATCAGAGTCTATCGCCGCTGTTGGTCTAATTCAACCAATAGCCGTTGACTCAAATGGGAGATTATTAGCTGGAGGGCATCGGCTTGCAGCGATCGAGCATCTCAAGATTAACGACAATAATTCATATATTAAGCACTTTCCAGAAGGTGTCCCTGTCCGACGTTATGACTTTGATGCATCAATTGATAAAACGCAGGCATTAGCAATTGAAGCCACTGAAAATGAGAAACGTCGGGACTATACACCTGCCGAAGTGCGTGAATTGGCCGACAAATTGGAAGCAGCAGGCTATCACCGCTCGAAAGGGCGAGCTAAAAAGGGACAGAAGTCCGTTGGTCCAACTTTGGCTTTGATTGTTGGGAAAAGCCAAAGAACTATAGAACGGTACTTGGCTGGGGATGAGGACAAGGATACGAGCGACTCTCTAAATCCGACAAATGACGTATTTAATAAAAATCTTCAATCAACACTCCGCGCGCTCAAGAAATTACGAGCAGTAAAAGTAAATTCTAATAGAGAGCAAAAAATTCAAATGGAAGTTGAAGCATTAATTAAAACATTGGAGGCGGAAGTTTAGGAAGGCTTCTTAATCTCCTCGGAATCCCCACTCCAATCCCCCCACTTATGAGGTGCGATCGCCTGCAACTGCTTCAATACCCCACCAGCGGCCAGATGCTTCGATCGCTGCTTCTTCGGCGCAGTGCCATCTCCTGTCACGGTTTCACTGTCATCCAAGGCGATCGCACAGCGGCAGTGGAACTCTCCTTGGATCTGGGTGTAGTCATACTCGGGGGCCTCCCAACTAAACGTCTGACACAGTTGGTTCAATAGGCCGATATGGTTCATCCCGTCACTGAGCTTCATAACCAGGATCGGGTGGATTTCCTTGGGCTTTGGCTCTTTCGGCTCAGGTTCTGGAACCGATCGCACTGGTTCAATCCGGTCTCTGGGACTCACCAGGTCATTGTTGATAAATGCCTCTAACCACAGGGCGCTCGCCTGGTGCCGCGCATTCTGTTTACGCTGGTGTTCCCCTGGATGTCTCGTGGTCAGTTTCCGTCCGTCAACCACGACCTCCATCCAAGAGCAAAATGGACTCTCTTCATCGAGTTCTGAAAACTCTATCCGCTTCCATGACACCAACTTATCCAGGGCGATCGCCGTGGTCGCCATTGCGTCTTGTGGATGTTCCTTCAGGTATTCGGTGACCTGCTGCCGGAGTTCCTGGTCTTCACTGTGGAAGATAATCCAGAAATAGTCCTGGGCCACCAGTTTGTCTTGTGTGAGGCGATCGCACGTCTCAGCTCGGAGGGGGTCTAGGGCTTGCTCTTTGATGGCATGTTTGAGCAGGCGGCTGAATTCTTGCTCCGATAGGTCTTGGTAGGTTGTTTCCTCTGACCGCAGCATTTTGGTATACATCCGCTTGCGGCTTTCCTTGAAGTGGAGGTCGGAGGCTTTCTCGTACTCTAGGGTGACGGTCTGGATATGTTGGCCTAATTGCTCTAGGTCTAGTTTGGTGTAGGGGGTCTTCTCTCCCCGTAGCTCAGCTTTGACGATGCGATGGACAATGAGATCCGCCAAGCGCCGGATCGGGCTGGTGAAGTGGATATAGGCGGGTAGGTTCAGGGCAAAGTGGCCAATGAGGGTTGGGTTGTAGGTGGCCCGGTTCAGCCACTGCATCATTTTCTGGCGGATGAGTTGGGGGTTACCGCTGCTGAGTAAATCATTGAGCATTTCAGCCCGTTCAGGGGCGATCGCTTTGGCGGTGTGGTTGCGATAGAGGGCGGGCAGGTCACGTTCAGCTAGCCACTGGGCCACGGCTCGGTTGGCCAGGATCATAAATTCTTGGATGATGACCTGGGCATGGTAGTCTTTGCGGTCGGTGTAGATGAAGTTGCCGTCTTCATCAATGAGATAGCCTGATTTACGGAAGAAGCCGCCAAAGGCTCCCAAGGCTTCTCGCTGTTGGCTGAGCCTCTTTGACCAGCGTTGGCAGAGTTTCAGAAAGTCATGATATTCATGGGTCTTGTCTTTACAGGCGCGATCGCAGTGGGAGTAGCTGAAGCGTTGGCTATTCCTGAGCCAGGATTCAAAGATGTCGGTTTGCTCAATCTCGGCTTGTTTGTTGAGGGTGACTTTGACGGTGAGGGTAGGCCGTGACGCTCCCTGGTGCAGGCTCAGTCGATCTTCTGAGAGGATATGGGGCAACATCGGGTCGTTCCCATAGCTGAGGTATCTTGTCTGGGTGCGGGCGATCGCGATTTTGTCGAGGATTGTTCCAGGCAGGACGAGTTCGGATACGTCGGCAATGTGGACATAGAGCACCGCCCCGGTTTTGATGGATTTGATCCAGATGGCGTCATCGAGATCTTTGGAGGTGGGGCCATCAATGGTAATTCCCTGCACACGCGGTCGCTCCCAGATGTCCGGCTGGAGTTGAAGGGTTTTGGCTAGGGCGATCGCTTCAGGAGGGTAAGGGGGGATCGGCATTCACACAATTATGAATAAAATTTCTCAGACAAAATTTTGGGTTGTTTCATCGGCACCAGGAGTATCTTGGCTTTTACTCAGTTTGAGATGTCGAGCTAGCAAAAATAAGGGGAAGGTAACACTGATGGCAACGATGGGAGACAGCAATAAATATAGCCAATAGTAGCGAACTCCAACCCGTTGACCCTCGACCACAATGAAAACACATGCCGCTAGGGCAACTAAAAACAAGTCGTTAGTCAATGATGCGGCAGCTGCATTCACATAGGCAGCTTGAAAGAAATCTAAAAAAGCCGCATCACTCGCTTGAGTCATAAACAAATAATTATTGATCCATGTAGCAGGAAATGCTACTAACGCTGTCAATGCATAGATTCCACAAATCAGCTTGTCTTTTATACTCATCCCTTACTTACCCTCACTTCACATCTACAAAATCATTAAACATTCCTAAACCCTGATCCAGATAGCTTTGCACGCACAGCAGACACCGAGTTTTTGGTAAGAGATTCAGGGGCACTGAGGGCGATCGCTTCTTCGGGGTAGGGGGGGATCGGCATTCGATTTAACTGGATTAGCGAATCAAGTATTCGTCTCTCGACTCTTTTTCTTGCCTGTCCTTACTGAAGCGGAGAATTGATTTCTCAAGCATTCTATGAGGCGTTCAGGGGATCAACAGCTTTGACGCGCTCGCTTTGGTCATCGCTTATGGTGTGTCGCATAGCATCCCCCATCTGTTTCACTACGCTTGCAATGGGCACTGCAATCACTAAGCCCAATATGCCAGCAGCTTTACCCCCCAGAAACAAAGAAATAATCAACCATATTGGATTTAGGCCGATTGATTGACCCATAATTCGGGGGGAGAGGACATTATCATTGATAAATGAAACGGCGATCGCGCCTACTAATACTTTCAGACCCAGGCTCACGTTATCAAGCGTTACCAGTACACTCACAATCAATATCACGAGGGTACTAGCATACGGAATAAGCGTTGCGATGCCAATACTGACACCATACAAAACTGCATAGGGAACTCCTAAAGCAACGAAAAGCAAGGTTTGGGCGATGCTTAGAATTCCGGCAAGCAGGGCTTGGGCCGCAAAGTAACCCCGAAATGTTCGTCGAATTGAATTCTGGAGTGGCATTCTCCATTCAACGGGCAACCAACTAAACAACCCCTTCCAGGCAGTTTCTCCTCCCAAAACCATAAAGACAGTCAAGATGATCAATATAAAAATATTGATCACTTTACTAATCGTGCCCAGGAGTATGCTCAACAGCTGGCTACTGGTCGCTTGCAACACCCTCGATAACTGACCAATTACACGTTCGACCAGGTCACTGATATTCCCAGGAAATTGCTGGGCGATCGCCCAGGCTTGTAAAGCCTGAAGTTGCTGGGTTCCCGACTCTATCAGTCCAGGTAGATTATTAACCAGTTCACTGAGCTCTTCAATGATTAATGGAACCAGAATCAAACTTAACAGCGCCAAGATTAATAGGGACAGAATAGAAACCAGACCAATTGCCATAGACCGATTGAGTCCACGTCTCTGTAGAAATTGAATCGGGAAATTGAGCAGGAAGGCCAGGATACTAGCCGTCACTAGAAGACTAGATAGCGGCTGAAAACGGTCAAAAAGCAGCAACACCAACCAGCCATTGAGACATCCCAATGGGAAAATGAGCAATCCTCGAACCCATATGGGTATCTCTTTCAGCTGTTGGAGCATGTTTGGCAATTATTGACGCTTTAATTTTGTGCAAATGTCAAAAACGAATATTACCTTTAAGTTTCTGTGGGGTAGTAACTTAAGCCGGGAAAACGAGGCCCAGCTTAGGTTGAGTCTGTTGTGATTTATGAGACTGTCGAGGGAGTGGAAGCTCAGAGGATTGTTCAAGCACCCATTCAAAGAGGTCAGGAAAAGGCTGTCCAAACAATCGCTGAGCGGCAGTGGTGCCATCGCTGCTGTATTCTCACAACTTCGCCAGTCAAGTGGCACTAACTTCGCCACCC
>CAZXWR010000188.1:0-7864 GCA_964644325.1 uncultured bacterium
GGTACCGGGCTTGGGCTGGCCATCTGTCGGCAAATCATCCGACATCTCGGGGGTGAGATCTGGGCCACCTCCCGAGGGCGAGATCAAGGCAGTGAGCTGCACTTCACCCTGCCCACCGTCACCGCTCCGGTGCAAACCGCTAAATCTAAACCGTCGGTTCAGCGGGTTTCCTAAAACAGCGCTGTAAACTGCTAAAGAACTGTTACAGTTCCTGTCGAACTTGTTTAAGGGGGTAAAACACGATGATACGATTCCCCCATAGCTAACACCTATCTGGGCTTTGGCTTTTAGCAGGTTCGGGTAAGTGCAGCGCAAAAATCAGAGATAGCAACAAGCCTTGGTACTTTAATTTTTTGTGGGAAGTCTCTCGATCGCATCTTAAAAGTGGGCTAGCCCCACTTTTTATGTGAAGAGGGGGTTCCTCGACCTGTACCGTTTTGGGAGAAGGATTAATGGCAGAACAATTGACTGGACAGACACCGTTGTTCGGTGGCAGCACAGGTGGACTACTCAGCAAAGCTGAGGTTGAGGAAAAGTACGCAATTACCTGGACTAGCTCTAAGGAGCAGGTCTTTGAAATGCCCACTGGTGGTGCGGCAGTCATGCGATCGGGTGAAAATCTGCTGTATCTTGCTCGCAAAGAGCAGTGTCTGGCATTAGGCCTGCGGCAGCTACGCCCCAAAAAAATTAATGACTATAAAATCTATCGGGTTTTCCCGGATGGCGATACTGTTTTGCTCCATCCCAATGATGGTGTCTTCCCAGAACGGGTCAATGAAGGCAGAGAAGCGGTGAATAGCGTCCCCCGCTCGATCGGGGAAAATCCAAACCCGGTTGCCGTTAAGTTTACGGGTAAGCGCACGATTGACCCGTAGCGCATCGTTCCTAGATGCTTCTGGTCTAGATGCTTCTGGATAATTCTTAAATGTAGCCAGGACATTGCCCTGATTAAATGGCTGAAAGCCCCACCTCCTTTGTGTGGGGCTTTGGTTTGTTGGGGGTTTTACGGCAGGGCGGCCGCCCAAGCTGTAAGTCTAGCGGCCCAAGGTAGGATAGGAAAAGTTTTGTCCTTGATGTTCGGCGGCTGGTGCTGCTGCATAAACTTATGCTAACTCCCGATTTTGACCAGTTTGTTGAGCTTGCCAAAACTGGCAACTTTGTGCCGGTCTATCGGGAATGGATTGCTGATTTGGACACGCCAGTTTCGGCTTGGTATCGAGTTTGTGCTGGGCAGCCCTACAGCTTTTTGCTGGAGTCAGTGGAAGGCGGGGAAAATCTAGGTCGCTATAGTTTTTTAGGGTGCGAGCCACTCTGGATCCTTGAATCTCGGGGCAGTACGACCACCCAAGTCCATCGCGATGGCACGGTGCATGCATACACTGGCAATCCCTTTGAGGTGTTAACCCAGTGTTTAGACCCTTACCAGCCCGTGAAGCTGCCTCAGCTCCCGTCTGGCATTGGCGGACTATTTGGATTTTGGGGCTATGAGCTGATTCACTGGATTGAGCCGCGCGTGCCCATTCATGCCCCAACGACCGATGACCTGCCCGATGGGCTGTGGATGCAGGTGGATAATCTGCTGATTTTTGACCAGGTGAAGCGCAAAATCTATGCGATCGCCTATGCTGATTTACGCCAGACCCCTGACCTGAAAATGGCCTATACCCAAGCGTGCGATCGCGTTGATCATCTGGTTCAGCAGTTAAAGCAGCCCCTCGATCATGCCCCCCTTGAGCTAGCCCCCTCGCGTAGCCCAGCGGCCCTCCCTGCTGCCGCCCTCAATAGCAATGTCACCCAGACCCAGTTCTGCGAAAATGTGCTGCGGGCCAAGGACTATATCAAGGCTGGAGATATTTTCCAGGTGGTTCTATCCCAGCGGCTGTCCATGAACTACGAAGGGGATCCCTTCTTGCTGTATCGGTCTTTGCGTCAGATCAACCCGTCTCCTTACATGTGTTTCTTGCAGTTCAAGGACTGGCAGCTCATTGGCTCCAGCCCAGAAGTGATGGTCAAGGCCGAGCGTCAGGTCGACCCCAATGCCCCCCTCCTTGCCACCGTGCGGCCCATCGCGGGCACCAGGCCCCGGGGCAAAACCCCAGCCGCCGACCAAGCCTTCGCAGAGGATTTACTCCAGGATCCTAAGGAAATTGCCGAGCATGTGATGCTAGTTGACCTGGGCCGCAATGACCTGGGTCGCGTTTGCCTGCCGGGAAGCGTGACGGTGAAGTCTGCGGATTTGATGGTAATTGAGCGTTACTCCCACGTGATGCACATCGTGAGTAACGTGATCGGTGAGCTGGCCCCAGGCAAAACAGCCTGGGATTTACTCAAGGCCTGCTTTCCCGCAGGCACCGTGAGCGGTGCTCCTAAAATTCGCGCCATGGAAATTATTCACGAGCTAGAAGGGTGCCGACGGGGACCTTACTCAGGGGTCTACGGCTACTACGACTTTGAAGGTCAGCTCAACTCTGCCATTACCATTCGCACCATGATCATTCAGCCCAGCCCTGGGGCTGGCTCAAGCTATCGTGTCACGGTTCAAGCGGGGGCTGGCCTGGTTGCAGACTCCGTCCCAGAGAAGGAGTATGAAGAGACCCTGAACAAGGCCAAGGGGCTATTAGAGGCCATTCGCGTTGTGACCCCGGCCTGACAATCTGGGCATGTATTGGGCATGTATTGGGCATGTACTGGGCATGTATTGGGCATGTGTATCGGCCAAACCCAAGTCTACGCGCAAGCCTAGAAACTCAACGTTTGACCGCAGGACGCAGGATTTAAGCGCCAGAGGCGTTCTGTTTGCGTTCGGCGAGCTTTAGGAGCACTTCAGCATGGATCTCGCGGCTAATCGGGTAGAAGTAGGTTAAAAATAGCCCACAGATCAGCGAGACCGTCGGCAGCGGGCCAATGGCCAGCCGAATAGCCGTCAGTGCTGATGCTGGCTGAACGGGCAGGGGCAGCCCCGGCGCAGCCTCCAAAAATCCTGAAGCCTGTAGCGCCAAGCCCGTTAAAAATAGCCCCAGCGCCAGCCCCAGCTTTTGCAGGAGCACCATAAAGCCGTAGAACACACCTTCTCGACGCTGTCCCGTTTGCAGTTCATCCAGCTCAATCACATCGGGAATCATCGACCAAGGCACCAGGTAGGCTGTGGAAACCCCAATCCCCGCCATGATCGCCAACAGGTACATCAGCCCGAGCTGGCCCGGCTGGAGGAAAAACAGGCCAATCTGAGCCACAATCCAAAGCCCCATGCCCATGAAGTAAACCGCTTTTTTACCTAATTTTTTGCTCAGGTGGCTCCAAACAAACAGCATGAGCAGCGCTGTTCCCTGCACCGCAATCAGCACTGTGGGCACATCGGCTTGCCTGAGGTTCATACAGTTCACCACAAAGTAGGGAATGATACTGGCTGTAATCTGCACCGCTAGCCAAGAGCAGAGATAGATGCCGATCACAAACAAAAAGGGGCGATTGCTAAGGGCAACTTTGAACTGCTGCCCGAGAGGCAGATCTTCCGTGGGGCCAGCTTCTAGGCGCTGCTTCTCAAACGCCATAGCCCGTTTGCGGGTGCCAAACACACACCAGTACAGGGCCAGCACTGAGATCACACCACAGAGGGCCGCCAGCAGCAGATACTGAAGCTCTCGCTGCGCTTCGGGAATGACGAGAAAAATTATTTGGGCAATAAAAAGTGAGAGAATGCTGCCCCCAATTGAAAAGGCAAATCGATAACTATTGAGCTGGGTACGTTCGTCGTAGTCTTGGGTTAGCTCCGGTGTCATGGCGGTGTAGGGCAAATTCACCACCGTGTAGAACACCTGAGAAATTGCCCCAATGATGACGTAGTACCAGAACAGCACCCAAACGCTGGCGGAACTATTTACGCCGCCCCAGTTAGGGACGACCCAAAGCAAAAAGAAAAACAGGCCGAAGGGCACGGCCCCATAGAATAGCCAAGGAAGGCGACGGCCCCATCGACGGGATTGGGTTTTATCGGTCAGTACACCCACAATCGGGTCATTGACGGCATCCCAGATTTTGCTCACCATCAAGATGCTGCCTGCCAACCCAGCGGGAATGCCCGCAACATTGGTGAAAAAGACAAGCTGAAAAAAGATGATGATGTTGGCGGTGATCGCTGGCCCTAAATCCCCAGCCCCAAAGGCAAGTTTGGTGGATAAACGCAGGGGTTCATTCAGGCTGGCAGCAGAATCTGGGGCATCGGCAGCATCAGAAAACGAAGACATGGCGTACCGTCATAAACACTAGGCTGGACGTGGGGATTAAAGTCTTTATTATCGGTGACGCCGTTCAGTTTCCAGCAATGACAGTATCTGAATACACAAGTTGATGGGCCAGCGATCGCCCAGGCGACAGGCAGTGAGCGACAGGAAGTGGGCAACAGGAAGTGGGCCGCAGAGCATTAGGGCTTCAGAGGGTTGGGGGGTCGCCCAGTCGTTCAATGAGCAGCTCCATCTGCGCTTGGCGTTCCGACAAAAAGCCGTCACATTCTTGGAGGTAGGTCACGGCCTGGGCAAACTCGGTAAACACCGCTTCTAGCTCCAGTTCTCCCGATTCAATACGGTCAATAATGGCTTCGATTTCAGAGACGGTGGTTTCATAGTGCCAATCGGGCGATCGCCCGTCGTCACTGGCAGCAGAGGGGTGGGAGCGGGTCATGGGTTGGGGCAATCATGGATAGAGAACAAGGCAGAGGCACTGGAAAGCTGAGTCACCACCACCTGCACGGTACCTTCCGCGAGGTGAAGCTCTAGAGGCTGGCCCACGGTGAGTGCCGCGGCTTGACGGGCAATAGCGCCACTTTGAGTTCGCGCCAAGGCATAGCCCCGTTTCAGAACGCCACGGGGGTCAAGGGTCGCTAGCTTTTGCTGGAGCAAGGCTTGGTGTTGATAGTGAGACTGGAGCCGATAGTAGACACTTTGCTGTAAGCGGCGCCGCAGCACGGTCAGTCCAATGGATTCTTGCTCAACTTGGCGGCTGGGTTCTAGGCGCTGGAGCTGGAGCTGCTGTTCATGGAGATGTTCCCGAGCCGCAGCATATTGGTGGGCCGCAACATGGGCTAAACGGCAAACCCGCTCTTGGTGCATGGCCCGCAGATTTTGCAGCAGCGGTACGGCCAGGGTGGCAGCAGCAGTGGGGGTATGAGCGCAGCAGTCGGCGGCCAGGTCTGCTAGGGTTTCGTCTCGCTGGTGACCAATGCCGGAGATGACGGGAATGGGGCAGTTGGCGATCGCCCGGACCACCTGCTCATTATTAAAGCAGGCTAGGTCTTCGGAAGCCCCGCCCCCCCGAGACACAATCAATACATCAGCGGTGCCCTCAGCCTCAACCCGCTGAATGGCCGCAGTAATTGAGGCTGGTGCCTGGTCGCCCTGCACCACACTAGGCGAGAATAAGACCCGCAAGCCCGGATAGCGCGACTTCAGAGTGCGCTGAATATCGCCCCAAGCGGCGGCTTGGGGGGACGTCACAACCGCAACACATTGGGGATGGGAGGGCAGCGATCGCTTGCGCTCAGGATCAAAGAGGCCCTCAGTCGCCAGTCGATTGCGTAACTGCTGGAACCGCAGCGATCGCAAGCCTTCCCCCGCAGGCAACACCTGCCAGACCACCAGCTGATACTGTCCTCGAGCGGGATAAACCCGAATTCGGCCTAAAACAATGACCTGTTCTCCAGGTTCAGGTTCAATGGCTAGCTTATCCAGATAACCCTTCCAGACAATGCACTGAATGGCCGTTTGTTCATCTTGATCCTGAAGCGTCAAAAATAGCCCGCTGCGGTGCCGATGGGCGCTAGAAACTTCGCCAATCACCCACACCTGCATGAGTTCATTGTCTTGCTCAAGCAGGGCTTGAATATAGCTAGTCAAGCCGCTGACCGATAAAACCGTCGGTGGCACTAACAGGTTGGGAAGATAGGTTGTCATGTCCTGAGTCTGACTACATGCCCATGGTGAAGTTGTATTAAGAGCCTATCGAATCCCTCATGGAATCTGTGCAGACTTAACAACTTCTTAGGCGCATCCCTGTAAACCTCAACTTTGCGCTAGATCTACGGGAGTTTCCCTATTTTCTCTGAGTGAGTCAATATCTTGCCGCCAAGCAGACTACGGTTTGCAACGTCAAACTGAACTCAGCCACCGAAACAAAGGGGGTTTGGCACCCCAAGGTGACAGATGCCGGACTGGCCAGATCGCTGGAACCGACGCTGTAGGATCCCGTCAAGGAAACTATTGACCCTGAAAAACTATTTTATTTAAGTAAATATAGTTAAAGACGAGTTTATTCAGGCTAAAAGTTTCTCAGAAACAAATTTGCAGTGTTTTATGTCACTTTACACTGTCGTTCACGATAATCCTGATCACAATGCTGAACAATATCAAGTGGCAGACGCGTACTGCATGGCTGTTAAGTTTGACCACGCTTTCGGGCCTATGGCTGAGCATGCCTGGGAGAACTGCGGCTCAAACCCAGGCCCGTTTTGCCGATGTCGATGGGCTCTGGGCTAACCGCTGCATCAATTCCCTGGCCCAACGCCGCATCATTAATGGCTATCCGGATGGTAGCTTTCGCCCCAATGCCCCCGTGACGCGGGCAGAATTTGCCACCCTCTTGGGTGCTGCATTCTCACGGGGCGGGGGTCAGGCCAGCCGCAACTACAGCGATGTCAGTCGCAGTAACTGGGCCTACCCAGCCATTCAAGCCGCGGCTCAGGCGGGTTTTCTCTCCGGCTACCCGGATGGCACCTTTCAACCGAACCAGAATATTCCCCGGGCTCAGGTGCTGGTCGCTCTGGCCAATGGCCTGAATTATCGCCAGCCCCAATCCTTAGAAGCGGTCTTAAGCCGCAACTTTGTCGATGCCGCTGCTATTCCGAGCTACGCCAGAGGGCCAGTGGCGGCGGCAACCGCCCGGAAGATCGTGGTGAACTACCCAAACGTGCAGCAGCTCAACCCGAATCAATCAGCCACGCGGGCAGAAGTCGCAGCGTT
The DNA here is from genome assembly GCA_964644325.1 of uncultured bacterium. Taxonomy (GTDB): domain Bacteria; phylum Cyanobacteriota; class Cyanobacteriia; order Thermosynechococcales; family Thermosynechococcaceae; genus CAZXWR01. Next base: position 7,011 of record CAZXWR010000188.1, read on the forward strand.
TTTGTGTCAGGCTCTAGAGCCCAATGCTCAATCCACGTTGATTTCTGCGAACTATATCGCTGCCTGGGACAGCAGCCGGGGAGACATTGCCCTCCAGCGAGGCCTGCAAATTCCCGTGACCTATGCCCAGGGCGATCGCATCATTGTGACGCCCACCGAAACCGTGCCCTTGACCCTCACCAGCACCGCAGATGTGACAGACCCCCAGGGACAGGTCGTGATTCCGGTCGGCAGCGAGATTGTGGGGCAATTACGGCCCGCTGAAGGGGGATCTCAATTTATCGCGCAATCCCTGTTGATTGAGGGTCAATCCTATCCCCTGACGGCGAGTTCCGATGTCGTGACTCGTGTGCAGCGCGCTCAAGATATTAACCTGGTTGCCCTGGCCCGCAATTCAGTTCTAGGGGGAGCTGTGGCCGCTGGTATTTCTGGCCTAGCGGGGAACCGCACCATCACCGCTGAAAAGGTACTGGCAGGCGCGGCAACGGGGGCAGCCGTAGAAACCAATAAAAATCGGCCCTGGACTTCAATCTTGCGCGATACAGCCATTGGCGCAGCTCTAGGGGCTGGTGTATCCGGGCTGGTCGGCGATCGCACGATTACGCCCCAAAAGGTGATCAGCGGTGCAGCCGCAGGGGCCACCATCGGCGGCGCCATCGATCGCCCCTCAGTGGACAAGGTGGTCATTGTAGAACCGGACAGTGATTTGAGCCTTACCCTAGAGCAGCCCTTTCGGATCGCGCAAAACTAAGCCGCGCCGCTGCGGGCAAAGGCCAGCGCCCGAGCACCACACGACAGGTTCAGGTAGACAGGGGCGATGTCCCCTGTCTTTATTGGCAGGCTTTATTGGCAGG
>CAZXWR010000189.1:0-7847 GCA_964644325.1 uncultured bacterium
GTATAGCTGCGGGGGGCATTGGCTCCCAAGATCAACACCCCGCGATCGCCCAAGGGCTGGCAGATAATGCCCTGCACATTTTCAGGCAGATAGTTAAATTCAAAACGCCCCGGATAAAGCTTCACATCTACCAGATACACGGGTTTCTGCTTGGTCAAAACCCGTTCCAGAATTGGGCCGGGCTGTACTGTTGCGGCAGGCCCCAGTACACCACGGCGCAGCAAAGTTTGACCGTCATGCCACACCACCACAGACTTCGTAACGGTGTTGGTCAGCAAGGTATGGGAAGCCCAGGCCAACTCGGTTTTGATGGAGTCGGGCAATGACGCTTCCAAAACAAAACCCGTTTCGCCTGACAGAATGACGGCATCAGGCGATCGCGGCTGTACCCGCTGCCAGAGCAGCCCGGTAAGCACCAGTAGCGCACTCAAGATAATGCCGAGTGCATCAGAACGGGACTGAGCATTGGTTAAATCAACGGTAAACCAGCGATTGACGAGTAATAACGTACTGCCGACGATACCCACCACCAGCGGCAGTCGTCGCACCACCCGGTTTGGATCTGCTTGAGTCATTGTGCGAGATTTAACCTCTCCCTATCAATATCTTTTATCCTAGAGAGAAAGCGCTGCTGAAGGCTCATACTCATAGCATCTAGACAGAACAAACATCCTCGAATCCGATGGCCGATGCAACCGGAAGCTGGCCGGAATGGGGAATGATTGGGGTCTATCTCAGCTTTTTACGCTTCATCCTGTAGCGGGTTTTGCTGCCTCGTTTAATTTTGTTTTTTGCTCGATTGACCCGCCACAAGTCGGTACAATTGAGCCAACTCCGGTCTATTGTGTCAAACCCATCCCCCTGTGAGCACTGCCACGCCGATTTTCCCTGGTGAAGTTTTTGCCGATACTGCTGCCTTTGACGAGGGCATTCGGCTGCTGTTGCCCTACTACGATGAAATGCTGACGGCGGTTGTGCGCGGGGTTCCGGCCACTGCCACCCACATTTTAGAGCTGGGGTGTGGCACCGGAGAGCTGAGTCAGCGCCTGCTGGCCCATTGCCCCCAGGCCCACCTGACGGCCCTTGACTATTCGCCCCGCATGGTTACTGCCACCCAAGCCAAACTCCAGGCCCATGGCTATGGCGATCGCTTTACCTGTGTTGAAGCTGACTTTGGCGATTGGGCCTTGGGCCAGCTCAACCTGCCCCACACGAGCTTTGATGCCTGCGTTTCTTCCCTGGCAATTCATCACCTGAACCACGCGATGAAGCAGCAGCTATTTCAAGCGGTATATCGTTCTCTAGCGCCCAATGGCTGGTTCTGGAATGCTGACCCGACCCTGGCAACCCACCCTGACTTAACGGCGGTATACCAGTCAGCCCGTGAAGCCTGGACAGCCAGCCACAGCGACACGACACTCGAAGCCGTCCGCGCCCAAATGGGCACCAGCGATCGCCAGGGGCACTCTAGCCAAGATCAGCTGGCGACCCTGGCCGACCAGCTCCAGTGGCTCCAGGCGGCGGGTTTCGCCACGACCGAAATTTTATGGAAATACTACGGCATCACCGTTTACGGTGCCCAGAAGGCTGTCTCTAACGCCAGAGCTTAACCGATGTGGTCAGCCTATCTTCGGTACTGGCTTCAACCTCAACGCCTAGCCATTGTAGAAGCCTGCTTGATTGGGCTTGTGTCAGGCTTGGCGGCCGTCACCCTACAGCAAGGGATTGGGCTCCTCGGAACCTGGCGGCTGAGCTGGACGTTGGCGGCTCCTGCGCCTTTGGTGTTGGCGCTCATCGGGAGTGTCTGTGGCTTAACGTCCGGCTGGCTGATTGAGCGATTTGCACCGGAGGCAGGGGGCAGTGGTATTCCCCAGGTGAAAGCGGCACTGGCTCAGTACCCAACGCGCTTAGACCTGAGAGTGGCAGGGATCAAGCTGGTGAGCGTCATTTTGGCACTGGGGGGCGGGTTAACCCTGGGGCGTCAGGGGCCAACCGTCCAAATTGGCGCAGCCCTGGCTGCTCAGTTTAGTCGCTGGTTTCCCACTGCCCCAAACCATCGTAAACAGATGATTGCGGCGGGTGCGGGGGCGGGTCTAGCTGCAGCCTTTAACGCACCGCTGGCTGGGGTGCTGTTTATTGTGGAGGAGCTGCTGCGGGATCTGTCTGGGCTGACGTTGGGGACAGCCATTCTTTCCTCATTTATTGGGGCCGTTGTGGCCCGTGTCTTGGGGGGATATTCCCTGTCGGCCAATTTGTCGGATATGACCGCTCAAACCGGATTCTCTCTGGCCGAAATTCCCTTCTATATTTTGCTGGGGGGTCTGGCTGGCTTGTTCGGGGGGTTATTCAACCGGGGCCTGATCGCTAGCCTGGAGTTCTACCAGCGGCTGAAGGGCATCCCTTTACCTTGGCGCATGGCGATCGCCGGGTTGTGCTGTGGGACTGCCCTGGGGTTCTTGCCAGGGGCGTTTCAGAATAACGCCGGCCTGCGGAACTGGATTAGCATGGGCAGCGCCGACTGGCACGTGATCGTACTGGTTTTTGTGGTGCAGTTTTGCCTCACCTTAGTCGCCTTTGGTTCGGGAGCGCCGGGGGGGGTTTTTGCCCCCAGTCTTATTTTGGGGGCGTCTCTGGGGCAAATGGTGGGGATTCTCGCCACGACCCTGCTGGGGACAGGTCTGCCCACAACGTTTGCCCTCGTCGGCATGGGCGCTTTTTTTGGTGCCGTCAGCCGCGTACCCTTCACCGGGATTGTGATTATCTTTGAGATGACCACTGACTTTAACCTGGTGCTGCCCTTGATGATCAGTGGCGTTATGGCCTATCTCGCGGCTGAACAGGTCAGTCCAGGTTCCATCTATAATCGCTTGTTGGCCCAACAGGGCATACAGCTTGATCCCAAGCCCAAACCTCCTGGGCAAGGGCCTCTCGCCCAGCTCACAGCGGCAGAGTTAATGCAGCGGCGGGTGGAAACGCTCCCCAGTTCCCTGTCCATTGCCCAGGCAAAACAAGCCTTTTCCAAGTCCCACCATCGCGGGTTCCCGGTGATTGAAGCAGGGAAACTGGTCGGTATTTTGACCCAAACTGATCTATCAACGGTATCTCAGCAGCAGCTCCCCGACTCTAGCCCGATTCGGGAGGTGATGACGCCCCAACCTCTATCGGTACGGCCAGCTGACACGCTCTCAGATGTCCTGTACACCCTCGATCGCTACAAGATCAGTCGCCTGCCCGTGGTGGAAGGGAGACGCCTGATCGGGATTATTACCCGAGCCGATATTATTCAGGCCGAGTCTCATGCCTTGGGGGGAGCCGCTGGGCCAATGGGGCCCCACCCCGATCCGTCTTACTGTGTTTACCAAACCAGAGGCCCCACTACGGGCAAAGGACGCCTGCTCATTCCCCTCGCCAACCCCAATACAGCAGAGGTGCTGCTCCGGGTTGGGGCCACCCTAGCCCGCGATCGCCAATTTGAGCTGGAATGTTTGAAGATTGTGGTGATTCCGCGGAACCTGAAAACCCAGGAGACACCCGTCCGCACTGGGCCAGGGCGGGAGCTATTGCAGCAGGCCGTGCGTACCGGACAACGTTATCAGGTGTCGGTTCACACTCAGATTCGCGTGGCCCATGATGTGGCTCAAACGATCCTAGAAGTTGAGAAACAGCGGCATATTGATCTGATCCTCATGGGCTGGCAAGGACATCGACCGACCGCCAACCTACTGTTTGGCGACACTGTCGATACCATCATGCGCCAGTCTGCCAGCCCTGTGCTGTTACTGAAGTGGCCGAACTTGGGACAGCTCACCACCCTCAAACGCTGGCTGATCCCCATGTCGGGGGGGCCGAATGTGACCGAGGCGCTAACGCTCCTGCCGCCCCTCATTCGTTCCTTTGGCCCAGAATCGGATATTTTTCTGTGTCAGGTTCAGCCCCCAGAACGGCCCATCCCCCGACAAACCCTGCATCCTTATTCCGTTCAGTTGGAACCCTACTGTGGGGGTCACGTCAAAGAAGTGTATCTGTCCGATACGTCGGTTGCAGATGCAATCTTAAATTTCGCCCAATCTGAAGCCATTGATGTGATTGTGATCGGCGCTAGTCGGCAGGGACTCTTTGACCAGGTGATTAAAGGATCCATCCCAGAGGCGATCGCCCGCAACAGTAATTGTGCAGTGCTGCTCCTGCGCGGCTCTACAATGGCAGAGGATAGTGCACTGGACGATGAACTCAAGACTTAACCGATGTTGAAGCCCCGACCCCCCATGATGCGATCGCCCCGGAAACGGTACCCCCAGCGACGACCTTCGGTTGGATGGTTGCTGGTTTTGGTTCTGGGATTTAGCCTGCTGTGTGGGTGGGTTCTCGCCCTTGCCCAGCCCGCATCGGTTGCGGCGGCCCAGTCCACCGGGGACACCATCGGGACGGTTGATGCAGTACCCAAGGATCTGCAACTGGCCCAAGAGGTTTATTTGGCTAAATGTGCCACCTGCCATAATGGAATCCCGCCCGCCGTGCTGCCGACGGAAACCTGGCAAGCCATCCTCGAAGATAGCAACCACTACGGCATCCCCTGGGAACCCTTGCGAAATCCAGAACTGGCTCTCTCCTGGAAGTATTTGCGCACCTATTCCCGGACGCTGAATCCAAACGAAACAGTCCCCTACCGCATTGAAAAATCACGCTACTTCAAAATTTTGCATCCGGGGGTAGAAATAAGCATCCCAATCACCCTGAATCAATGTGCCAGCTGTCACCCAGGAGCTGTTCAGTTTAACTACCGCACCCTGAGTGCAACAGAATCTGAAGGCTAAAATTAAACCTCAACCTGACCAATCGGGCCTTGCCAGCGGCGGATCGGTACACAGTCGATCCCGAGCTGGTCTAGGGCACGAGCTACTACAAAATCCACCAGGTCTTCAATGGTTTGAGGCTGATGATACCAGGCTGGAATCGCTGGCACAATCCGCACCCCGGCCTCTGCCAAAGTAGTCAAATTCCGGAGGTGAATCACGCTGAGGGGCGTTTCCCGAGGCACCACAACCAGTGGCCTGCCTTCCTTGATCATGACATCTGCGGCGCGCTCCAGCAGATCGCCACTCAAGCCCGTCGCCAGTTTGGCCACGGTGCTCATACTGGCCGGAATAATCAGCATGCCCGCTGTCCGAAAAGAACCACTGGCAATCCTGGCTCCCACATCGGCAGCGGCATAACAGGTGAGGGTTCCAGTCCAGGCATCGGCCTGCTCCCGCCAGAACAAGGCCTGTTTTTCTAGATCTCCAGGGAGCTGGGTATCTTGCTCCGCGCGCCAAACCTGGTAGGTCGCCCGTGAGGCGACCAGCTCAACCGTTTCGCCAGCCCCAAGCAGGTATTTCAGCGTGCGTACCGCATAGATTAATCCCGAAGCTCCGGTCACGCCCACAATGATGGGGCGACTCGTAGCCAAATGCTTAGCAGTCTCAGGCACGCGCTGTCTTCCTCAATTTTTGCGACAAAAGGCTCTAAACCCCAGGTAAGATTTCCTGAGCTTGTGCGCTTGAATGCCGATTTATTATAGCTTTGCTAGCTGATTGACCGAGGCAGACTACCCAAGTTTAAGGGTGCAGCCATCCACTGCACCCCAGTACTCAGAACAGGCCAGCTGGCTGTGGGTTTGTTATCTCGCTTTAGTCCTGGGTTAGAGCAGTGCTTTGAGCCGATCATCCAAAGTTAGGCATTCTCGTGATCGCCCTTGACGCATCCGCCAGGAAATCGCCCCTCACACGACCACCAGATGCTTTGCATTCCCATCCGGCAAAACGCTTGATTTAGCGGCATTTTAGGCAGCGACTATAATTGAGGGCAGTTGCCTTGAGCTTTCGTGATTTTCTATGTCCGAACCGCCCACCTACGGCTCCCACAACCCGCACCCGCTATCGACGCTACGGACGGAGCTGGTGTGGGAGGGCAAGTACGACGAGTATGGCAATCGGCGAGAGGTGGATATTGCTGGGTGTGCGATGCCGATGCAGCGGATTGAAAGCATGGACAAACCGCGACGGGCAGCAGCGGCGACGGGGCAGCTGGAGCTATTTGAACAGCAGAACCCCAAGCAGGATGATTTTCGTAATCGGCTGGTCTGGGGCGACAACAAGCTAGTGATGGCTTCGCTGTTGGATGGCATCGACTCGATGTTTACCCGCGAGGAAGTCAAACAGGTAGCGAAGGCTACAGCACAGGCGGGCGGGCACGAGTGCTATTGCTGGGAGTTTGAAATGGATTTGCATCTGCTGGTGAATTCCCTAGTGCCGGAATTGGGCGTAAAGCTGAAACTGGTGCAGATTCTTCGCGAGATTATGGAGAAGAACCGCAAAGCGCCGCCGCCGTTTTTGGAAGTGGCTGTGCTGACTGCTGAGGCTGTGTACCGTAGCCCTCATCCCCTAACCTCTTCTCCCTGCTTGGGAGAAGGGGGACAAGGGGCTGTTTCTCCCTTCTCCCGTTCTGGGAGAGGGGCTGGGGGAGAGGGACTCCCCACTGTAGACCTCAAACTCACCCAGTTCCTTCCCTCCCTCACCGGGGTGCCCAGCAAAGAGTTAGAAGCGAGCAAAGAACGGGCGATCAAAAGCGGCTTTGATTTTATTGATTTTTGGGCAGTAGATTTCAACTGGCAACCGGGCAAACCCTTCACCCACGACTGGCAAGACTATCACACCCGTAAGGATCGCAGCCTCAAAACCATCAGCGATGCGGGCTACGTTTACCCTGCTCCCGGCAAATACACCACCTGCGTCAAAGTCGTCGATACCTTCGGCTGCGATGCCTCGATCACCGTAGAGATAGACGTTTAGGAGGTCAGATCATGCAACAGGTTGATATCAGCGATGCTCAAACTCAAATTAGTCAACTTCTGCAATCTGCCCTGCAAGGGGAAGAAGTAATTATCACCCGTAATAACCAGCCGATTCTGAGGTTGACTCAGATTCTACCCATTACTAAACGACGACAACGCGGTAGTGCCAAAGGTCAAATCTGGTTAGCTCCAGACTTTGATGAACCCCTCGAAGATTTTAAGGAGTACATGGAATGAAATTACTCCTGGATACGCATACCTTTCTCTGGTTTATTAACGATAGCCCCGAACTGAGTAACGCTGCTGACGATCTGTTGGAATCTGACGTTGATTTACTCCTCAGTATGGCTAGCCTCTGGGAAATGGCCATCAAAGTCAGCCTAAATAAACTGACGTTGTCTGATAATTATGAGCTGTTTATTCCTCAGCAGATTACCCTTAATAACATTGAAATTTTGTAACCGTCCCTGGAACTCATATTGAGCTTAGTGTTCAACGAGTTTAATAGGGTTTCAGCTTCTACTTTGAGCGGTCTTTAGACCTGAAATGGCTGAAACAACCAATCTTCGTCAGATGCCAGGGACAGTTACGAAATTTTGACGATTACCTTTGAACACCTCACGGTTGTATCCAAGCTACCCTTCCACCACAGAGATCCGTTTGATCGCCTGCTGATTGCCCAAGCCCTGTCCGAGAATTTGCAAATTGTTAGTGCTGATACAAAGTTTGACAGTTACGAGGTCACTCGAAAATGGTAATCATTAAATTTAGTTTCCGGATATATCCAAAAAAGGGAGAAGACCTATGGCAGGTCGAGTAAAAATCTGGTTCGATTCCAAAGCTGATTTCTTGGAAGTGATTTTTTCTGATGCTCCCGGTTTTCTGCTGGAAGCAGAAAATGACGCGGTAATGGAGCGGGTGGATTTAGAGGGCTATGCCTTACCCACAAGTCCTAAATCACTTGCTAAGTAGGTAGGCGCAATTAAATGTAAGATAGAAAAGGATCCCTCTAGCCCAA
>CAZXWR010000190.1:0-7846 GCA_964644325.1 uncultured bacterium
ACGGCTAGCAATCCGCCCTTAATTACATCTGAAGAACTGGGCCGTGACCAGGTCGAGATTCAGGTAGACCTGATCCGCTGGGATAGATTGGCGAAGGATCAGCGCAATTTATTGTTCTGGCATGAGGTAGGTCGCATTCAAAACGATACGGTGCCCCGCGATGGCTGGGAGATGGCAGCGATGGCCATTGGCCTGGGGGGTGCTGTCGGTGAGCTGTGGGTACAGGATGGTCTGCTGTTGCTCCTTGCCTTGGGCCTCTGTGGCTTTTCTGGATGGCGGCTCTATCAGCGCAATAACTCGCAGCAGGTGATTGACCAGGCCACCGCAGCGGATGAAAAGGCGATCGCCTTGGCGACCCGGTTTGGCTATACCCTACCCAATGCCTACAAGAGCTTAGGCAGCGCCCTAAAAGTATTGATTGAGCTAACGCCCAGTAAGCGAAAGCGCAAGCAGTTTGATTTACGGCTGCAGGCGCTGAAGGCGAGTGCCGCTGAAGCCAAAGCCCGTAGCCGCGCCATGCGCACAGAAAACCAGACGAAGCAGCGCTCCTATGGCCCTACTTATCAGGAATAAAAATGTTGTGTCAATCATGCAGTGATGGGTAGCTAATTGTTTGAATATTGGGTAGTCCTCAAAAGGTAAGGATGGCTACGATCTTCTCTCTGAAAAGGCTACAGCTAATGAAGCTAGTACAGCTTGGCTAAAGGGCACGTCATTGTCATCGTAGGTGTAGAGGGTGGTGCTGACCTGTCCATCCACATCCACCACCCGACTCAGGCGATTGCCCACCCAGTCATAGATGTACTCCGAGGAGCGATCGCCCTGTATTTGGAACAGGAATAAGGGGGGGATAGCCTAGACACCAGAGGCATAGGTGCGGCACACTGAGCGATGCGTTCTGCTGCCCTCCCCGACTTCCATGTCCTTTGACAACACCTGTAAGTTCCTGGCCGAAAACTTCACCGCTGACATTGCCACCTGGCTGCTGGGAGAACCCATCGCCCTGACCAAGCTGGAACCCTCCGAACTCGTTGCTGATCCCATTCGAGCCGATACGATGATTTTCCTGGAGTCGGCTGATTTGTTACTCCACATCGAGTTCCAGACAGCCCCAGACCCAGATATGGGGTCAAGAATGGCGGATTACAGGCTGAGAGGATTTCGGCGCTATCCCCAAAAGCAAATGCGGCAGATTGTGGTGTATCTAAGACCTACCCAATCTCAGCGCGTCTATGAGACAACCTTTGAAATACCAGGCTTACGCGGAGAATTTGAGGTAATACGGCTATGGGAGCAGCCGACGGAGCTATTTTGGTCTGCTCCAGGACTCTGGCCCTTTGCCGTGTTGAGTCAGACGACCAACCGGGTCGAGGTGCTGCGGGAGATTGCACAACGGGTAGACCAGACATCAGACCGCACGGTGCAGAGTGACGTACTGGCTGCAAGTGGAATTTTGGCTGGTTTATTATTGGAGAAGGAGACGATTCACCGGATATTGCGGAGAGACATCATGCGCGAGTCGGTCATCTATCAGGAGATTGAGTCGGAAGCTGAGGCTAGAGGTGAGGCCAGAGGCAAGGCCAGAGGCAAGGCCGAGGGCAAGGCTGAGGGCAAGGCTGAGGGCAAGGCTGAGGGCAAGGCTGAGGGCAGACTTGATGAAGGGCGATCGCTGGTCCTTCGTCAGCTCAACCGTCGCATCGGATCGATCGCCCCTGCTCAGGAAGCGACCATCCGTAATCTCTCTCTTGAGCAACTGGAAGAATTGGGCGAGGCCCTGCTGGACTTTACTGTGGCCTCAGATCTGGGGGACTGGCTCCAGAGCCACTCTTAAAACGATCGCTTTTGCCTTGCCGACAGAGCGATCGCCCCCTCCCAAATACCATGCCCTTGGCGATCGCTACCAATTGCTCGGTTGTACATCAGACAATGGTGAGACAGTAGGGAGAATTTAGCCTAATATTTCTTCCAGATCGAGTACAAACCCAGGCAGTACATCATCACCTGAGACGATGGAGGGCGATCGCAGTCGCTCTACTTCCTTCCCTGGCCTGTAGATTTCGACTTGTTGGTCTTGAGGGTTCAGCAGCCAGCCGAGTCGAACGCCATTTTCGATGTACTCCTGCATCTTGTCTTGCAGGGGCTTGAGGCGGTCGCTCTGGGAACGTAGCTCTATCACAAAGTCAGGCGCGAGGGCGAGGAAACCATCCGGGTTGGGGTTGAGAGCGGTAATTCTTTCAGTAGCGACCCAGGCAGCATCAGGAGAGCGCACGGCACCATTGGGCAGAATGAAGCCCGTCGATGAGTCAAAAACAATACCCTGTACATTCGCTCGACGACTCCAGAGCCCTAGTTCAAAAATCAGATTAGAATTCCTTCGACCTGATTGCCAACCTGCGGGCGGCATAACTAATAACTCCCCTTGTGCAGAGAGTTCAAGCCGAACGTCCCGGTTGCCACGACAGAGTTCTCTGAACTGCTCATGGGTCAGCTTATGGGTCAATGGCTCTAAGTTGAGGGTGATAGCCGTCATCCTGACGATAGCCAAATGCTAGTCGTAGCCTAGCACTGGAGAAGATTGTTCGTTTTTCTGAAGCTGAATTGACCCTTACGGCGCAGTCTTAAGGCATTGGTAACCACGCTCACTGAGCTAAAGGCCATGAGAGCCGCCGCCGCCGCCGGGTTTAATAGAATACCAAAGGCAGGTAACAATAAACCTGCGGCCAAGGGAATGCCCACCAGATTATAGGCAAAGGCCCAAAACAGGTTTTGCTGGATCGTGCGGAAAGTCTGGCGACTGAGGTGCAGCGCCCGCACAACATCCATGAGCTGGGGTGGTGTTTGGGTGAGGTGACTGCGGGTTAAGACGATCTGCGCGGCTTCGATGGCAATATCGGTGCCAGAACTCAGGGCAATGCCGACATCGGCTTGGGAGAGGGCGGGGGCGTCGTTAATCCCATCACCAATCATCCCGACGCGGCACCCCTGCGACTGAAGGGCTTGAATGCGCTGGGCTTTTGCCGTTGGCAAAATGCCTGCATGAATGTCAGCCGGATCTAGCCCCAGTTGCTGACCGATGGCGATCGCTGTCGTGGGCTGGTCGCCAGTCATCACCATCACCCGCAGTCCTTGCTGTTGCAGGGTGCGAAGGGTGGATACAGCATCGGGCCGCAGCGGGTCGGCCAGGGCAATGCACCCAATATAGAGACCCTGACGGGCCACAAAAACTAGACTGTTGCCATTTTGCGCTAGGGCCTCTGCCCGAATGCGATCGCCTTCAGGAATCGCAATTCCTTCCTGAAGCAGCCAGTCTGCTTTGCCTGCCAGTACAGGTTGGCCCTCTATCTGGCCAGAGACCCCCAGCCCAACCTGGGTCAGGCTGTCGGTGACGGGCAACAGGTCTACAGTTAGCTCTTGGGCCTTGTTTTGGAGGGCGATCGCAAAGGGATGGCGCGTATTGGCCTCTAGGCTAGCAACGAGCTGAATCAGCTGGTCGGGGGCATCAAAATCCGCTGCGTCCGAGCTGAGCCAGTAGTCCGTGACCTGGGGCTGTCCGGTGGTGAGCGTCCCCGTTTTATCAAACACCAGGGTATCGAGGTGATGCACAGCTTCCAGCACATCCCCGCCGCGAATCAACAGCCCCTGTTCAGCCCCCAGACTGGTACCTACCACTACTGCGGTAGGAGTTGCCAGTCCTAGAGCACAGGGACAAGCCACTACCAGCACCGCGATCGCCAGTTTCAGGCTCAGCAAAATTCCGGCATAGCCGCTGGTAAAGGTGCCGCCCATATGGTGCAGACTGGGCGTCGCCTGATGTAAGACCTCTGGCCAGAGGTGCGTGCCGATCGTGGCCCAGAACCCAAAGGTCAGGGCGGCAATAGCCATTACCCCGTAGGTAAAGTAGCCCGCCACACGGTCGGCGAAACGCTGAATCGGGGCTTTACGGGCTTGGGCGGCTTCCACTACCCGAATAATTTGGGCGATCGCCGTTTCTTGGCCCGTGCGGGTCGCGGTCATGACCACGGCATGGGACTGGTTGAGGGTTCCCGCCATAACTTCACTGTCGGGGTATTTGGCGACGGGCTGAGATTCCCCGGTCAACATCGACTCATCGACAATTGTTTCCCCCTGACACAGCACCCCGTCCACCGGGAACCGATCCCCCGGCAACACCTGCAAGGACTGACCCACCTGAACCTGTGCGACCGGAATGGACTGATACTCTAAGGGCTGCTGCGCTGGATGGGTGATGACTCGGGCGATCGCAGGTTGGAGGGCCACCAGCTTTTTGAGGGCCGATGTAGCGCGTCCTCGGGCCTGTTCTTCGAGGGTACGGCCCAGCAAAACCAAGCCGACAATCATCACCGGGGCGTCAAAAAAACAGTCCCAGTTGAGGGCAGGCCACAGCAGGGCCACGCCGCTGGCGCTGTAGGCCGTTATCGCCCCCAGGCTGACCAGGGTGTTCATATTGGGCAGTCCATGCCAAAGGCTTTTGCTCCCGTCCACCAGCATTTTGCGCCCTGGCCCCACCAGGGCAACCGTGGCTAGCCCCGCATGAAACCAGAGGGTACCCACAACGGGCAGCGGCACCGGGAGAATGTCGCCCAGGTGGCCCACCGCAGAAAGCCCCACGAGCACCGCCGCGAACAGCACCGCCCTGAGCTGTGACCAGGCGAGGGAGCGATCGCCCGTGTCCGTCGTGGCCTCCACCGTGGAGGACTGGGCCTGGTGAACTTGGCTCGGGAAGCCCAGATCCGTTAGCCCTGCCACTAGGTGCTCAGGCGTTGCTAAGGTTCCTTCGAGCTGCACATCAGCCTTCTGAGTGACCAGGTTAACCGTCGCCGCCAGCACCCCTGGCTGTTGGATGAGGTGCTTTTCCACGGCCTGCACACAGCCCGCGCATTTCATCCCCTCAATATCCAGCACTAGGTGTTGAGCCGCCGTGGGGGTTGCAGCAGTCGGGCGATCGCCCAGGGATAAGCGAGGAATCATAGTAGCTTTTCTCAATGGGGTTCCCAGCTAAACGTTATGCAGGTGCTTTTCTAATCTAGAGGCTACCTCTGATAAATGCGACTGAACTCACCCCACTGCAACAAAGCTGAAATATCTCTGAACCCGTCCATTGGGAAGCACTTGGGCACAAGCTCATTAAAAAAGGCCCCGGCGACGGAGCCTCTGCCAAATTCAGAAAACGGATGCAGCTCGCTTTCAGGATTGCAGCAAGCGACCTGCAACGGGCTAAGCCTGCGACGGATCAAAGGTGGGTAGACCCACAATACTCTCGTAGGCAGCCGCGATCGCGCAGCTGGTCAACGGGGCCGTCACTAAAAGCCCCAGACCGCAAACCAGCAAACCTGCCATGTTAAGCAGACCCAAAACAATCACAAATCCGAAAAAGCTAAACCACTGTTTACCAATCAGCTTGCGGCTCGCTTCCATCGCTGGCCAGAAGTTCATCCTGCGGCCCACAATCAATGGGATGGCAAACATGTAGGCAACGCTGAGGTACAGAATTGCGATGAACCCAAGGAGACTCAAGACGCCAACCGCGATCACCAGAGCCGGATTAGGCGCACCCCCTGACTCGGCGGTAGCCGCCAAGATCCCGATGCCGACCCCTGCCGGGATAAAACAGACCAGGAAGAGCAGGGTCATGACAATCGTGGCTAAAAAAGTAGGCAGAAAGTAGGCATTTTGAAACCCCTTAAAGAAATCGCCAAAAGTCGTTGGCTGTTTCTTGGCAATCTTGTACGCCACGATCAGGTAGCCCGCATTCAGCGGCCCCCCAATAATGATTGAGGCAATGCTGCCAACCCCTGGAATAAACCCCAAAGCGCCGCCAATCACCGCAGTCAGCAACAGGAAGCCAATGAATGGCCCCAGGTTGCTCTGGCAAATTTCCCAGCCGCGCTTAATAAACTGACCGATATCGACCGAATAGCCTCGATTAATAATGTCGTTAATTTCTAATTGATTGGAATCTCTCATAGGTCAAAAACTTGCATGATAGTTATCTAGAAGAGTGCAGCCCAAACTAGGGCTGTTTCAAGGTTGGTCTGTCACGACCTGCGCCAAACTTGGTGCTGCGAAAACGAACGCGGCTCAGAAAAAACAGGACAAAACAAATTTGCACGGTCAAAAGTAGTCCATAGGACTTGACGAGGAGGCCTACATCAAGACTGCTTACAATCCCAATTCCGGCCAAACTAATCGCTGAGATACCGCCCAAAAGCGTCATTTTTTTTAACTGGGGCCGCATGTTTCTTGCTTCACACTATTAACTTTTGCTTGTCAGGAGGGTGATAGACATCACCTGAAGTTTCTCGGCTTAAATTTGCACGCTACCAATGAGCCAGTACCAGAGCCGGACGCCGTAATAAACGAAATACAGCGCTAGCCCGCTTATCTGGACGACTGGGTGCCTGAAAAATCGCCGATGAACCGCCTGTAAACGGCGGTTAGCCATCAGCTCCCGCACCCCATGTCCGACCGCTAACGCCAAGCCTAAAAATAACAAGGGGCCAAACAGGTGGTGTGCAAATGCTTCCGAGACGTTGCCTTGGGCGATCGCCACAAAAGAACGGGTCATGCCGCAGGTTGGGCAAGGAATCCCCGTCAAGGCTCGAATCGGGCATTGTAGACCTGGCACCCGCAGGTTGAAGCGGTATGCGGCTGCACCCAGCAAGGGGGCAGCAAACAGTCCAAGCTGAAACCATCGCCTACGCCTGTCCACCTGAGATAGAAGCTTAGGCTGCTTGCAAATAGGGGTTGACGCTGGATGCATCGGCTTCAGGCTCCCTTGCTTAAAACCAACCCTTCTGAGATGCAATGTAGGTGCTGTAAAACTCAGCGTCTGATTTAGTGAGGTAGATAATGCCCTCAACTAGGCCAATCACCCCCATCACAAACCCGCCAAATCCACAGGTCAAAATCGTCACCAACAGCATAATGAGGCCCTGTTGGGTGTACCCCAGAATAAACTTATGGATACCCAAGGCACCCAAGAGAATGGCACATATCCCCGCAGCAATTTTTTTGCTGCTCGCATCAGCATTTGGACTCGTCATGAAAGAAACCGCTAGAGAATAACGGCTTGTACAGTACGCCCCTAACCCTAAAGGGATTTACTGAACAAACTCTGGTTTTTTTGCGTTTCTTAATAGGGTTACGCCAAAGTTCACCGCTGTTGCTGGATTGCCTGCCGTAAATTGCCCTGACAGCTTGCCAAACAAGCCCGCCCTGCCGCCGCATCAAGCCCTGTCCAGTGCATCAAGAGCGCTAGTTTCACCTGGCGATCGCTCTTTTCTAGGAGTACTTCTGCCTCTGCTCGGCTCAAATCGGTCAAATCTTGCACCATCCGCACGGCTCGGTCGTAGAGCTTCTGGTTGGTCACCGACACATCCACCATCCGGTTGCCGTAGACCTTCCCCAACAGCACCATACTGCCCGTCGAAAGAATATTCAGGGCGAGCTTCGTGGCCGTTCCGGCCTTCAGCCGGGTTGACCCCGCCAGCACCTCCGGCCCCACCAGCAGCCGAATATCTACATCCACCGCAATGGCAAACTGCTCCGGCGGCACACAGGCCATGAAGATCGTCGTCGCACCGCGATCGCCTGCGGCCCTGAGCGCCCCATGCACGTAGGGCGTCGTGCCCCCTGCCGTAATACCGACCACCACATCCTTGGCCGTAATGCCATACTCAGCCATCGCCGCCGCCCCATCTTCAGGGCGATCCTCAAGGGCTTCCGAACTTTTGAGCAGCGCGGGGGCGCCCCCCGCAATAATGCCCTGCACCAGCTCCGGTGGCGTGCAAAAGGTCGGCGGACATTCTGAGGCATCCAAGACCCC
>CAZXWR010000191.1:0-7829 GCA_964644325.1 uncultured bacterium
AGCTGGCGCAATTCTGACCCTCTCTGTCTGCCCTGGTGAGAAATCCGGGCTGAAGTATAGGATTTTCAAGCTTAAATTATGCTAGACACCATTTCCCGATCTATCTGCGGCGGCTTGCGGTTTGATCTTTTCAAAGCTTTGCTCAAGGGTTTCGACTTGCAATGACATAATAAGTACTAGGGCCTCTACACAGTGACAGGCATGATTCACGCCTACAGCAGCGACATCGCCAATGACGCTATCCATGACACCGACAACTACCCTAAGCTAGAGAAACTTGCTTGAAGAGTTCGTATAATCACTTACAAAAAAATAGGTCAATCAGCAGTTTGTCCATCGTATTGATGCACTTTCCGCATGTGCCACCCGATAATCATTGCACTTGTGTGTTTTGGGGTTGGAAATACGAACAAGTACGAAAGGGCATATCTATTCCCTTTGGGCATTCATGGCCGGGTTAATCTCTATCTTTGACGATCCCCGAGAAGGTTGAAAGGGTGAGACAAGAACACAGCGATACTGACTCAGCTGCTGCTAGTTTCAATCCCTGAGAGGGTCTGGGGGAGAGACCTTTCATTTTTTTTTCGAGGTGCCCTAAATAGAATTCAACATCACTTCAAAATCTCTGCCAAGTTCAGTACAAACCCAGGCAATACATCCTCACCTGATAGGCTAGAGGGCGATCGCAGTAGTTCTGTCTCTTTCTGTGGTCTGTAGATTTCGACTTGTTGGTCTTGAGGGTTCAGCAGCCAGCCGAGTCGAACGCCATTATCGATGTACTCCAACATTTTGTCTTGCAGGGGTTTCAGGCGGTCGCTTGGTGAACGTAGTTCTACAAGGAAGTCAGGACAGAGGGGAGGAAACTTTTCTCGTTCATCCTGTGAGAGAGCATTCCAACGCTCCAGACTGACCCAAGCTGCATCAGGAGAGCGATCGCCCCCACCTGGGAGGTTGAATACAGTTGAGGAGCTGAAGACCTTGCCGAACTTCGATTGGCGGTTCCAGATACTTAAGTCTGTAATGAAGTTAGCTTCACCGATACCACTTTCACCACCCACTGGGGACACGATTATTAGCTCTCCTTGAGGACTGCGCTCCATTGCCACATCTTTGTTGGCCATGCAGAGATCGTAAAACTGCTCATGGGTCAGTTTTTGGGTCAGTGGCTCTAAGTTGAGGGTGATGGCAGTCATGCTGGTGATAGCCAAATGTTAGTCGTAGCCTAGCACTGGAGAAGATTGTTCGTTTTTCTGAAGCGACACCGCCTCGACCGCATTCAGGGCGATACTGCGATCTATCCGATTCAAAAAACCTGGAAGCCAGAACTTGACTTCATTGAAGTTGAGTTTCATGCCCTCAGGCAGCTTGCATTTGCGTATCAAACCCAAAAGGATTCAGACCTCGCCAACGATTGGCACCCCAACCTACCCAATATTCGGCGCGTCATTCGAAAAGTAAGCAGTACCTTCTGGCTGTTTCGGGAAGTGCGGTGCTATGGCCCTGACTGCGCCATTGTATCGCCTGCAACCCTGCGCGATCGCTTTGTGCAAGACCTCACCGCAACCTTGGCACAATACAGCACAGCCTCCACCGCTCCAGAACCGGAACTCACCGTAGATGGTCAAAAGTCTAATGCCGCCAGCCCCAAATAACGGATGCCCTCGGGCGTTACCTCAAACCGACAGGGATAGACCTCAAGACCCTGGGCGATCGCCTCGCGCAGGAGCTTCCCATAGGTTGGATCGGCACAATCGCCGGGTGCAAAAGTTGTACAGTCCCCCCGATTGATGAAATAGAGCATACAGACCCGCGCCGCCGCACTCAGAGCCTGAAGTTCCCGGAGGTGCTTCTGGCCGCGGGTTGTCACCGTATCAGGGAATAATGCCAGAGTTCCCTTGGCCCAGGTCGTGCTTTTAACCTCCAGGTAAATGGGCTTGTCCTGCGCCGTGGTCAACATAAAATCAACCCGACTTTTTTCCTGACCGTAGGGCACTTCAGAGCGCAGGGCTGTGAATTGCGCCAAGTCGGGCAAATATTTTTGTTCCAGCAACCGACGCACAACGCGATTTGGCAGCGCCGTATTCACCCCCACCCAAGTGGGCACCGTATCCTGTACCTGAATTAACTCCCAGGTATAGGCCAGCTTACGTTTAGGATTATCGCTACGAGACACCATCACCGGACTCCCCACCGTTGAAATGCCCGTCATTGGCCCCGTATTGGGACAATGCGCGGTGATCAGATCGCCATTGTCCAGTTCAATATCGGCGAAAAAGCGCTTGTAGCGGTTGATTAACCTGCCGGGAAGCAGGGGCGGAAAGCCATAGAGAAACTCAGTTGTCATTAATTGACCATAAACTCGTCTTAAATTGCATTAAATTAGCAGGGTACCGTTTCAGCCCCTGCCCACACACAAATACTGTGCAAGTACTGTTGAGCCGTACCTTGGTAAACCCCATCTAACTCCCAGAATCATGAGCAGCATCCAGGAAAAATTGAGACAAGATCTAGCAGATGTGGCGTGGACTGACCTTCTGCCACACTCATGCCGCGATGCAGTGATTGTTGTCCATGAAACCCTTGATATTGTGACCGCAGCCGAGGCGATCGCCTCTGATGACAGTGCTAGGGTTCAGGTCTGGATTGATGAGCAACTGATCCAAAAACCCACACAGCAGCAGCTCAGTCAATGGAATGCAGCGCCCCAAACCGAGTTTAGTACACTCATCGTGCAGCCCTACGTTTTGGTGAGCCCTCGCTAAACCAGCGCCTGGGTCAGGTATGGCGATCGCTTCCGAATACCAAAGAACTTGTGCCACATTGGCAGTGATCAGGGTCACCACGACTCACCCATGAGCATCACTCCCTGCTGCGGATGCTCATTCCACAATAAGGGGGAAATCGGGGGTGCCCGACCGCCGATGGCGCGACTGTTTAGTTTGTGTGTTGTTCTAGGAAAAATGGAGCAGGGTTTTATGAAAAAGGCCATTGTACTGTCCGTTGGACTCCTCCTCGGACTGGGAGTAGCATATACGGCTCAGGCTGCTTATCCGGGGGATGTGGAACGATTGCTCCAGACCGGGAAGTGCCGTCGCTGTGACCTTTCTGGCGCCGATTTAAGCAATGCCAACCTCCGGGATGCAGAATTACAGGAAGCAAACCTAGAAGGGGCCAATCTATCGGGGGCCAACCTAGAAGATGCAGACTTTGACAATGCCAACCTGCGCTACGTCAACTTTAAGAATGCCATCATCCGCGATACGGATTTTTCTAGCGCCAACATGCAAGGGGCCATGATTGACTACCAAGAGCTTGAGCGCGGCGATGCGAAAGTCTGTAACGCCATTATGCCGAATGGGTCTAGAAACGAAACGTCTATCGGCGGCTTTTTTGGCTTCGGCGGCTGCCGTTAATTTGAAGAATTAACCCCTGCCTGTACTTATCGCCCTGTACTTATCGCCCTGTACTTATCGCTCAGTATCCAGGCAGTGTGGGGTCGCAGAATATCGCGCGGCAACGCCTGTGATAGGGGTTCAGGTTCTCAGTCACTGATATAGTCCAGGGTCAGGCTTGGAGTATATCAGTGTTTTTTTTGGGACGGCTTGATGCTGAACCGCTCGATTTCAACCTGAGGTCTTCAATCTGTCTCATCGGAACGGTAAAAACGAACCCGCAGCCCCAGCTTTACGTCTATCCTGGTACATCAGCAGATTAGTCCCCTTTCTTTGCCAATGGCTTGGCCCCAATCTCATCAACGCTGTGCTTATTTTTTTGCTCTTGGCTTGCTGTTGGTGCTGCTCAGCGGATACCAGACTGTCCTACGCGCCGCTTCTCCGGCCCCGCCCGCCGATGCAATCGTGCTGTCCCCAGCCCAGGCCCATCCCCTACCCCCATCTCTCCAGGACTGGCAAGCGCCTGATGTCAAGGCTGATATCCAGGCTGATATCCAGACTGACTACTTTGATCAAATTAAACCCAGTCGGGCCGGATTTCTGGTCTGGAGTCAGCTCCCTGCTACCGTCTATGTGACCTCCCCCAGCTCAGAGGTACTGCTGTCCTCAGAGAATTGGCAGTCCGCGATCGCTCAAGCCGTTGCGGACTGGTCTGCCTATGTTCCCTTGAGGTTTGTCACGGATGCAGACAAAGCCGACATTGTCATCTCTCCGAATCCACCCCAGCGTCGTAGCGGTGACCGAGTACGCTCCGCCGAAACCCGCTATCGCTTTTATGTGAGCGATCGCCAGCTTCTGCGGCATCGGGTCACCATTTACATTCGGCCCAATCAGACCGTTCCCTATATCACCGCTGCGGCCCGTCACGAGCTGGGCCATGCCCTTGGGATTTGGGGCCACAGCACCGATGCCCAAGATGTGATGTATTTTGCCCAGGTGGGGAATCCTCCGGCTATTTCACCGCGGGATGTCAGCACCCTGAGGCGGATTTATCAACAGCCCACGCAGCTGGGCTGGCCTGTTCAGGTAGAAGCCCGTCCAGTTCCCAGCCAGAAAGACGCAGTTCGTCTGGCAGAATAGGGCTGGGGTCAGCCATTGGTAGGGGAGCGTCATCAGCAGCGTGGATATTTTTCAACTGGGCATTCGACCTTTGATGTTTGGCGGTTTGCAGGCCGATCCAGAACAAGTCCAACAACAGTTCATTGCAGCCTGCGATCGCCTGGATCGAAATGCCGATAAACCTTGGGGACAATGGGTGCTGCGACGACTCTGGCAGCAACTGGCCCTGGAAGATGCCGCATTCGCACAGACCCTTTGGGGTCTTTCCTTCCCGAATCCCATCGGACTAGCCGCTGGGTTTGATAAGAATGGCGTAGCCAGTAATGTATGGCCAGCCTTTGGCTTTGGCTTTGCGGAACTGGGCACCGTCACCTGGCACGCCCAGACAGGCAACCCCACCCCGCGTCTCTTCCGGCTCCCGGAAGATCAAGCGGCCATCAATCGCATGGGCTTTAATAACCAGGGGGCGGCGCATATGGCCCAGGTGCTGGCTGCCTCCCGCCAAAAGGCCGTAGCGCTCAAGGCGGTAGGGCTGTCCCCCATCCCGATCGGGGTTAACCTGGGCAAGTCAAAAATCACGGTGCTGGAGGCAGCGGCAGCGGACTATCGCCAGAGTTTTGAGCAGCTCCAAGCCTATGCCGATTATATGGTGGTGAACGTCAGCTCTCCGAATACCCCCGGCCTGCGATCGCTCCAGTCCGTCACCCAGCTTGAACCCATTTTGGCGGCACTCCAGCAGGTCAATACGGCGGCCAAGCCCCTGTTCTTGAAAATTGCCCCCGATCTGGCTCCGGCAGATATTGTAAGCATTTTAGACCTCGCCCAGCAGTACCAGCTAGCGGGGATGATTGCCACCAACACCACCATCCAACGAGACGGCCTCAAAACTCGCCAAATTCGCCAGACGGGCTTGCCCCCTGAGGCGGAAGCGGGTGGGTTAAGCGGTGCCCCAGTCCGCGATCGCGCCACGGAAATTGTGCGCTTGATTTACCAGCATACCCAGGGGAAACTCCCCATTATTGGTGTCGGTGGCGTGTTTACCCCCCAAGATGCTTGGGAGAAGCTGGCCGCTGGCGCCAGTTTGGTGCAGGTTTACACCGGATGGACCTATGAAGGCCCGTGGATGGTGCGGCGCATTCTGTCTGGTCTGTTGCAGTCCCTCAAAGCCCACGGACTTGAGCACATTCACGATGTGGTGGGGTCAGGGTTAGTCTATCGCCAGCAGTAGCGTGACCGTCTCTACCTGTAGGGGAAGGTTTGGCATCGGTCAGCCCGCTTACCCAACGGTTCCGGTCAGTCCGGCGAATGATTAGACTGAGGGATGGTGCTCAAAGTTCTACAAGATCTAAGTTGATTCATGGCACAAACGAAGGGTTTAATTCCATTGCACCTTGCGCCCATTCTGCTGATTGGGGGGGATTGATGAGCCCTCTCCCTGCCTACGCAGGGGAGCAACATTCTGATGGAATGAGGCATGGACATTCTCCAGATTCCTCGCACCATAACCATGGTCAACTTGTCGTTCCAGCGAATCAATCAGTGCCGACCGTCGATCTGGTTATTCATCCTGATGCGGTGCAAGGGTGGAACTTGGAAATAAAAACCACAAATTTTCAGTTTGCGCCAGAACGCGTTAATCAAGTCAGTACTCCAATGGAAGGTCACGCCCACCTCTACATCAATGGCAAAAAGATCACGCGACTCTATGGCCCCTGGTACTACCTGGAACAGCTAGAGCCGGGACGACATGAAGTTCAGGTGTCCCTGAATGCCAATGGCCATGAGCAGCTGATCCACAATAATCAGCCCATCATGGCTCAGGAAATCCTCGTCGTTCCCAGTCCCCAAACCCAATAGCGCTATTTCGGCTGCCGCAAACGGTAGAGCCTTAAGCCCACCCAAACTGACCCCGCCGCCAGTAGAACGAGGGCGATCGCCCCAAAGGGAACTGAGCCTGCACGGATCTCGGGCGCTGTTTCAGGGGCTGGGGATGGGGTCACAGGGGCAGACACCGAGCCACCCGTCACAGTGACGCCATAGTTCATCTGAAAAGCGGCGAAGGTTTCGGGGGGATTGGGAGCACAGTCGAGCTGAAGGCGGTAGGCCCCCGCCTCCGGGAAAGTGAGGTCAGCACCGGGAATATTCTGGTACTGCTCAACGGCGATCGCCTGCAAGGATGGGGTCAACACAGGGCGATCGCCCGTCTGGAAAGGCTCTTGATAAACAGAAAGCTGACATTGAACAGCCTGCATGGGCAGAATCTGCCCACCGCGCCGGGTGAGGGCAATCCAAACCTGAGCAGGCTCACCTGCTTGTGGATTATGGTCGGGTTCAACATGCCAGGTGCCCGCCACATCCCCAGCCACTTCAACCTTGTGGGCTAAAAGGTGGGGGAACCGTTGCGCGGACAGCTGCGGTTTAATTGGAGTCGGCATGGGAAGACGGCGGCGAAAGGACGGAACGGTGAGGTGCGGTATAGAAGCGCTGGAGCGCTAGCAGCGACCACAGCCAGCGTTGACGAATCAGCAATACCAGCAGCGCCAAACTACCCAAGCCGAAGGTCTGCATCCAGTGGTTGACGCTCAGGGTAAACCCACCCAAGTACCGCGACCCTAGCAATAGCGTGTGCAACACACCGCAAATCAGGGCTGGAATGCTGAGTAAATGTAAGGTGCGCCAGTGGCGACCTAAGCGCTGCTGCCAGCAATCAAAACTGGTACAGCCAGCCGGGAGCAAGCACAGTAGCGCACTCCCCCCAAGCCATAGACCAATCTGGTGCTGAGGCAGCATGAACTGGGTCGCCGCCAGATTCCAATTCAAGGAATGGCTGACCATCGCACCCGTATGGGCTAGGGCTAAGGCCAAAGAACTCACCCCCAAAAGGCGACGGGACTGAAGCAACTGAGGCCATAGGCCACTGAGCGGCCGCGCCAACAGCGCCAGCATCAGAAAACCGAGGGCTAAATAACCGCTGTAGTCCACCATGGCATCGGTGCGGAGCAGTGCGAGCACGCCAATGCCGAGCATCAGCACACCACTCAGACGAAACAGCTGGGAACGGCGATCGCCCCCCAATTTCTCAGCCAGGACGCCGACCCCCATCATGCTGGGGACTGTCCCGAGTCCGAAGGCCCATAGGGTGAGGAACCCAAGCCGCCAATCCCCCGTTTCAGCAGCCTTATTGGACTTTGGACAAGATTGAGGCTCAAAAGGGTTGAAGGCCATCGAAGAAAGGATAATGACGGTTCCATCTTAAAGCCCCATCATCATCCCCACTTCCATTATGCCTATACTTCTCACCGAGTCTGACCTTAAAAA
>CAZXWR010000192.1:0-7809 GCA_964644325.1 uncultured bacterium
GCAGCGTATGGTTGTAAAGGGGTGTTTCTGCAAGGGGCAGCGAAGGAGACATAGACTTCTGTGATGATTTCGGTGATGGATAAATGGCGGACTCAGACGTCTGGGCAAACCTAAGTCTTATCTTGGCAAATTTTTGGCCTTTGTTGGGGCGGGGCTCTGTTGTTTGGGGGCGGGTGGGGCTGCCTTCAGCCCAAATCGATCGCGGGGGATCTGTGGCACATCAGCGGCTGCATTCGCGGGGAGATGCTCACCGGAACGTCTCGCTACGATATCAGACCAGGTTTCTTTGAAGGTTTCGAGTTCCGTCGAGGCTTGCAACACCATCTCCCCCCTCGAGAAACCGAGGATCAGGGCTAAAGCCAGACATGCAAAGAACGTGAGCCCTAATAAGAACAGTGCAAACTGCTCTCCTGGAGACAGAGGACGCTCCCTGGGATTTAGGGCTTCAGCCGCTGGATAATCCTTCCCACGATAGACTGGGGTGCGCCGAATGAAAGAGTCTGGGGAGTCATGCTCAACCCCAGACCCAAACTCTATTTGCTGGTCATACCGCCGTCGCCGTTCAGCGCTGTTCAAGACACTGTACGCTTCATTCAGCTCCTGAAACTTGGCGATCGCAATTTCCGGGCAGAGCGACGTTGTATCTGGATGATAGAGCTTACTCCGCAACCGATAGGCCCGCCGAATATCTTCGGGGCTCGCTGATTGAGGAACGCCCAGCAAATCATAATACCCGCTCCCAGACTTTGAACCGGATCCCATTCTACCGACAGCATCCTGATGGTTAAAGTTATCCTGGGTCACGTCGCAGCCATTCTAGATTCCTGGTTGTTATTGTAAACAGCCCGATGCCTCTATCGCCAAGTTAGACATTGCCTCGAAAACGAAACCCTATTTGACCAGCTCGAAGACTTGGAACATCGGCAGGTACATGGCCACCAGAATCGAGCCAACCATACCGCCCAAAACCACAATCATAATGGGCTCCATGACGCTGGTCATTGCCTTCACCGCCTGCTCCACTTCATCCTCATAAAAGTCAGCCACCTTCATCAGCATCTTGTCGAGTTCCCCCGTTTCTTCCCCAACATTAATCATCTGGGTTGCAAGTACCGGGAAAACCTGCGCCTTTTGCAAGGCTAAACTGAGCATGCCCCCCCCCTGAATCTCGCGACGAGAGTCATCAATCGCGTTAGCAATCACCTGGTTGCCTGCCGTATCCCGAACAATTTCCAAGGAAGTTAGAATCGGCACTCCAGAGCGAGACAGTGAACCAAAGGTGCGGCAAAAACGCGCTACTGCCGTTTTTTGAATCAGATCGCCAAACAAAGGAACTTTAAGGGAGATTCGGTCAATGGTTTCACGGCCCGTGCGTGTCTTGTAGTACTGACGCACCCCAAACACCAGACCTGCCATAAACACAAAGAACGTGACCCCATACTGAGGGGTTCTGAGAAACTCGCTCAGGTTCACAAGAAGTTGGGTGAAAGCCGGCAGCTGCCCCCCCAGCTGCTTAAAGATGCCATCAAACACCGGGATCAAGAAAATAACCATTCCAAAGAAGATGGTGATCGCAATCAAGCTCACAACCACCGGATAGGCCAACGCAGACTTAATTTGGTTGTTGAGACGGGTTTGATCCTCCAGAAGCTTCGAGAGGCGATTGAGCACCTCATCTAACACCCCCCCCGTTTCTCCCGCCTGAATCATCGCGACATACAGACCGTCAAATGCGGCTGGATGTGCTCGCATAGCTTCGGACAAACTCATGCCCTGCTGCACATCCGAGTTGATATCCAGCAAAATTTTCTTGAGCTTAGGATTGGTGCACTGTTCGGCCATGACCCCTAAACCACGAACCATAGCCACACCCGCGTTAACCAGTGCCGCAAACTGTCGTGAGAAAATAGCCTTATCCTTCACTGAAATTGAACTCAGGAAGCTGAGATCAAGATCGCCATCCATCTTGAAACCTTGGGCTTCCTTCACGTCCAAGACAAACAGACCTTGACGCTGCAGGGTAGCCCGCGCTTCACGGGGGGAACTCGCATTTATTTTTTTGTTGCTGCGTTTTCCAAGAGAATCACGGGCACGAATGACATAGGTAGGCATAGGACAATAGATAACGGCTAATGAGTCTTACAAGCAATTGTTCAAGCAAGGGGTAGCAGGCTACGTTGAGAGGCCTTCGCTAAAGGAGCGTCCTCGATGGCACTAACGACGACGGAAAGAAGACATAGACTGTTCATTGAGCTGAGCCCCAACTGGCCCAGCACCAATCAAACGCTGCATTTCATCCGGGCGAGACGTTTTGGATACAGCCGACTCAAAGGAAATCTGGCCTGACTTGTACAGATCGGAGAGAACCTTCTCCAGGGTCACCATGTTGAGCTTACCGCCCGTCTGAATCGCCGAATAAATCTGAGAGGTTTTTCCTTCACGAATCAGGTTCGAGATAGCAGGGGTTACCACCATGATTTCCTGGGCCATGACCCGGCCAAACTCACCAGGCTTTGGATTTTTGCGCGGTACCAGCGTTTGACTAAAGACGGCGACCAAGGAGTTAGACAGCTGTACCCGGATTTGCTGTTGTTGTTCCGGCGGAAAAACATCCACCATCCGGTCAACCGTCTGAGCCGCTGAACTGGTGTGGAGCGTCCCAAAAACCAGGTGCCCGGTTTCTGCTGCTGAAATAGCCAGCTGGATTGTCTCAAGGTCTCTTAATTCACCCACGAGGACGACATCTGGGTCTTCCCGCAAAGCCGCCCGTAGCGCATTGGCAAAGCTTCTGGTATCTTCACCCACCTGGCGCTGGTGAATGACGCTCTTCACGGGCTCATAGACAAACTCGATGGGATCCTCAATGGTCAGAATATGCTCCGCCCGCGTCATATTAATGTTGTTGATCATGGAAGCCAGGGTTGTGGACTTCCCAGATCCCGTTGGCCCCGTCACTAACACTAAACCTCTCGGCTTTTCTGACATTTCCCGGACGACATTGGGTAGATTCAGGGCTTCAATCGTCGGGATTTTGGAACTGAGTGCCCGTAATGCGGCTGCGTAGGTACCCCGATCCTTATAAACATTGACGCGAAACCGGGCCAATCCACGAACCCCGTAGGAGCAGTCCAGTTCCCAGGTTTGCTCAAGGGTCTTGCGCTGAGTGTTATTCAACATGCTGAAAATCAGCCGCTGACATTGCTCAGGGGTAAGCGGGTCACGTTCGGTGGGGGTCAGCTTACCGTTAACCCGAATGTAGGGGGGTAACCCCGCAGAAACATGGAGGTCAGACCCGCCGCGTTCCACAACCTCTTCCATCAAGTCTTCAATCATGTAGTCCATTGGGGCAATCCTCGCTCAACCGTGCATGTTAGGTGTTTTTAGGGTGGGGCAATGCGATCATTAATCTTCAAATCGTGACGTCATACAGTAGGGGCAGTCTAGCCACTCCGGCTTAGAATCAGCCCCACAGACACGGCAGACTAATGAACTCTTACGCTTGGCCTTCAGTTCAGCCTCTAGCCCAGAGTCCGTAAAGGTGACTCGCTCCACTTCTTCCAGGGTGGTGTCCCCTTGCTTGACTAAATTGAGGCTGTAGGCCAGCAATGTAATCATGCCCTCTTCAACGGCAACTTCCTTAATCCGCTCGGTGGGTGCCCCTTCTGTAATGAGCGTTTGCAGGGTCTCGGTGATGCTCATGATCTCATAGACACCGACCCGTCCTTTGTAGCCAATCCCACCACACTTGCCACAGGTCGCAGCGCCACTGGCGAGGTCATCGGGAGACACCGTATTGGCCCGATAGAGAGTGATGTCTGTCTCACCTGACACCTGTAGGCCAAAGCGGGCTAGCTCTGCTGAAGAAGGCGTATAGGGAATGCGACACTCGGTGCAAACCCGACGCACCAGTCGTTGAGCTACCACACCGATTAATGACGCAGAAACCATGAACGGCTCAACATCCATTTCTGCTAGACGGGCGATCGCACTAGCGGCGTCGTTAGTGTGCAAGGTCGTTAAAACCAAGTGCCCCGTCAGTGCCGCCTCAATCGCTGTCTTTGCCGTTTCTTTATCCCGAGTCTCACCCACCAGAATAACGTCAGGATCCTGCCGCAAGAACGCCCGCAGAATAGAAGCAAAGTCCATTCCCTTTTCGCGGATCACCTGCACCTGTGTCAGGCCTGCCAGGGTATATTCGATGGGGTCTTCTGCCGTACTGATGTTCACACCCGGATGATTACACTCAGCCAAAGCAGAATAAAGCGTTGTTGTTTTACCAGACCCAGTCGGCCCCGTCACCAAAATCAGACCGAAAGGCTTACTGACCATTTCGCGCACGACTTCGAGACTATCAGGATTCGTCAGGAGCTTGTCTAACCCCAGCTGGGTTGAGGAATTGTCCAGAATCCGCAGCACCACCTTTTCGCCAAAGCGACTGGGCAACGTACTTACCCGAAAATCGACCTTACGGCCTTGGAACAATCGCCGAATCCTACCATCTTGAGGCAGCCGTCTCTCCGCAATATCTAGGTTGGCAATAATCTTAAATCGCGAAATGACCGCTGGCACAATTTTACGGGGCAACGGATCAAATGCCTGGGAAAGCACACCATCCTTACGAAATCGGATCCTCAGGTTTTCCTCTTGCGGCTCGATGTGAATGTCAGACACCCCTTCCTGGAGAGCTTTTGCCAAGACCTTATTCACTAGACCAATAATTGGCGCCGCTTCAGCATCCTGAAGCGCAGCACCCAAGTCGGCATCCCCTTCTTCTGCGAGTTCCTCAAACCCTCCTAGGGCATCAACATCGTCCTCCAAGTCAATGTTGACGAGTGCTTTGTTGCTTTCTTGCTCTTTCTGGCTCGCATTCTCATCCAGATAGCGCTGAATAAGCTGCTGATAGTCTTCTAGGGCAATGACCATCCGCTGTAGTGTAATGCCCTCTGGTCGAAGCGTCCGATTCAATCGATCCAATGCTTCTAAATCATCGGGGTTCACCATCGCGACTAACAGGGTCGGGGGTGATGCTTCTTCGTTAAAACTGAGGGGAATCAGCGTGTAATTACGGCAAATTTCCAGTGAAATGAAGCGCTCGATCAACTCGCCAATCTGATCGGTTGGAAACTGACCAATTTCAGGATCGAGAGAGTCAATACCGTAGATAATTTTCAGCTCAAACAGCTGCTGCTGCTTATACTGACGCAAGAGGTCAGGCGGAAGCGTTTGACCTGTTAAGTCCTGGAGTACCTCGACCAGTGACTTCCCAGAACGACGGCTTTCCATTGTTGCCTTCATCATCTGGTCGTGATCGACGAAGCCAGCCTGGATAAGCTTATTCCCAAAGGGCGAGAAACTTTGCCTTGTAATGAGGGCACGCCGCGAAGAAGAGGGGTTTACCATAGGGCTCCAAGACATTGACGATGAAGAAAACTTAGGATCGGAAACAACTGCTCATGAAGGTCATTGTAGTCTTAGAGTTAAGACCCTCATAAACCAAACGGCGGTCGCTTAACATCAGCGTGCCCACATCAAATATGTTTCTTAGCAGCAACAGGTCAATAAAGACCCAGATCATGACAACTGCACTCGTAACAACGGTACAACTCAGGAACGTAGTGCTGGTGACGTGCCAACATGGGTATCCTTTGCATGTCAAGACTGCCGTGCCGTGACTTCTTGCCCAGGAAGGCTATGGGCCGTAACATCAGTATCAGTGCTAAGCTAAATTTCTGGTGCATACCTAATAGATATCTGGTCTTCAGTGCTGAGTCTAAAGTTATGCCCTCTAGTAATTCTGGGAGATAAAATAACCGATATTGAACCATTGCAGTCTTAAAAGCCATTGAACTTTCGAACAACTGTCGGGTCGGAGTTCAGCGCCGCTTTGCCGTAGGCGAAGCCCCAGACGCAATTGAAAACTAGGTGATCGATGCAGGATTTATATCCTGCCGCTCATCGTCATTCTTGTTTTTACCTCCGTTCGCGGTTAACACTGCTCCTAGATCCAATTTAAGCCTTTCAACATTCACGAGACTCTATAAGATTACGAAAACAATGAGTGAGGAATCTAAACCCCTGGATACAGATCAAGCCCCTGAAAATGACCCCGCGATCGCCCAAACTGACCTAGGAGAAGACTCAATGTCACTGCCAGACAGTGTTCTAGATAATGCCGTTTCTGAAACGTCCGCATCTGAAACCGAAGATAATCTGACAGACCCAACATCTAACTCAGATCCAAGTAGCTCAGACTCACCTGATATTGCCGCAGAAGCTGAAGTCGACGTTGAGGCCCTGAATCGGTTGGCCACCGAGATTGAATCCTTGCACCTCCAGCTTGAGGAACGCACAAATCAGTCTATGCGCATTGCCGCAGACTTTGACAATTTCCGTAAGCGCACTGAGCGAGAAAAAACGGAGCTAAACGCTAGAGTTAAACGCGAAACCATTACAGAGCTACTGCCTGTTATTGACAGCTTTGAAATGGCAAGAACCCAACTCAAACCCGAAACGGAACAAGAAGTTAACATTCACAAGAGCTACCAGGGCGTTTATAAGCAACTGGTTGACGGCTTGAAGCGCATTGGGGTATCGCCCATGAGAGCCGAAGGAGAACTCTTTGACCCCAATTTTCATGATGCGGTCATGAGAGAAGCCACTAACGATTACCCAGAAGGAACCGTTATTGAGGAACTACGCCGTGGCTACCTGCTTGGGGAAGTTATACTGCGTCATGCCATGGTTAAAGTAGCAACACCAGCAGAGAATACACCCTCAAATGAGTCGGCAGAGGACGCCGCGTCTCCCTCGAACGAGGAAGGGGCTGATATCACCGGGTAAGTTTGCTTGATGAGCTGCAAGTCCTCATTCTGACACTCAACTTTCTACCGGGAGAAATCTCTAAACCCCAGTTAAGGAGACGCTTCCCTAAAGCGATTGACCCTAAACCCTAAAAAAAATTAGTGCTCGGTGATGGGTCAGTCCCATGATTGAGGAATCCTATCCTTAGGCAAACGCCAATCTCATTAAACTCTGATGTTTCGTCTTTAATTTCTGCCATGGGGAAAGTTATCGGAATAGACTTAGGCACAACAAATAGTTGTGTGGCAGTCCTCGAAGGTGGGCTGCCAGTTGTCATCCCCAGTGCAGAAGGAGGACGTACAACCCCCAGTATTATTGGTTTCGGCAAATCTGGTGAAAGATTGGTCGGTCAGTTGGCCAAGCGGCAGGCTGTCACCAACGCAGAAAATACCATTTTCAGCATCAAGCGATTTATTGGACGACGCTGGCAAGAAACGGACGCTGAACGTTCTCGTGTCTCCTACAACTGTGTTGCAGGCCGAGATGACACGGTAGATGTGTTAATTCGCGGCAAAGCCTACACACCTCAAGAAATTTCAGCGATGGTACTCCAAAAGCTGAAGCAGGATGCGGAGGCCTACCTAGGAGAATCTGTTGACCAAGCTGTCATTACAGTGCCTGCGTATTTCAGTGATGCACAACGTCAGGCCACCAAAGATGCGGGCACAATCGCGGGATTAGAGGTTCTACGCATTATTAATGAGCCCACCGCTGCAGCCCTGTCCTATGGACTAGACAAGCAGGATCAAGAACAGCGTGTTTTAGTCTTTGATTTAGGGGGCGGTACGTTTGATGTATCGGTTTTGCAGCTTGGGGACGGCATTTTTGAAGTCAGAGCCACTGCCGGGAACAATCACCTCGGCGGAGATGATTTTGATGATGTTGTATTGCGTTGGATGCTAGAGGTTTTCCAAGAACAAGAAAGTATTGATCTCTCAAAAGATAAAA
>CAZXWR010000193.1:0-7791 GCA_964644325.1 uncultured bacterium
GGCGATCGCGCTTCGGGATGTCGATTTTGGCCCGACGGCCAATTTCGGCCAGCGTCACGAAGTAGGGCGGAAACGGTATCTCGGCACGCATAATTGCCAGTAGCGCCGCGCAGCTTTCCCAGCCCCAACGAACAGCGAGTTGTGCCATATCCTGCAAAAACTGAGCCTGGTGCAGGTCACCAACCCAGAGCGGGCCGCTGAGGGTGAGAGGGCGATCGCAGTTTGGCTGTGGGCACTGGGCGCGGCTCAGGGCGCGCCACCCCACTGTTTCGGAGTGACCGCAGTGATGACAGTAGCCCATAAACCCGGACTGATGCTCATGCCAATGAGACTGGGGCACGAGCCGCACCATCACGCGATAGAGACTCTTTTGACAGAGCGCAAAAATGGGTTCAATACCCCAACCCTGCATCAGAGCCTGTTGGGATGCCGCCCCCAGCAGTAATCGCAATCCCTGTTCATGGGCCGCAGGATGAGCCCGAGCATAGGCCCCAAAATGACGCAGACTGGCCGCAGGATTATGCCCGGCGCAGGTGCGGCTGTCGGTGCTGGTTAAATACAGCAGGCCACCCCGGCGCGTCACCTGGATGCTGCTGCTGAGATAGGCTGCCGGACTACCAAAGCCGTCTAGGTCAACCAAATCAAAATAGCGCTGCTGGTGCAGCGCCTCGCAGAACACCTGCTGGACTGAGCGCGTGGTTAAGATATAGCGATCATCAGCGAGCTGCTGGCTCAAAT
This sequence comes from uncultured bacterium, assembly GCA_964644325.1. Taxonomy (GTDB): domain Bacteria; phylum Cyanobacteriota; class Cyanobacteriia; order Thermosynechococcales; family Thermosynechococcaceae; genus CAZXWR01. The sequence goes on from CAZXWR010000193.1 coordinate 739, forward strand.
TATGGGCCAGTAATGGAGCCGTATCCGGGTTGCCTTCATTCACCCACAGCCAGTCGGCACCCGCCTCTAGGGCATAGCGCAGCGATCGCACCCCGCAGCCGCTCATGCCTTCTAAAACCTCCAGCCGCCCGCTGTGCTGGCGTTGGCAAGCTGCCGCTAACACCCCCAAGTCTCGGGCCATACGGCTATGGAGTCGAAAAAATGCGGCGCCAACCTGGAACTGTGCCGCGCCCTCAGCATACACCTTGACCCCAGGGTTTAAGGGTTGCGATCGCACCACGCGCTAGCCCTATGCTGACTGGTTTTCGTTCTCATGGGTCATCCCTAATCTGCTTCGAGGGGTGCCATCGTGAGTCCAGCTCGCTTCAGCTGTTCGTGGTACAGTTCTGCCTGTTCCTGGGGACCGACCCAAACAATCGCGAGTCCCTCGAAATGAACCTGATTGGTGAGTTCTAAAGCACGCTCCGGCGTCATTTGGGGGATGTAGGTCACCAGCGTCCGAGCCACATGCTCAAAGGTGTTCACATCATCATTGAGCACAATCACCTTATAGTTCGGGTAAAAGGCCCGAACCGTATCCTGATCCTGCTTGAGATCCGGCGCTGTGATTGTTGCTGGCGCTGCCAAGGAAACCATACTCACCATCCAGGAACATTAGTACCGCAGAGCTGCCCCCCCCAAGCGGGGCGATCGCACCCATGCTGATAAGAGTGTACCGCGCCCCCTCTCAGTGCGTTAACCGCATTAACCCAACCATGATGTATCAGACAGCCAGTGTCCCAGGGGCATAAAATCCAGGGGCTAAAGGCTGATTTATCAACGAGTGGGCGCCAATAATCGTGCCAGGTAGCAGGTGCGTTTTCGGCCCAATTGATGCCCCTTCGCCAATGTAGCAAGGGCCTTGCAGTCTTGCCGCCGCATCCACTTGAGCGGAAGTTGCGACCCACACAGAGGGCTGGCGCTCTGCTGCCTCTTGATCCAAGTCGTAGGGCATTTTGCCATTCAAAATATCCAGCTGCCCCTGCAAGTATTTGGCAGGCGTGCCTAAATCCATCCAGTATCCATCCCAGATAAAACCATGCATCCGTTTAGACTGCTGCAAAATGTCAGGGAATACCCGCCGCTCAAAACTTAAGGGCTCATCCGCAGGATACTGCTGAAACAGGTCGGGATTCAGAATGTAGGTGCCCGCATTCACCGTATCAATACCCAACTGGGCCGCCTCTTCTGGAGTCGGTTTTTCCCGGAATGCTTGAATTGGCTGCGTATTCGCGGGCCAAGGTGCCGCTGTTTCGGGTGGGGCCAACAGTTCCACTAGGCCAAATGCAGTAGGATCATCAACCCGAGTCAGGGTCAGGGTGGCATCGGCTTGTGTTTCGGTGTGGGCCTGAATCAGCTTTCCCAGATCTAAATCAGTCAGAATATCAGCATTAAAGACCAGCAGTGGCTCCCCCGTGAAATAGGGTTCTGCCAACTTCATGGCTCCGGCGGTATCCAAAGCCGTTTCCTCAATGACATAGCGAATTTGGACGCCAAACCCTGAGCCATCCCCAAAGTAGTCCTTAATCTGGGACGCTTGGTAGCGGATATTCATCAAAATATCGGTAATGCCCACCTGCCGACATCGATCAATCATCCAGGTGAGAAAAGGACGATCCAAAAGGGGTAGCATAGGTTTTGGGCTACGCTGCGTGAGGGGTAGGAGCCTGGTTCCCTTTCCCCCTGCGATAATGACAGCTTGCATCAGGTCAATTTACTCCGCTAGGTCTATAACTTGAGGTTGCTTGTTGAGCGACTCGAATTGTGTAGAATCATAGCGTTGCCTTGCGGTCTGCTGTCAAAGCAATGGAATTCTGACTAAGCTGAATCTCAAAAAAATTGCAACTAATAAGGTTGGGGGCACAGTGGGTAGAGGCGTAAATTCTGCGACCGGTCGTCATTCGCAATCATCTGGCAAGGGTCGCGCGAATGCCTCCAACCGTCCTCGCCAAACGACGAAAGTGAGCCCATTGCGCTGGGCTGGCTGGGCTTTAGCCTTTGGCAGCGTTATTACGGTATCGGCCACCTTAGGGGCAACGCTGGCCCTGCTGACGCCTTTTCAGGTGACACCCCAAGCTAGCCGTTCGCAGGGTGCAACGGTTGGAGATTTCCTAAAAACTGGCTTTCAATACGGCATTTCTCGACCTGTCAACATTTTAGTGATGGGAGTTGACCGCGTGCCAGACGCGCCAGAAGGCTCGGCGGCGGCTTTTGAAAGCCGTAGCGACACGATGCTACTAGTGCGGCTCAATCCCGAAACGGGTAAGGTTAATCTCCTCACTATTCCGCGAGATACTCAGATTGATCTGCCAGAGCTGGGACGCACCAAAATCAACCATGCGAATTGGAAAGGGGGGCCTAGCTTAGCAGCAGCAGCCGTGAGCGATCTGCTGAATGGGGTTTCGGTCGATCGGTATGTGCGGGTTAGCACAGGAGCATTCCGGGAAATTATCGACCTTGTAGGCGGAGTTGAGGTCTATGTTCCCTTTGACATGCAGTATACCGATGAGACCCAGAAGCTCTACATCGATCTGAAGGCCGGACAGCAAACATTAAATGGAACTCAGGCAGAGGGGTTTGTGCGGTTTCGTCACAACGAACTGGGGGATATTGGCCGCACCCAACGCCAGCAAATGCTGGTTAAAGCCTTGCAAAAGCGCTTTCAGAACCCCCTGATGCTAGCGCGGCAGCCGCAGGTCTTCTCGGTCTTGCAAAAAAACATTGATACGAATTTGAGCCTGGGTGAAATGCTGGCCTTGGTTCAATTTGGCATGCAAATTAAACCTGATGACCTACAGATGGTTTTGTTGCCGGGTCGATTTAGTTCCCTAGAAGAGTTTGAACTCAGTTACTGGCTCATGGATCCTGCGGGAATGGATCAGGTCATGAGCAGCTACTTTGACGTGGAACCACCCTTTGGAGACGCAACCCCTTCTTCTGATGTGACCGGGCTGCAGCTATTTATCCAAAATGCGTCAGAAGATCCGGACGGGAGTCTTTTAATGTACGACTACCTGCAGCAGCTGGGCTTCTACAATATCTCTATTGATGAAGACTGGCCCGAAAATCTCCGTGATTCTCAGGTTGTGCCTCAGTGGGGCAACCTACAGGCGGCGCAGCAAATTCAGGGCATGATTCCCAAGAGTAAGATCGCAGCTGACTCCACGGGTAACCTCCAGTCTGATATTACGGTGCGCGTCGGCCGCAACTGGGTCAAGCAGTATCGGGCCAAGTCTGAGCAGCAGCCTGATGTCTATAACAATGAAAACAACGAAGACAGGGGTTGGCCCTAACACCTCTAGCCAGCGGCAAGGGAATTAACGATTACTCACTTTCAGGGCTCTTTGCATGTCTCGGTTGTCCTGACGTTTCTTGATAGATTCACGTTTGTCGTGAACTTTTTTCCCCTTCCCTAAGCCAATTGCAACCTTAATCCAGCCGCGCTTAAAGTACATCTTGAGGGGAACTAGGGTGAGTCCCTTCTGCTCGGTTTGACCAATTAACTTACGAATTTCTTGATCATGAAGCAGCAGTTTGCGAGTGCGTCTGGGGTCGTGGTTAAAAAATTGGCTCGCTTCGGTGTGGGGAGAGATATGCACATTGAGTAAGAACGCTTCACCATTCCGAATCTGGGCAAACCCATCTTTCAGGTTGACGCGACCGGCCCGAATGGATTTCACTTCAGTTCCTGTGAGTGCAATGCCAGCCTCGTAAACCTCCAAAATCTCATAGAGGAATCGAGCCTGTCGATTATCAGCAATAACTTTTTGGGCTTCACTCATAGCCTTACTCTAACCCAGAGCGAGTCTTGTTCAGAAAGATGAGGGCACAAAGCCATGTTTCGCTGATGGTGCAGCCCTAGGATGAAGCTGAGCTGCTGTAGCATAATGTTGCAAAGGTCGACAGCATTGGGATTTGAGTTATGACACAGGCACTGATTAAGTTTTCGTCTGAGGACTGTGGCATCTGCCACAAAATGGCATTTTATGACCAGAAGGTTGCAACGGAACTTGGCCTAGATTTTATTGATGTCAAGATGCAGGATACTGCGACCTATCGCAAATATCGCAAAATCTTGCTGGCGCAATATCCAGATAAGTCAGCGATGGGTTGGCCGACTTACTTGCTCTGTGAGTCCCCAGAGGGGGACTTTAAAATTCTTGGTGAGGTGAAGGGGGGACACCCAAAAGGCGAATTTCGCAGCCGTCTCCAGGCACTGCTGGCCAACGAAACCTGAAGGAAAACAAAAACGCTCACCTGAATGTGGGCAAATGGATGGTAGCCTCAACTCGCTGACCCATCAGGTCTCAGAATTTTGTTCGCCCAGAGTGGGTGCAGCGCCTATTTTGTAAATCAGAGGATGGGCTGTCATGGTCTCTACAACGAAAGGGTCGAAACCCTGGTCTAAAAGACAGGCTCGGCGTTCCCGAAGTCCTTGGCTGAAGGGTCTGGAGTCTTTGATGGCACTGGTGGCGCTGGTCAATTTGGGACTGGTGGTATTTGATTTCAGCTATATTCGACTGCGAGATTTGTATCTGCGGTATCTGCCCCAGGTCACGCAGAGCTACGATCCCATCAAGGGGATTGAGCCGCACTACGATACCCAGGCATATTTGGATGCGGTGAATCAGCTAGACCTGGCGATCGCCCAACAAGGGCTTGATAGCCCAGCCGTGGCAACCCAGCTGGCAAGTCTGCGCGATCGCAGTGCTGACATGATCGACGAAGATCCGTTTCAGCTGGCTGACAAGTCAGGGACACTGGAAAAAATCAAAAACCGCATGCGGGAGCACATGGGCAATGAATCCGCCACCCAGTCTTTTGCCCAGTTTTGGAGTTTGTCTTACTTACAGGCTCAGAGTTGGCAAACAGCCCGCCGCTATTTTGACCGGAACATTGAGCCGCTGATTGCCTCCAACTATTACCGACCCATTGATGAGAGCGGCCAGTTTGTGGATCGCTTCTGGGTCATTGATGGTTGGTTCGTCGGATTATTTGCCGCTGATATTCTGCTGCGCACCATCTGGATTCAGCGTCGTCATCGCATGCGCTGGCGGGATGCGCTCCTGTGGCGCTGGTACGATTTGCTACTGCTCCTGCCCTTTTGGCGTATTTTACGGGTGTTACCCGTGGCCTTACGCCTGCATCAGGTGGGCTGGCTTAATCTCAACAGCATTCAAGCCCAGGTGAGCCGGAACCTGGCCGAGAATCTGGCCGGGGAAGTGACCGAACTGGTACTCATCCAAACCTTTAATCTGGTGCAGAGTAGTGTGCGCCAGGGAGCGGTGCGCAATTTATTGCTGGAGCCCCAGGAGATGGTCGATACCAACGATATCGATGAGCTTGACCTTATTTTTCGACGCGTTATTGTCTCCTTGGCCAATGTCCTGCCCACCCTGCAGCCCCAACTTGAGGATCTGTTGAACCACACGGTAAAGCAAGCGCTGATTCAGGCTTCGGTCTACCAGTCCATCAAATTTCTACCTGGCGTTGAGCAGCTCTCGACTGAATTGGCAAGTCAGATTGGCCACCAGGTCATTCAGGCTATCTCTGAAACCCTGAAGGGGAGTATCAATGACGAACGCGGCAAAGTGCTGACCCGGCAGCTGGGGGATCATTTCCTCACGAATCTACGGCATGAAGTTGAACAGAGAGACACTCTCAACGAAGTGGAATCGCTCTTGGCAACCTGGCTCGAAGAACTGAAGCTGACGATGCTCAAACGTTTAGATGCCGAGGATGCAGAGCAGACCGTTCAAGAAGCGGAACAAATTCGCTGGGTTCGTCAGAGCAGTACAGTCGAGCTATTGCCTAGCCCACGGCAACGATAGCGATCGCCCGTTTTAAGACTCCGGCCCAATTCAACCCTCTAGCCAAAGGCGTTATCTAAGATACACTAGAAGTGTGGGGGCGGTAACGTCCCTGTTTCATGACACCGATTATGTTCATGGAAAGTGGGTTGTGACCCACTTTTTTTATTGCAGTTTCTGCCCATGCCCCATCCACTGATCCCCGCCATTTTAGACCTCGCCCATCCCGTTGCCGCCGAATTGAACTTAACGGTTGTGGATGCAGTCTTTCATACCAATCAGCGTCCTCCTGTCCTCCGCATTGATATTCGCAACCCAGCCACCGACACCGGACTTGAAGATTGCGAGCGCATGAGTCGGGCCTTTGAAGAAATTCTCGACAGCACAGATCTCATCCCCGAAGCCTATGTTTTAGAGGTCTCAAGCCCTGGACTGTCGAAACACTTAAGTAGCGATCGCGACTTCATTTCCTTTCGGGGATTTGCGGTTTTAGTCCGCACCCAACCCCCGTTTCAGGGGCAGTCAGAATGGTCAGGCAACTTAATCGGTCGGGATTCAGAATCCGTGAAGCTGACGGTACGCGGTCGCACCGTGCACATTCCCCAAGCACTGATCATTGACGTTCAGCTCAAAGACGGATCCTAGATTACCCCCATCTCTAGCCTGCGTCTGTCTAATGTATTTTTTGGTTAAAGGAAATATCCCATGTCCATTGTTCGCCTACCCGGCTTAGCCGAAATGATTAGCACGATTAGCCGAGAACGCAACCTGCCGAAGCCTGCGGTTCAAGAAGCCATTCAAGAAGCCCTGCTGAAGGGCTATGAACGCTATCGGCGGACTCTCCATCTCGACGACCAAAACCAGTTTGATGAATTTTACTTCGAAAACTTTGAAGTGGAACTCGACACAGAAGAAGAAGGGTTCCGGGTGTTGGCCACCAAAAATATTGTGACCGAAGTTGAAAATCCAGATCATCAAATTGCGCTGCTGGAAGTGCAAGAAGTAGCGCCTGAAGCTCAGCTAGGTGATGCGGTCGTCCTTGACGTCACCCCAGAGCAGGGTGATTTTGGTCGGATGGCTGCCATTCAAACCAAGCAGGTACTCTCCCAAAAATTGCGAGATCAGCAGCGGAAGCTCATTCAAGAAGAATTTCAGGAGCTGGAAAAAACCGTCCTCCAGGCTCGAGTCCTCCGTTTTGAGCGCC
>CAZXWR010000194.1:0-7787 GCA_964644325.1 uncultured bacterium
TAGTAGATCTGGATCGCATTAGCCATCGAGATACGCTAAATTATTGCAATGTTTTATTAGATGACAATGGGTGGAAAGCAATTGTTCGTTTCCACTTCAATAACACCAAAAATAAAAAACTAGAACTTGTAAAATTAAATGAGCAAGGAGAAAAGATTTATACGAAAATTCCAATAGAAAAAATTAATGATATTTACAAATACTCAAGAGAAATCCAAGAAATTGTTCTAGCATACGACAGCAGATCAAAGTAGCAGATCTTATCACAGGCATTGATGTATGTCTTGGAGGCGATCGCCTTTACTGCGAAAGGATAGCGGTGATCATTCTGTGACTTCATTAAGTACAGTGCTAGATTGTATCTACAGCCCGGACAGCCTATCCCTATCAGCTCAAAGCCATGACTAGCCAACTCTCCGAAGCCTTTAAGAAAGCTCAGAATTTGCCCGACTACTTGCAAAACGAACTCGCCGAACAACTCCTGGAAGATATTCAAAACGAACTTAAGTGGCAGCAAGAATTATCTGGGGAGCAGCCCAGTCAGCTGGAGCAGCTTGCAGCCAAAGCTCTAGAAGAATCCAGCACTGGCAAAATAAAAGAACTAGGTTTTGATGAGCTATGAAGTCGGAACTCACCGACGACTTTATCCAAGCCTTCGCCGAACTGCCCAAGAGAGTTCAAAAAACAGCCCAGAAAAACTATAAGCTCTGGCAACAGAACCCCGCACACCCGAGCCTAGAATTCAAAAAGCTCAATACCAAACAGCCTATCTACTCCGTTCGAGCTGGCATTGGCTGGCGGGCTGTTGGCGTCATGAAAAACTCAGACACAATCGTCTGGTTCTGGATTGGCTCCCACAGCAATTACGACAAACTCCTCAAAAACCTGTAGCAGACCAGGGGGCGATCGCCTTTGCTGACAAGGGATAGCGGCGATCGAGGATGGCGTGAAAGAAGCATTAGCCTCCAACCTCTATGTAAGTTGATATCGTAGACGGCTGGGGGATCTCATAGCCTTCTAGCTTTAACCCCTCTAGGTGAAACTCAATTGCCTCACGCATATTCCGTTCCACCTCCTCATAGGTTTCACCCGTTGAGACACACCCCAGTAAATCAGGGGAATACGAAGAATAACCTGTCGCCGTTTTTTCAATAATGGTCAGATACTGCATTACTTTAACCCTGCCTGCTTCAAAATACTGTTTAACGTTCCAGGCGCTAGATCATCACTCAACTTGCCAGGAACCGTAACTAGCCCAGATTTTTAGGGTCTTGAGACTCAACTGCCTCAAACCCAGGGCAGCACCTCAGACGGACTTGAAACACCGTCTGCCCCGGCTCCGTCGTAAACCGGAGATCGCCCCTATGCTGACCCTCCACTATCCGCTGACTCACATCCAGCCCTAGCCCCGTCCCCTTGCCCACCGCCTTCGTGGTGAAAAACGGCTCAAAAATACGCGATCGCACCGCTTCCGGGATACCCGGCCCATTGTCAATCACCTCCACTAGAACGCGATCGCCCTCGCTACGGGTGCGAATCTGGATCTGAGGCTGGGGCGTTGGCACCTCCGTCAGGGCATCAATCGCATTGGCGATCAGATTTGTCCAAACCTGATTCAAGTCACCGCCATAGGCACCAATTTTTGGCAGAGTCACGTCATAATCGCGCACCACAGCAATATTGGCCTGCCGCAGCTGATAGCCCAAAATGGTGAGCGTATTATCCAGACCCTCATGCACATCGACCTCCTGCAAAGGCGCTTCGTCCAGATGGGAATAGCGCTTAATCGACTGCACCAGCTCCGACAGCCGCGCCGCACCTTGCTGGATTTCACCCAGTAGCCGCTGCCCCGCGATCGCCGCCGCCAGCCAGGTGAACACATCCCCAAGGGCTGCGGTGGGCAGTTGGGTCGCGACAGTCTGGAGCCAAACAACATCCAGACCCATTGCCACAAAGCTCGGGGCCAGCTGCCAACTCTGGTCAACGCCCTGAGCCGCCAGCCAGTCCGCCATCTCATCCTCGCGATCGCTCTGGGTCAGGGGATCGAGCTTGGGCAAATCTTGCGCTTGCGCCAGCGCCACCGTTGGCAGCTGCTCAATGAGCTGACGTTGATCTGGCGTATAGTTCCACTGGTTCAGGCGCAAGGTTCGTTGCGAGAGATCCAGGAAAGACTGGCCCAAAATCTGACTGCTGCGATTCAGCGCCGCAGCGGGGTTATTCATTTCATGGGCCAGCCCCGCTGCCATCGTCCCCAAGGAAATAAGCTTGGCCTGCTGCTGGGTGACCGATTCATGGATCTGCGATCGCGCTGCGGCCACTTTAACCACGCTCCGTAAAACCTGACGGCAGCGGCTGAGCAAGTCCCAAAAGGTTTCAGGCAAAACCTTAAATAGGGTGAGGTCGGTGACAGCGCGCCCCGTTGTGGGGTAGGGCTCATCCAGGATCAAGATCAGCTCCGCAAAAATATCCCCCGGCCCCAGGTTCACGGCATGGGCCACGCGATCGCCCACCTGACGCGTCCACTCCGTTTCCCCCGCCAGAATCAGGTAAAAGCCATCCGGGGGGTCACCTTGGCGGGCAATGTAGGTGCCCGCAGGGATCTGGACTTGCTGCCCCTCGGCAATTAGCCAAGCCAGCTCCGCATCCGGCAGCGCCCCGAAAATTTCAATTTGTCGCAGGGTTGCAATCTCTAGCGTCATCGCAACTGACTCAGATAGCGATGCACAAACTGAACACAAATAGAGCCTTCCCCAACCCCAGACGCCACGCGCTTCACAGAGCCATGCCGTACATCTCCCACCGCAAAAATACCAGGCGTGCTCGTTTCTAGCAGATAGGGATCGCGCTCCAGGGGCCAGTGAACGGGGCGTGTCCCGCTGACAGCCAGATCCGGCCCGGTCAGAATAAACCCGCGCTCATCCCGCTGCACCACGCCCTCTAGCCAGTCCGTGGCGGGCACCGCACCAATAAAAATAAACAGGGAAGTGGCGGGCACCGTTTGCGTTTCCCCCGTCTGCCCGTCCAGTAACACCAAAGCCTCTAGGTTTTTCGCACCCTTCACTTCCACGACCTGGCAGTGGGTCTGCACCCGAATATTTGGCGTCGCCTCAATCTGGTCAATCAGGTACTGAGACATACTCTTCGTCAAAGAGTCCCCCCGCACCAGCATCGTTACGCTACGGGCATACTTCGAGAAGTACATCGCCCCCTGACCCGCCGAGTTGGCACCCCCCACAATGTACACATCCTCATCCGTACAGGCGATCGCCTCCGTTTGCGCGGCCCCATAGTAAACGCCAGCCCCCGTCAGCGGTTCAATACCGGGAATGTTCAACCGCCGCCAGGAAACCCCCAGCGCCAGAATCAACGCATGGCAACTAATGTCTGTACCGTCGCTGAGGGTGACCAGACGATAATCACCCGCCACCCTGACCTGCTGCACCGCTTGGGGCGTCAGAATTTCGACCCCAAAACGACGGGCCTGGGTCACGGCGCGGCGGGCCAGTTCCCCCCCGCTCAACCCGGTGGGGAACCCCAGATAGTTTTCGATGCGGGAACTGGTGCCCGCCTGTCCACCGGGGGCTTCCCGCTCAATCATGACCGTGCGCAATCCCTCCGAGGCTCCATACACCGCAGCCGCCAGCCCGCCAGGGCCACCCCCAGCAATCACCAGATCATAGAAAGGCTTTTCGGCTTGGGTTTGCAAGCCAATTTTGGCCGCGATTTCGACGTTGCTGGGCTGAGTGAGCCGTGAGCCATCAGCGAGCAACACCAAGGGAAGCTTCGGGGGAGTGGCGGCAGTTGCAGCGGCACAGTCCACCAGCTGCCGCGCTGCTTCCCCCTGTTCAATATCCAGCCAGCGATAGGGAATTTGATTGCGCGCCAGAAAATCTTTGATGCTGTGGGAATGGGGCGACCAGCGATCGCCAATCACCCGAATCCCCTCAAAGGGCGGTCGGAAATCAGCCAGCCAGTCCTCCAGTAAGTCATCCAGAATCGGGTAGAGTTTTTCCTGGGGTGGATCCCAGGGCTTCATCAGATAGTAGTCGAGCTTGGCAGAATTGATGGCGCGAATCGCGGCTTCCGTATCGGCGTAGGCGGTGAGCAGCACCCGCTTGGCCTCAGGGAAGAGGTCAGTGGCCTGTTCAATCAGTTCCACACCGCTCATCTGCGGCATGCGCTGATCCACCAGGAAAAGAGCCACGGTTTCATTCCGCAGCTTCAGTTCCTGGAGCGCCCCCAAAGCAGTCTGGCCGCTGTCAGCGCGCACAATCCGATAGCGATCGCCATACTGCTGCCGCAGGTCACGGGCCACGGCTTGCAGCACCGCCGCATCGTCATCAACGGTCAAGATCGTCGGTTTTGCCATAGCAGCCTGGTGACCCATCTAAATTTGCCCAGGGGAACAGGCTTAACTTCCGTGTCACAACCGGACAGGAACATTACTGCACCCTGACCTTACTGTAAACCTTGTGCAAATCTCAGGCGGTCATGCACCCCAAGGGGACGCTACGGTAAATCGACAGCAGCGGTACTAACCCCAGACCAGTTTTCTTCCCCGCCCCCGACCGCAGGTGTGGCAATGATATTGGAGGGCTCAGGGGCCGCCTGCACCAGAGAGCGATTCGGTGCCGGACGGGGAGCTGGATTGTAAAAGAGCCGCTGAAACTGCGCTTGACGCTCTTGGGGAGTTTCTGGTGCTTGATTCCAAAGGCTTTCGTAAAAGAAAAAAGCGACCCCCAACCCCTGATAGCGGGCCTTCTGAACCTTCGACTGGATCATGTGCATCGGCATGGGTCGATTTCGCAACCCGGTCAGGATGCCAATGCCTGTCGGAATTTTTTGCCGTGCTTCCTGAATCTCAGGCCGAGAGACTTGAGTGAGGTAGTTCTGCAGGTTGTCCCGGTAAACCTGCACGATCAGCTCATCCACAATCCCCTTACGCACCCAGCCCAGCCAGTCTTGCAGATAGCTCTGGTAGGCCGTGGGATAGGGGTTAGGCGCCACTGAAAAGAGGGCCGCAGGCTTACGAGCCTTGACCGCCTGATTGAGCTGCACCATGAACGCCGTGATCTTATCCGCCCGCCACTTCACCCAGGCAGGATCCTGGGGATTGGCTGGTACCTCTTTCTTGGTTTCTTGTTTGTAAAGGGCACGAGTATAGGCATCGTAGCCAAACTCATTGGGCAGGCTGGTGTGATCATCAAACTGAATGCCGTCAACATCGTACTGACTCACCACTTCCAGCACCAGATCGGCAAAAAATTTCTGCACCTCGGGGTGAAACGGATTCAGCCACACCACTTCCCCCGCCGCACCAATCCAGGTTTTACTGCCGTCACGACGCTGGGTCAGCCAGTTAGGATGCTGCTGCGTCAGTTCCGACAGAGGCGGAGCCATGAACCCAAATTCAAACCAGGGCAGCGCCAACATGCCCTGACGATGGGCCTGGTCAATCGTATCGGCCAACATATCCTGACCTTGCAGTCCACGATGCACAAAGGGCTGAATGCCCGTGCGTTGTGCCACTGCACTGGGGTAAAGGGCATAGCCCGAATTCCAGACCACGGGGTAAACCGTATTAAAGTTTAGCCGCCGCAGTTCAGCCATTGCCCCCTGCAACCGACCGCGATCGCGAACCACAGCACTGTCGTTCGTCGTTAGCCAAACTCCCCGAATTTCAGGGAAAGCGGGTTGTGCCACGCTCGGCAGGGCCTGATGGATCAACAACACGGTCAAGAGGGTTACCCAAAACAGCTGCACAGGGCGGGAACGGATAAATCTTGACCAACAGTGAGTGAGGCGCTGTAACGGCATAGATTCAGGAGCTTCTAGTGAGTACAAAGTCAGTCGTTCAGAAAACTCAGACTTTCAGAAATCAGACTTCCAGAAATCAGCACCCAATCCTGAGCTGCTGCGTAAACGGCATTAAGGGCTTGAAGCCAGACTTCCACCAGCTTAACCGAGGCATTCCACGGGTTTAGCTCATCCATGTCCTATTTTTTCTATGCCCACAATTAAAATATTCTAGGTTTGCCCTTGCGGACATTGAGGCATCCCCCATCGGGAACCGCTCCCACGCTTTAATCCAGGATCTGATGCTCCGTTAGGGCAGGCAACAGTCCTGTGATACAGATCACAAAACCTTGCACAGCAGATCACAACTGCCTTGCTAAGCACCCCCGATACTGGTCACAGATCAACAGGAATCACAGATCAACGCTGGGGCTGGGCATCACCATGAAACAGATCTCAAATCAAACAATCTTGCTCACCCATGCGATCGCCGTCACGCTCTTGCTCTTGGGGGGCTGGCACCAGCAGGTTACCCACCATGCCAACCCCAACCATGCCAATCCCAGCATTCAGACCCCTGCGGTCGTGCAACCTGTCCTCCGCCTCAGTCAGCGGCTGATCGCCCGCTAACAACAAAGGTTCCGGCCAAGAGTCAGGGGGTGGCTGGTCTGGAGGGGCCAGCTTTCTGGCTATCATCAGTGGCGGACGACTGCGCCGTTGATTGCTGCTCAGCACGCAACAAGTCTTGGGCTGAAAGACTATCGCCTTCGATGCCAACAAACCAGAGCGCTGCGGCGGCCTCCGCTCGCGTCACGGGCTTTTTCGGCTGAAAGAGCAGGGTTGAGCCAAACATGCGGCGGATGTTGGCCAATTCATTATTCTGGTGATCCGCTGCGACCGCAGATAGGGCGATCGCCGCAATCTGGCTGGCGTCTTTGAACCCCCAGAGCTGTTTCACCCGATCAACGGCGACAGTCGGCAAGATTTGCTGGCGATCAATGGGAACCTTCCACAGCAAGAGGGTTTCCCGCGTCAGCGGAGCACTGGGTTGAAACTGGGTCTGGCTACTGTCCCCGGACAAAACGCTGGGAATATAGCCCGCTTCTGCAAGTCCCTGAATGTAGGCAAATTCTGGATGGGTTTTGGGCACATCGGTGAAGGCAGGCCGCTCCGCCGTGCCTAACCGAATTTGACGGGCAGGGCGATCGCGGTAAATGCGATTGTTGGTTTCGACGAGCCAGCGGGCAAAGGTGGCACGGGTAATCGCCTGTAGGGGAGCCAAGGTCGGCTGGCCCTCATTCGTTTGCCCCGCTGGGGTGAGCACCGCGAGCTGCGCTACCGCATCTACATAGGGTTGGAGCGCCCCTGGGGTTTCGTTGAGGTCGGCGAAAGTCGTCGCAGGCTCGGTGGTGGAAACAGCGGGTTGACGGGTTGCGGCCGCTGTATCAGTCGCAGTATCCGAGAGCGGTTGCAACGCAACCGTAAACCGGAGCGGGGCTGAGCTAGAGTCTGATGCTGAGGCTGCGGGCGAGTCCGACGTCGGAGAACGCGGGATTCTCACAGAGATGCGCTGCTCTGCGCGTTGAGCGGACAAGCGGGTCATATCATCCACCACTGTTCGCTGAAACCCTTGCCAATCAGAGGCCTGTAGCTTCTGCTGATAAAAAGCAGCAACATCATCTGCCGTATCACTGGTGCGCCATCGGGTTTCGGTACCTGTGGCATCTGTGGACTGCGGCGCAGTGGCTGGCGGCTCTGACGGCGGCTCAAACACAGCCCCTGGATAGCGTAGTTCCTTGGGAAAGCCAACGGGTAGGGCCTCCGAGGGTTGCGCCCCAGACGGGTTCCACTGATCGGCCTGGGGGTCGCTGGAGAATGCTTTTTCCAGGGATGCTCGGCTACAGGCCGTACCGACCAAGGCGGCCAAACCCACCAAGGCGATCGCCAGGGGCCTCTGCTGCCAAAAATGCCAGTGCCGATTATCCATAACA
>CAZXWR010000195.1:0-7786 GCA_964644325.1 uncultured bacterium
CCACTGAATTACAGCAGTCTGGCCGAGGCTATTTCCAGCTCCGCTGGTGGTAGGGACACAATCCTGCCAAGCCTGTGCCGATTAATCCAAAGGGGGGTTCGAATCGTGGCAAACCTCAGCAGTGGCAGTGTTCATGACTGACCCCCTGATTGTCCAGTCAATTTATACGGATGGAGCCTGCTCTGGTAACCCAGGCCCAGGGGGTTGGGGCGTTGTGCTGTACTTTAAGGACGGTTCTCGCCATGAAATGGGGGGACGGGTAGCGGCGACCACCAACAACCGCATGGAGCTTCAGGCGGCGATCGAAGCCCTCCAGATATTACCTCAGTGGCCGATGGGCGATGCAGCGATTCCCCTCTATACCGATAGTGAGTATGTCAAGAAAGGGATCACCCAGTGGCTGGCTGGCTGGAAGCGAAAAGGCTGGAAAACCGCTCAGGGGAAAACAGTTTTAAACCAGGATTTATGGCAGATTCTGGATAGCTTAAACAGCAGCGCGGTTGAATGGCGCTATGTTAAAGCCCATGCGGGTCACCCTGGGAATGAGCAGGCCGACACCATTGCAAGGTCTTTTTCCCTAGGGCAGCCCTTGTCCCTTCGCCAAAAAGAAGCCATGACGGAATTCACTGCAGATACTCGGGGCCATACTGCTCCCGAAACGACGGTTGCCAGTGCCCATCGTGTGCAACATCTCCGCGAGCTGGTTGAAACCCTAGGAGTGGCGGATACCATTGCCAGCCAAGGCTATCTCATCACCAGTTCAGAACTGGCTGACTTGATGGATGTCAATGCAGGAGCCGTCACCAGTCGCGGCGACCAGTGGATCTGGCGCAACTGGGAAATTTCTCGGGTGCGCCGCGAAGGGAATCAAATTCTCTGGCAGCTTGAACGCATCAATGAGCTGTCCTAGAATCGTGCATTAAATAAGGTCGGTCATTGCAAGACCGTTTCGACCTCACCCCAGCCCTCTCCCAAAGTGGGAGAGGGAACAAGAGTCCGATTCCCCTTCTCCCCTGTTGGGAGTAGACCGCAGGGCGTGCGAAGCAGGGGTTAGGGGATGAGAGCAAGAATCTCGACGTTAGTAAATTCGCGTTCCTAAGGAACAAGATCTCGAGAGTCTTGTGTAATAACGGGAGACTGTTTAGCTGTCAGATGGGCGATCGCCTGTAATCCGGGTTTTGACCTGACGATATTCCTCGATCAGTTCGCTGCGCGTGTCGGCATAGAGTAAATACCGGGCGATAAACCACCCCGTAAACCCAAGGCCAATCAGTTCAAAAATCGGGGCGAATAAGGGAATCGTGTTCAGGCGAGTCAGCACTCCATCAGCGACGGCAATCCCGAGGCCAGCGGCTAACACTAACCCCACTGTGGTCAAAGGCTTTTGGTATTCGCCGAAGGTTTCACTCAGGAAGTCTGGGAACAGCACGAGAAAGCGCAGCCCTTTTTCTAGGGTTTGGCGAATTTCTTGGCTATTGAGACTGTCACCACTCCGTAAGGGAAGCAGCGTGCCAGGGGCCTCGGTCTGGACGTTAAATTCAGCAGGCTGGGGGGCAACCCCGTCAGCGACCTTGACCGCTGCATCGTCCAAACTTTCAGGACTCGTGTCAACGTTGGTATTCATGGCGGTACTTTTGCTTCTTGGACTTTGGATGTGCTTGTATCTGCTGCATTAAAGCAAAATCATTCCCTTCCCTCAAGGGCGATGGGTGATTTGGCTAGGGTGTTCTCTCGACAGGGATGGTTGGACTCGTCTTATTAAGAGGAGGCAATGGCAAGTGAGAATGAATGTTGCAGAGCTTAAGGGGATTCTCTAAATATTGCAAGTCTCCGCCGGACGCTTTGAGCGCGTTTTTGGCCCCAGATGCCCAGGCAGACTCATGCTCACTTAACCATAGTTCTGAGGTCGGACTCTAGCACCTTTGGATAGATAAACCAGGCCTGGTGGGAGGGTTGGCTGAGGGCCTGAATCAGGGGCGAAATGTCGCTGATTTCTACGAGTGCGGCCGCGGTACGCACCTTGATGCCGCGCTGATAGAGGGTATACCCCCGCGTCGTTGAGGTTTGCACGCCAATGTAGTACTCAGGCAGCCACCCCCGCATCTCGGCCAGGTGGGCTGCTTGCTGCTGGAGTTTTTTTTGCTGAGCGGGGCTCATCTGGCTGATGCTCTGGGCTTTCAATAAATCGCGATCGCGAAAGCGGCGGCAAAGGTCGCTCAGAATCGAATCGGGGTGGGCGCTCCACTGCTGGAGGTGGTAGCTGAGCACGCCATCATCCACGGCGATGTAGTCCGCTAAGGTAATAGGCTGCTGGGGCAGTCCCAGCCACTGACCCATCACAGCATCGGTTGTGAGCTGCCCTGTTTGATAGAGTTGTCTTGCTCGATGAAAGAGGCGTTCTAACCCCCAGGCCGAGGCAATATTTTTGGGGTGGTTATAAACCTGGGTATACATGAAGTAGCGCACCACCAGGTAGTGTTCGGTGGCCGCCAGCCCTTTCGGTCGAATCACAAGCTGCTGGGTCGCGGGATCATAGTCTAGGGCCAGCAATAGCCGATCGAGATCGAGCTGACCATAGGAAGCGCCAGTGAAGTAGCTGTCCCGCATCAGATAGTCTAGGCGATCGCAGTCGAGCTGGCTGGTAATGAGCTGGTGCACCAGCGGTACCGAATACTGCTTCTGATACACCGCCGCCAACGCCTGAATTAAATCCGGGTCGAACCCATCTAAACGCTGGCGCAACGGTTCATGTTCCTGCAAGATGCGCAACGTCCAGGCTTCATGCTGGGTTTGAAAAATATCCTCACAGGTATGGCTCCAGGGGCCGTGGCCCACATCATGGAGGAGCGCGGCACAGAGGACAACGGCCCGGTGGGAACTCAGTTCTGGGTACTGGATCTGGAGCCGATCGAAGGCCCGCCGCGCCACCTGCATCACCCCCAGAGAATGGGTGAAGCGCGACCCCTCCGCGCCATGAAATGTGAAGCTGGCGGTGCCTAGCTGCCGAATTCGACGCAGTCGCTGGAAGGCAGGCGTGTCAATCAGCTGAATCAGCAGCGCCTCAACATCATCTTGGGGATTGAGGGTGATGGCCCCGTGGAGCGGGTCGTGATAGGTTCGGCTACCGTACTGCACCTGCGATCGCCTGGGGTTTTGTGAGGAGGTTGGCGGCAAAGTCGTACTGGGTATCCAGCGGCTCTTGGGCGATCGCATCCGCTACCGGACTCACTTCGTAGTCTGGCTGAATGCCGACTTTGTTGATGTTGCGGTGACTGGGCGTTTCGTAGGTGGCAATGGTGACCGCGATGCCAGAGCCATCGGACAGATCAAACAGAGACTGAATGGAACCTTTCCCGAAGGTCGTTTCACCCACGAGCTTCGCCCGACCACTATCCTGAAGCGCCCCTGCCAAAATTTCGCTAGCGCTGGCGGTGCCATGATTCACCAACACCACCAAAGGCTTGTGGGTCAGGGGCTCACGAATGGCCGAAAAACTGCCCAGTACGCCATGGCGATCGACCGTGTAGACAATGGGCTGGGGATCCATCCACAGCTCGGCAATATCGACCCCGGCCTGAAGCAGCCCGCCGGGGTTATTCCGTAGGTCGAGAATATAGCCCGCTACCCCCTGCCGCTCTAAATCCTGGATGGCCTGACGCATTTCCCGTGTCGCGTTGGCATTAAACTGGTTGAGCCGAATATAGGCAATATTTTCTTGCTGTGGCCCTTGGCGTACCTCGCTCCGCACCGGATGCAGCTCAATGCGATCGCGGGTCAGGACAACTTCTTCTAAGGGCTGCAACACCCCGTTACGATTTTTCTGAACGGTGAGGGTAACCGTTGTGCCAATCTTGCCCCGCATCCGTTCAGCGGCGTCATCGAGCGTAAAGTTGGCCGCAGGTTCATGGTCAATCTCTAGGATCTGGTCGTGGGGCTGGAGCCCTGCGATCGCAGCAGGTGAACCCTCAATGGGGGCAATGACCTCTAGATGATCGGTTTCAGTATTGATGGTGATCTGGAGCCCTACCCCAGTGAGTTCCCCTGCTGTGCTGGTGCGTAGACTCTGGTACTGCGATGGCACCAGTAACCGGGTAAAGGGATCCTCTAGGCCTGCGATCATCTCTCGAATCGCTTTGTAGGTCGTTTCCCGATTATTCAGGTTTTGGTGCAGGGTTTTCTCCCGCAGCTTCCACCAATTTTGCTGGTTAAACGAATCATCCACATACGCTTGATTGATAATGCGCCAGGCTTCATTAAACAGCTGCTGTTCTTCGGTAAAGGCCAGGGCCTGACCACTCAGCCCCAGAAGGCAAACCTGAACCAGTACAACACAGAGAATCCGAACCAGAATTTTTTTCATATTGCCCTGATCTTAGCGATAATCTGAGCGGCTCTCCACATTTTCCGCGAAAGCCGCGCCTTAAAAGTCTCCCGTCCATCACCCATCGCGCCCCCCTGAAGTCAACATATCGGTGCCGCTGCTCCAATCTCTCCCAACCGAATTCTGGCGGGTAAATCCTGAGAAGCAATGGTGACTTCCTAAAGTTTTGTTAACCCTGGACAGCAGCAGCAGGGTCAAGCTTGGCGGGATGGGGCATCTGCCGCCTGAAAGCCCACCCACAGCGATCAGAAAGGAAGCTGCAACAGGCATTGACTTGGCCTGTTTGACGGGGCAAGAGAGGTCGATTCCTTCCTGTTAACCCGCCGCCTCAAAACGGGTATAACCTTGGCCCAGCCTGGGGGAACCCTATACAAAGACTGTGTTACATTCATTTATGAAGAGCGATACATTTTTCAGGAATCTTTTGTTTTATGAGCAAAGTGGTCGACTGGTTTGATGAGCGCTTGGAAGTGCAAGCGCTTGCCGAGGACGTCACAAGTAAGTACGTACCGCCTCACGTTAATATTTTTTATTGTCTCGGCGGAATTACGCTTGTTTGCTTCATTATCCAGTTTGCGACTGGATTTGCGATGACGTTTTACTATAAGCCGACGGTAACTGAGGCTTTTAACTCCATTCAATACATCATGACGGAAGTGAACTTCGGTTGGTTGATCCGATCTGTGCATCGGTGGTCTGCCAGCATGATGGTTCTCATGATGATTCTGCATGTTTTCCGCGTTTACATGACCGGTGGTTTCAAGAAGCCTCGGGAACTGACCTGGGTGACCGGCGTTGTGCTGGCGGTGATTACCGTTTCTTTCGGCGTGACGGGGTATTCATTGCCTTGGGATCAGGTTGGCTACTGGGCCGTCAAGATTGTTTCGGGTGTGCCTGATGCAATTCCCGTGGTGGGTGGCCTGATGGTTGAATTCCTCCGGGGAGGTGCCAGTGTGGGTCAATCAACCCTCACACGCTTCTACAGTCTGCATACCTTTGTCTTGCCCTGGCTGATTGCGGTCTTTATGCTGCTGCACTTCTTGATGATTCGGAAGCAGGGTATTTCAGGGCCTTTGTAATGTGCGGGCCTTTGAGACTGCGGTACTTC
This sequence comes from uncultured bacterium, assembly GCA_964644325.1. Classification (GTDB taxonomy): domain Bacteria; phylum Cyanobacteriota; class Cyanobacteriia; order Thermosynechococcales; family Thermosynechococcaceae; genus CAZXWR01. The sequence continues at coordinate 5,490 of CAZXWR010000195.1, forward strand.
TTTCGGCTTGACGAAGATTCTTAAATTTTCTGCATCCGTTCTTTTCCTAAAGCCATTTGCTTTTACCAATGCTCACTGAGAAGGAGAATTTGAATTAACCATGGCGAAGATTTTAAAGCGGCCGGATCTGAGCGATCCGAGCCTTAAGGCAAAGCTCAAGAAGGGCATGGGCCATAACTACTATGGCGAACCTGCTTGGCCCAATGACCTCCTCTACATTTTTCCGGTTGTGATCATGGGCACGATTGCCCTTTGCATCGGTTTGGCGGTCTTAGATCCGGCGCTGGTGGGTGAGCCGGCGAACCCCTTTGCAACCCCGCTGGAAATTCTGCCGGAATGGTATTTATACCCAGCGTTCCAGATTTTGCGCGTGGTGCCGAATAAACTGCTGGGCATCGCCCTGCAAACGGCAATTCCACTGGGCTTGATGCTGATTCCCTTTATTGAGAACGTCAACAAGTTTCAAAACCCGTTCCGTCGTCCGGTGGCTACCAGCATGTTCTTGTTTGGTACCGCTGTGACGCTGTGGCTGGGAATTGGGGCAACGTTCCCCATTGATAAGTCTTTGACCCTGGGCTTGTTCTAAGCCCAGAGCTGGACTTCAGATTTACAAGAAAAGGGAACCAAAAAAGAGGAGCAGTTTTGCTCCTCTTTTTTGGTGTGAAGGGGTGGATGAATTTGATGTCCTAGGGTTCAATTACTGGGGCAAACAGAGTTTAACCCTGCCATTTCGGCCCAAGGCCAATGGCGCCAGCGTAGGCGCTGAGTTCGCCCAGCTCATCTTCGATCCGCAGCAGGCGGTTATATTTGGCAACGCGCTCACTGCGACAGAGGGAGCCTGTTTTAATTTGTCCGGCCCGAGTTGCAACGGCTAAATCGGCGATGGTGGTATCTTCAGTCTCGCCCGAACGATGGCTGATGATAGAGCGATAGCTGTTGCGGGTGGCGAGGTCGATGGTCTGCAAGGTCTCCGAAAGGGAGCCAATCTGATTCAGTTTAATCAGGATGGTATTGCCCGATTGCTGGTCAATGCCTTTTTGCAGCCGGATGGGGTTGGTCACAAACAGGTCATCACCTACAATTTGGACGCGATCGCCCAGGGTTTGGGTCAAGGTTTGCCAATGTTCCCAGTCTTCCTCGTGGAGGGGGTCTTCGATGGAGACAATCGGATAGCGCTCGGCTAACCCCGATAGATATTCAATCAGCTCTGTGGGGGAATGGGCCGTGCCGTCATAGGTGTATTGACCGTCCTTATAAAACTCACTGGCCGCGACATCCAGGGCTAGGGCTACCTCAGCACCGGGCTGGAATCCAGCTTTCTCAATTGCCGAAATCAGCAAGTCCAGGGCTTCCTGATTAGACCCGAGATTGGGCGCAAACCCACCTTCATCGCCCACGCCTGTGAGTAGGCCCTTAGCCTTCAAGACCTGGCTCAAGGACGTAAAAACCTCAGCCCCCCAGCGCAACGCCTCTTTGAAGGATGAAGCCCCGTGGGGGACAATCATAAACTCTTGAATGTCCACATTGTTGTCGGCGTGAGCTCCCCCGTTAATCACGTTCATCAGCGGAACGGGCAGCACGTTAGCCAAGGGGCCACCCAAGTAGCGATAGAGGGGCAGCCCTAACGCATCCGCCGCTGCTTTTGCCGTCGCCAGGGAGACTGCCAGAATCGCGTTGGCCCCTAAGTTGGACTTATTGGCTGATCCATCCAGGTCAATCATGGCCTGGTCTACTTCCGTTTGGTTGAGGGCATCGATCCCGATGAGTTCGGACTGAATGCGAGTTTTAACATGCTCGACAGCCTGTAAAACCCCCTTGCCGCCGTAGCGATTGCCATCTTCGTCTCGGAGTTCGTGGGCTTCAAAGCTACCCGTTGAGGCCCCACTGGGCACCTGGGCAATGCCGTAAGCGCCGCAATTCAAAATAACCTCTGCTTCCACGGTTGGACGACCCCGTGAGTCTAAAATTTCACGAGCATCAATAACAGCGATCGCAGTATCTTGCATGGGTAGAGTTTCCCTATACCTGAACGTAAATACAGTAATCTAGCGGGTCACGAAATGCTACGGTGCTGAGTAAAGCATTTGAAACCGACCCCGACTGTTCCAGTCCCCTATTTGGCCAGTCGTTGTCCACCCACAGTATCGTCAGGGTCGCTATCCGGTCGGTAAGGGAGATTACCCTTCTTGAAATTCTTGGGATTGTGAATTAGATATTGCGAATTAAATAAGGTCGGTCATTTCAAGATTGTTTCGCCCTCACCCCAGCCCTCTCCCAAAGTGGGAGAGGGAGCAAGA
>CAZXWR010000196.1:0-7763 GCA_964644325.1 uncultured bacterium
CAGCTGACCCGTGACGAGCACCTAGAGCGCACCACGCTCTATCTGATTAGTCCGGCACTCGCGGCCCGCGACCCCCAAGATACGGCGCGATCGCGGCTGTACCATCCAGAACACTCCCATCTATTCCGACCGCGAACCGTAAAACCAGCCGTCAATCATTGAGGTCGGGTCTGAGGTCAGGTCTGAACTCAGGTCTGAGATCCTCTGGGTGGGTTAGCCGTCGCTTGCGGGCTTCCAGTGTCCTCAGCCGTTCCTCTAGGGTTAGCTGCTGGGTAGCGCTTTCCACGGAATAGTCAATTAACCGCTCAATCAACTCGATGAGGCGATTGATATCAGACTGTTGCTGGAGCTGTCGTTCTTGGATCGCTTGCTGGGTCGCCAGGATTTGCTCTAGGGTCTGCCGAAGTTGCTTTGGCTTCATCGCACCAACGTTTTTTGCTTTGAGGCGGCATTTGTCTGGGGCTGGGCGGGCTGTATTCAACCTGGCATGGGAGCCAGAAAACAGCGAAGTCAGCCAGTGGGGTGCTCTTGTCAGACTGGTTAGACCGTTGTCATGGCAGCGCCCTTCAGCTCGAAGATTTTCTCCAAAACGTCCGACACTACCCGGTCAGGGGTAGAGGCACCAGAGGTAATTCCCACGGTAATGGGGCCATCGGGGAGCCAGTTGGGGGTCACTACCAGGGGTTCATTCAGGGGTTTATGCTCGACCTGGTTGCCCGGCCCAATGCGGCTGGCGCTGTCAATGTGGAAGGACGGAATCTGGCGTTCAATGGAAATTTCCTGGAGGTGCGTCGTATTCGAGGAGTTGTAGCCGCCAATCACAACCATGAGATCCAAGGGCTCATCCACGAGCTGGAACATGGCATCCTGCCGCTCTTGGGTGGCATCGCAGATGGTGTTGAAGCTCATAAAATGGTCGTTGAGTTCCGTGACACCGTACTTGCGCATCATGGTGTGCTCAAACAGTTTCCCGATTTCTTCGGTTTCACCCTTCAGCATGGTGGTTTGATTGGCAACCCCCACCCGCACCAAGTCTGTTTCCGGGTTAAACCCGTCTGAGTAGGCATTTTTGAACTTGGCGAGAAATTCAGCGGTTCGCTGCGATCGCGCTGCGGCTGTTTCCCCAGGGTTCAGGATGTAGTCACAGACATAGTTCGCTTCATTCAGGTTGAGCACCACCAGGTAGGTATCGGCGAAGGAACTGGTGGCGATGGTTTCTTCGTGCCTGTACTTGCCGTGAATAATTGAGGTGAAGTCACTTTTTTTATGCTTCTCAACGCTGTTCCACACCTTCGAGACCCAGGGGCAGGTGGTGTCCATGATGGTGGAGCCTTTGTCATTCAATAGCTGCATTTCCTGGACGCTGGCACCAAAGGCGGGCAAGATCACCACATCCTCGCCCGCTACCACTGAAAAATCTTTTTGGCCCTGGTCACTCACCGGGATAAATTCCACGTTCATCTCGCGGAGCTTCTGGTTGACGGAGGGATTATGGATGATCTCGTTAGTAATCCAGATGCGCTCCTGGGGGAACTGTTGGCGGGTTTCGTAGGCTAGGGCGATCGCCCGTTCTACGCCCCAGCAAAAGCCGAAGGCTTCCGCCAGCCGAATGGTGACTTCGCCTCGGGTTAAGGTGTAGCCGTTATTCCGGATTTGCTGAATCAGGCTGCTTTGGTATTCTTCCTGGAGCAGCGGGGATACCACAGCCTCATGGCCGAATCCTTTGCGAAAGTAGTGATCCGACTGGTGGAGTGAACGCTTAAAGGCTTTGGTATCCATCTGTCATTCCTTGACTCAACGGCGATCGCGCAGGACATACGTTTCATCCTAATGCCTGACCCAGCCATTGCCAACGGCTCGCGCTATTCCAGCGCTGGGCTGCGGTTTGGCGCCGCAGCAGATCCGGGTGCGTGGTTACTCCAGGAGTCGCGCCATCGGCTGGCCATCGGCAGCAATCTTTAACTCATGAATATTCCAGAGCGCCCCGCCCAGGGCAGAATACTTCACGTTTTCCACCGTATCGCGCACCGCCGAGAAGGACAGGGGATTAATCATGTAGATGAAGGGCAGGTACTCCTGGACTAGCTCTTGGGCTTCCGCGTAGATGGCTTTGCGTTTGGCCTCATCCAGTTCCTGTGCCCCCTGAATGTACAGGTCGTTGATTTGCTGTTCCCAGTCATCGACTTTGCGGCCAGGGGTCGGTGGGTCATTTTCATTGACTGGGCCTTGGTTAAAGGTGTGGAGCCCGCCATCAACGGCCCAAATATTAAAGCTGCTGTTGGGTTCAACGCCGCCGCCGCCAAACCCGAGCAGATAGCAGTCCCACTGTTTGGAGGTCGTTAAGCGTTCGACCAGAGCATTAAAGGCCATGGGGTTGAAGTCTACCTGGATGCCAATTTTGGAGAGGTCTTGCTTGATTTGCGCCCCCATCGATTCGCGAATTTTATTCCCCGCATTGGTAATCAGGGAAAAGCGGACGCGATTCCCCGCTTTGTCTAAGAGTTGTCCAACTGCGTTGTATTGGAACCCCCCGGACAGCAAGAGTACTTTGGCTTTCTCGGGGTCGTAGCTGTAAGTGGTGAGCCCTGCCTCGGGCGCATAGTAGTAGGGGCTTTGAACGGCAATCATGGAGTGCTGAGGTTCCCCCAGCCCCTGAAAGATATTGTTCAGCATCTGCTGGCGATTGATGCCGTAGGCGATCGCCTGACGAAACTTCACCTCGTTAAACCACTGCGACTTAATTGGATCTACAAAGGGTTTTCCCTCTGGGTTGCGGCCTGTGTTTAAGTTAAAGGAAATAAAGAGCGTACTCAGGGAAGGCCCGCCGTTGTAAATTTTAAAGCCCAGCTTTTGCTCTTCTTTTTTGAGCAGTGCGTAGTAGTCGGGGCTGACCGTCGTGATATCTAGCCCGCCGGAGCGAAACTGGAGCAGGTCGGTGTCGGTGGACTCAACGGTTTGGAGCACAATTCGGTCAATGTAGGGCTGAGACTGCCCCTGGGCATCGGTACGCCAGTAGTAGGGGTTGCGCCGCAGCACCACCCGCTCGCCAACGCGAAAGCTCTCGGGCCGATAGGGGCCGGCCACCACAATCTGAGAGAGGGGATTGGTATCCACGCCCCAGGTCGATAAAAACTTGGGTCGTCCCTCGGCATCTTGGGTGTCAATGGCAGACTGTAGGACATGCTGCGGCAGCAGACCAATGCCCGTCACCCGGAGAAAAGGGGCAAAGGGTTCCGGAATCGAAAATTCGACGCGGCGCTCATCCAGCTTGCGCACTTGGGGTAAAGCCCCCGATTCGCCAATCCGCAGGATGTCACGGGTGTCGGTGGGGATGGCTTCATTGAGGTAGACCTGGTTGAAGGTAAACACCACGTCGTCCACCGTCAGGGGTTCACCATCAGACCACTTCAGCCCCTGCCGCAGGGTATAGGTGATGGTTTTATCGTCGTCGGAGGTCGTCCAAGATTCCGCCAGGGCAGGTTCAATTTCCCCTGTTTCCCCATTCTCGACCACTAACCCCTCACTCATCAGGTTGAAAATAGGATTCACTTCCTGGCGCAGCACTGCATTAAAGGTTTTGGGATCGCTGAGACTGCTGAGGACGAGCTGGGGGACGCGGGCCGCATCGGTGCGCAGTTGACAGCCCGTCAGTCCTAGCCCCACCACGAAAAAGCTGCTCAGCAGCAGCCCGATCAGCCCACGATTCAGCCCACGATACAGTCCTGTTCTTCTACCCATGCTGTTTTACTCTAGTGATCCATCCGCACTGCATCTGATGATTCTACAGAAGCCGCCGCTAATTGGGCGGCAATCCGAGCGATCGCCTCGACAAGGATGCGGTGTTCCTGCACCTGAATCCGCTCATGGAGGCTGTCTGGGGTATCGTCCGGCAACACTGGCACCGCTGCTTGGATCAGAATCTGACCGCTATCGACCTCCGGCACCACCCAGTGAACCGTGCAGCCTGTAATTTTGACCTGGGCGGCTAGGGCCTGCTCCACCGCATGTAGCCCCCGAAAACTGGGCAGTAAACTGGGGTGGATATTGATCACCCGCCCTGCAAAAGCGGTGAGGAGGACTGGGGTGACCACCCGCATCCAGCCCGCCATGACGACCAGGTCAACCCTGTGGTGCTGGAGCGTTTCGACGAGGGCATGATCCAGGGCTTCCCGGCTCCGGTACTGACGGTGATTGAGGAGCACGGCAGGGACCCCATAGCGCCGCGATCGCTCGACCACGGTGGCTGCCGGGTTGTTATAGATCAGCACCCCTGCCTCTGCGGCCAGCGTGCCCTGGGCAATGGCCTGGGCGATCGCCTCAAAGTTGCTGCCAGAACCAGAGGCCAAGATCCCCAGTTTCAGACGCTGGGTAGCCCGGTGGGAGTCATGGGGCATCACTGGCGGGGAACAGAGCACATGGGCAGTGGCGTCTTGAGCGCTCAAGGGTACCGCTGTTGCGCCTTGGGCGGAAGGAAAAGTTTGAGTCATGGGTTTCGCAGAGCCTGCCTAGAATCGCTACAGTAGGTGGGGCTGACGTACCGCTCGCCCGATGAAGTCAAATACTTCTACTGCCCCCTCTGACCCAGCAACCGGTTGGCTCTTCTTAGCCCCGGCACTGCTGCTGCTGGGATGTTTTGTCCTTTGGCCAATTGCCTACCTATTGTATCTGAGCGTGACCAGCGGCAATTTTACCCGCAGTGGCACCCACTGGGTGGGTCTACTCAACTATCAGCGACTGCTCCAAACGCCTGACTTTTGGCAGATCTTGCAGAATACCGCTGTTTTTACGCTGGCAACCGTTATCCCCAGTTTAGGGGTTCCTCTGGGTTTAGCGACCCTACTCGATCGGCCACTCCGGTTTCGAGGGCTGTGGCGCACCGCTTTCTTTCTGCCGTCTTTTGTGTCTTTAGTGGCCGCAGGCTTAGGGTTTCGCTGGATTTTTCAAACTGAAGGCCCCCTGAATGCGCTACTCCAGCACTTGGGCGTGCAGCCAATTATTTGGCTGGGCAGTACCCCTTGGGCCATGGTGGTGCTTATTTTGCTCAGTATTTGGAAACAGCTGGGCTTTAATCTCATTCTATTTTTGGCGGGTCTTCAGACGATTCCGGTGAGCCGTTACGAGGCCGCAGAACTGGATGGCGCCAGCGCTTGGCAAAGATTTTGGCACATTACGCTGCCTGGGCTGCGGCCTACGCTAATTTTCGCGATCATCACAACCGCTATTTTTACCCTCCGCAGCTTTGAGCAGGTGTATGTGGTGACGGGAGGGGGCCCCCTCAATTCCACCAATATCCTGGTGTACTACATCTACGAACAGGCCTTTGGTCAGTTTGACTTTGGCTTTGCTGCTGCCGCTGCAACCTTATTGCTCTTAGGGACGTTTATTTTGGTGGCTGTGCAGCTACGGTTTTGGGATGATGACTCGACCACCCCCTGAGCGCCTAGTGTTCTAGCTAGCGATTCCGAAAACGCAGCAATTCCTTCGGCGAAAGTGCCGGAATGCCCTCTGGGGAGCGATGGGGGTTCCCGTTCAGCCAATTTGCCAAATCCGAGAGCGCCTGGTCAAGTTCAGGCGAGATGGTACTGGGCCGTCTAGCATCAGAGTCCAGCGTGTCCCAGGCTTTGGCAAGGCGCTGTGTCCAGTCTTCGGCCTCCCGACAGCGGGTTTTCCAGTGCTGGACGGCGGTTTCATACTCGCTGGCCTGCTGGGCCTGCCGCAGAACCTGCTCTTGCAGCTCATGCACCTGAGTCTCTAGCTGATCTACCCGAGACTGGGAGGATTGGGCATCTTGCTCCAGCTCCTGGGTGGTATGTTGCAGTTGAGCCTGCAAGATCGTCTGACTCGAGAGATCATCTTCCAGCTCTGCGATACGCCGCTGAGCTTTCAGTAATGTGGCGCTCATGCCTTGAATAAATTGATTCTTTTGCGAGTCTGGCTGGCTTAAATTTTGCAGGGTTGCAATAATGTCTTCCCGCTGCTGCAGCAGACCATCTGACTGCTGGAGTTTTTCTTCTAAGCCCTGAATAACAACCTCCTGTCGCCGCAGGTCGGCCCGTAGTCGATCGGCGGTTTTTTGCGCGATAATCCGCTGCTGGGTTTCTTGGACGATGGAACTTTGTAAGATATCGAGCTGAGCGGTGACTTGAGCATTCTTGTCCCGGAGCTGCACCAGTTCTGCTTCGTTTTGCTGGATCTGCTGCTGGAGGTCGCTATGCTCCGCTTCCCGGGCCTGGGCGATCGCTTCTGTATCACGGTGGCGGGACTGGAGGTCTTCCAACTGCTGCTGCACCTGGGCAAATTCAGCCTGGAGTGATTGGGTGTCCGCAACCTGCATTTTCAGGGCTTCAATTGCCTGTTTTTGGATATGGGAGAAGGATTCCGTGGTGGCGAGCTGTTCTTCTAAAAAAGACTGATCGACCAGGGTTTTCTTAAGTTCATCGATATAGAGCTGACATTGATGCAGGGCCTGCTCCAGCTGATGAATGCGCTGGGTATCGGAGGGTGGATCCACCAAGACCCAGCTCGAATCACCGTCGAGCATGGCACCCGCAATGACTTCAGACAAAGGTTCTTTGAGCGGTAGAGTATCGGCCAAGGTCTCCGCATCCAGGGACGCTGGATTTAGCGTTGTTGCGACTGCATCGGGTGCGGCCCCAGCAGGTGCTTGGGCATCAACCTCAACCGCTTCCGGTGCCGAGGGTTCGGAGCGGTCAGTGGGGGGGGATGAGGGTAGGGATAAGCCACTGTCCCCAAAAATTTCCAACTGTTTCGCCACACGGTGTTCCCTACAACGACATGGGTAGAATTCAGATGAGTTTGGGTTCTCAATGACCCGTTAGGTCGCGAGCCACGATGCGGACTGCGTTGCAGCACGAGTGATGGTGGCAGCGTTCACATTTGGACGCGGGCGGCCTATGTACGCGGGGGGCCCATCGTCAGGGTTGATCATACTGCCAGTCGTGGGATGATCTGCTGCAACCCCTGTGGGATTGAGGGCATCTTTGGTGCGAAACCCGTAATTCAGTTAGGATACCGTAAATTTTTCGCCAAATACTGTTTTGAAATAACACTTCAGGTTGGCAAAAGTGCTGCGATTTTAGTCTGCATCCGCTCAGTCTCTGAGGCAAAAACAGGCGTATCGGGTGTATCTTTGATCAGCGATTCACCGACAAGAATGGCGTGAGCACCAGCGTTGGCAACGGTTTGGACATCTGCCGCCTGATGAATACCAGATTCGCTCACTAAGGTTAAATTGCGGGATTGCAGCATCGGTAAGCGCTGTTCAATGAGGGTACAGGTTGTTTGTAGCGTGACGGAAAAATCTTCGAGATTGCGATTGTTGATGCCAATCAGTTCAACGTGAGGAATCGTCAGCACCCGATCGAGTTCCGCAAGTGTATGGACTTCAATGAGGGCGCACATTCCAATGGAACGGGCAATCTTGACGAAATAAGCTAGATCTTGATCGCTCAAGATAGCGGCAATCAGCAGCACCGCATCGGCTCCATGGGCACGGGCACGATAAATCTGGTAGGGATACAAAATAAAATCTTTGCACAGTAGGGGAAGCGTGACGGCCTGCCGCACCCGGCTTAAATTTTCAAAGCTACCCTGAAAAAATTCGCGATCGGTCAGAACGGATAGGCAGCTTGCACCTCCTGTCTCATAGGCTTGGGCGATCGCCACGGGGTCAAAATCTTCCCGAAAAACCCCTTTGCTAGGTGAGGCTTTTTTGACTTCCGCGATTAAGGCGGGCCTAGTTT
>CAZXWR010000197.1:0-7730 GCA_964644325.1 uncultured bacterium
TCCAGACAGCCCCAGACCCAGATATGGGGTCAAGAATGGCGGATTACAGGCTGAGGGGATTTCGGCGCTATCCCCAAAAACAAATGCGACAGATTGTGGTGTATCTACGCCACACCCAATCCCAGCGCGTCTATGAGACCACCTTTGCAATACCAGGCTTACGCGGAGAGTTTGAAGTGGTGCGATTGTGGGAGCAGCCAACGGAACTATTTTGGTCGGCACCGGGCTTATGGCCGTTTGCGGTGCTGAGTCAGACGACGAACCGGGTCGAGGTGCTGCGGGAAATTGCACGACGGGTAGACCAGACATCAGACCGCACGGTGCAGAGTGATGTGTTGGCCGCCAGCGGAATTTTGGCTGGTTTATTATTGGAGAAGGAGACGATTCACCGGATATTGCGGAGAGACATCATGCGCGAGTCGGTCATCTACCAGGAGATTGAGTCGGAAGCTGAGGCCAGAGGCAAGGCCGAGGGCAAGGCTGAAGGGAAACTTGACGGAGAGCGATCGCTGGTCATCCGTCAGCTCAACCGTCGCATTGGCTCGATTACCCCTGCACAAGAAGCCACCATCGGTAATCTCTCGCTGGAACAATTAGAAGCATTGGGTGAGGCACTTCTAGACTTTACTGCCCCTTCAGATCTAGAAAACTGGCTGAAGAAATATTCCTAGATCGCACACAACAAGTTATAGCCACGGCAATCACCAATGCGCCGCGATCGCTTGACGACCACGATCGCCATCTGGCTGTTGGCACTGGTTCCTCAAGGAATAGTAACTAGCCAAAACCTAGGTTTGAAAAGACTTGAAACATCAAATCTGGAACTGGTTACTCAAGGGTTAGCCCGTAGGTTGGTACTGCAATCTCTTCAATATCGTCTCGTGACATGCCAGTTCGCTCAGCCGCTGCATTGAGGGCTTTTTCGATGCCAATTTGAGCACTCCCAAACTTGACTTTGGCTTTAAGGAGCGCAAGCTGGGCGATCGCTTCTGGAGTGGGCATTTGACCCAGTGCCCAAACACAGGCATTTCCTAACTTGACACAGCGTGGGCCAATGCCGGGGAGTTTGCGATAGGCCGACACTGCCAATTGATTGAGGGCGCGGGCTAGTTCAGCGTCAGATTGATCCGCACAGAGCCACACCAAGCCTTTCAAAATGTCAGCATTTTGGTCGTGAATACAATCCGCTATACCACGCCAGTCTGGCAAGGGCTGTGTGCGCGGCTGATTAACCAAGGGGAGCCACTGTAGCAATGCTTGCTGCAATGGCGCTAGCCCAACGGCCTGACGATGCGGGTCTGCGGCCTTGAGCCATTTGGCACTCGGTTTACTGCCAGAACTCTGAACACAGTCGTTCAGCAGCTTTACCCAGTGCGATCGCGTTTTCGGGGGGAGTGTTTCTAGCATTTTCATCGCGCAGTCAGACCAAGCTTCGCCGGGAAGAATCGGGACTTGCTCAGAATCAGCGGCGTACAGCTGCCTTAACTTGAGTGCATCCTGCTTGTGCCAAGATATTTTTTCTAAATACTGGTAAAGCTGCTCGATCTGCGTTTCGAGTGTAGGGGTGAGGGGGTGTTCGCTGAGATAATCCCGCACCACTTTCACGACTCGGCTATATTGCCAGCAACCAAACACCTGGTCTTCACGGGCATCGGCCAAAATTTCGATCACGTCCGCTTCGGTAAACGACAGTCGCTGCCGCAAAATTTGCATCAGCGCTGACCAAACCTGCCTGAAACCCGCGATAACTTTTGCTCTGGCTTCGGCGGCTTCCGCCAGCATCGGAGTCTGCCACTCCAATGCTTCAGCCCCTGGGTGTGGAAGTTCTTTTGTGTTAATTGCAGCTTGAGCAGCATCCGCCACTCTGCGTTTTTGGCTTTCTCTACGATGCCATCGCATCATGATCAAGGCTAGGGTGGCCAGCTCGGTACGGCTCAGACGCAGAATTTCGGCTCCGATCGCAGATTGCTTCAAGTCGTACTCATACTGTCTGGGTGGAAGCTGTTCTGCCGCGATCGCCTCAATCAGTTCCAGACAGCGTGCTGGGGCAAGGGCGGATTGGTTTACCTTCTGTGTTTTACCCATCTCAATCTCTGAACCAACGTCTGGGTAGACTTATCTTAGAGTTTCCAACCTCCCACTAGACGCTGAATCTCATCACCAGTGACATTCACAAAAAAACACCTCGTTGGCGCAGGTCAGCACATCCAGGTTGCGGCCTCGCGGGGCAACCTTAGCCAGCAATGCATCAAACACAACACCACCAGACAAGCCTAGATCACTCAATCGAGAAAGGGCACGCTGATAATCTTCATAATTGCAAAGTTTGGATTTCCAAGTAGCAAAGACTTTGCTCAATCAGGCGTTGTACTTGGCTGGGTAAGATTTTTGGCTCTAGCGGCAGGCGCGTTAGAACAGAATAGAACTGGCAATACACTGAACTGAGATCATGCCATGAATCTTTCCTGTTAAAGCAGCTTGCAACCAACTTGCCGCTACAGCATGAGATTCATGTTCCGATAAAACGGCTGAAATCAGAACAGATGTATCGAAAATCCATTATCTATCCTGAAATTCGGCGTATAGGTGACCCTTTGATTTTGGTCTGCTCCAGGCTTCCCCGTTAGGATAGGAGCAAGTCCGTCCACTGGCAGGTTTGAATGATGGAAATTTCTCTGACCCCGCAGCTAGAACACTTTATCAACCAGCAAGTGGAAACGGGACGCTTTTCAACGCCGGGGGATGTAGTCTTAGCTGCAATCCAGAATTACGAGGAGTTAGAGCGGATTTATCAGGGGCGTTACGAAACACTGAAAGCAGAAATCCAAACTGGACTTAAGGCGTCTGAACGGGGCGACGTGTTGAGTGAGGATGAGGTGTTTGGATCGATTCGTGAAAAACTTCAGCAAAAACGAACTCAGGCTGGCTAAATGAGCACTCTGTGTCGATTTACAGCCCCAGCCAGTCGAGATATTGAAAAAATAATTGATTACATAGCGGAAGTCGGCAGTCTGAATGCTGCGGAGGATTTGCTCAACCTGATTAATCAGACTTGTCGAAAACTGGCGACGTTTCCAAGTATGGGACGGCTGAGGATCGAGTTAGCAGAGGAGCTGAGAAGTTTTCCAGTGAAAGATTACCTGATTTTTTATCGCCCAATCGAGGAGGGCGTTGAGGTTGTTCGGGTGCTCAGTGGCTATCGCGATCTGACTGCTCTGTTTTCTGAAAAGGACACATAGGTAAGTCCGATGACAACAGCAATGAGGGGTCAACGCCTGCGATCTCAACTGCACTTAGAGTGGGCGTTACCAAAAACTGCTTAACCCGTACTCACGTTAGTTTTAGTGATTGCCTTGGTCAGCTAACTTCTGCACCGTCATCCCCCAACCAAAGGCACCAGCTTCAGAAATGTCACCGTAGTGTCAGGGGCCACCGTAATTTCTTCCTCAAGTTCCGTGACCTGCTCATCATCCACCAGAATAATGAAGCCATTGCTCAAAAACGCCGCGATCGCCTTTTCAAATTGTTTTTGCCAGTCCAGTTGCCGTGGGGTGCGAAGTCTGAAGCCATTCAGGGTTTGTTCTGCTGCTGTAGGCTGCACCAGACCGCGAAAATACTCCGGCTGACGGGTATTGTAGTCCTTCACCTCTTGATAGACCCGGCTGCGGATCAGCTCTCGTACCGTAATCCGCTCCGTTAAAAAATCCAGCACCAGCATCGACTCATCCCCCGCCAGCGTATTCGCATCACAGACCTTCAGGCGATTAGACATACCCCATACTCCCTCAACCCTCCCCTTAATATTCCCCATTTTAAAGCGACCCAAAGGGCTGAGCATTGTCCGCATCGATCGCAATCACCGCTCAACCGTCAGCTTCTGCGGCAGAAACTGGTTTTGGGACAAAATCGCCGCCAGGTTCACCTCAGCCTCCAGCAGCGCCGCATGGCCACTGTGGGGCAGCACCGTTAACTGCGCCTGGGGCAATCGGCACACCAATTGCCTGCCCTCCAGCACCGAAGGCAATAGCTTATCCTTCGCGCCAGTGAGCACCAGCGTCGGCTGAACAAGCTGTTCAAGCGCCAACGACATACTGTCGATTTGTCGCAGCATCTGGAGCCGCCAAGCCGCACTCTGGGGAGACACCCACTGCATCGCTTCGAGTAAAGCTGCGCGATCGCCCGGTGCCACTCGCGTTGGTTCCGTCAGAAGGGGCACCAGCGCCACAGTGGACAGCTTGTAGAGCGGATTGGGCAACCACTGTGCCGCAATCCCCGCCCAGTTCATCCAGGGAATTCGGCTGAAGGAAGTCGCCGGATTAACCAAAATCAGGCGCTGGCACAATTGAGGCGCGGCCAGTGCCACCTTCAACGCTAAACAGCCCCCAAAGGACTCGCCACATAGATAGAGCGGACGATAGCCCGTCACCAGCGGTGTAATCTGCTGAACCACCTGCTGCGTCAGAGTCGGCCAATCGCTCAAATCATCAGAGGCGATCGCCAGACAACGAATATCAAAATGGGGCTGTAACCCCTCTAACTGTCGCCGCAAAAGCTGGCCCGTGCCATCCATCCCTGGCAAAAACACAAAAAGCGGCTGCTCAGACTGGGGTGGACAGGGAGCAATGAGCTGGGTGGCCGGAATAAAAACTGACATGACGAGAGAAGTTTTTTGAACGTTGAATCTTGAACTTTAAAACTTGAATGTTGAGTTCTGTTTGTTCTGGGAAAAAACGGCATCCAGGGAATAGGCTTAGCATGCCCTAGGACTGCCCTCAGTAAACGTCCTCAGTAACAGCCCTGATGCAGCAGATCGGTAATTTGGCCCTGACAGGTTTCAGCAATAGATTGAGCGATCGCCTTCCCTTGGGTACCGCGATAGTCGCGGCGCAGCTCTAGAGTCAGCCAGAGAGGCTGTCCCACAATGAGGCTAACCTGACGATATAAAACCACCGGGTGGCAGCCCTGTTGCCGAAACAGCGGCTCAGTTGGGTCAAAAGCACTCAGAACATGCAGCGGCACCGCAGGCTCTTGGGTTTCGGTATGGGCAGCGATCGCAATGGGCAAAATCCCGCGCACCGTCGGCGGCGATCGCAGACCCAGGTGGGCAAACCCGCGTTGAAACGGCACCACCGATTGAGGCGATCGGGCCGTGGTCATCGCCATAGCACCCTCCGGGAACAGCCCCACTAGCTTATTTTGCTTGAGGAGTGCCGTCGCCTGCCGAAACAGGCTCAGCTCAGCCTTAGGTCGCGTTGCTAGGGGAAAACAGCCCAGCCCTAAAACCACCTCTCGCACCAAAGGCACTTGACTCAAGTAGCGGTGGCAAGCAAAATGCACCGTTCGGTTCAGCCCCTGCATAATCAGCGGCGTATCCAGAAAACTCCGGTGATTGCTCACCACCAAAAAGCAGCCCTGGGCCGGAATCCGTTCCGCATAGTGAACCGCGAACCGCACATTGAACAGAGAAAGCAGCCCATGCGAGAGCAACAGCGGGGAGTTGAACCACGGCTGCCAGGGAGGAAACATTTGCATAGAAGAATCAAACATCAAACGCTTTAGTTCAGTCAAAATCAGCCGTAACGAAACATTATGCCGCAAATTTTAGTGAGGACAGTTTTTGAAACTGATCGGTCAGACGTCAGCACCATGGCGTTCTGATGTACTGGAGACAAGATGCTTCAGACCTTCTAGGTAGGACTAGCGAAGCCTGCACTATAGACGGTCGCCACCGTAATCTTAAGAAAATCGATACACCAGCTTCAGTTAAAACTGGAGCACTTATAACGAGTAAGGCCTATAACTAATTCTAGACAACTGATGAACTGAGTTAAGAGTCGAACCCCATCAGCTATGACTAGCTTGTACACAGAGAATTCTGAGAAATGGAAAGGCCTTTCATCAATCGACTACGTTACATAGTTTGTCAAAGCTTGGATTCCTTTCAATGCCTGGTACAAAACTTACCATCCACAGTTCGACACAGATAGACAAGCAATCGATCACCTAAAGGCTAATCCCAACAAAATCAGGGATAAGTTAATCAGCCTTATTAATGATCAAAACAACGATGGATTCATTTTTAAGTCGCGTATCTCAGATTTACATTTAAGACTAGAGCAAAAATATCTATACAATCGAAATGAGCGTATAATCTTTCTTGAAATCACCGTTGAAAGTAATCCTAATCTCCGAAATAGTGTAACCGTCCCTGGAACTCATATTGAGCTTAGTGTTCAACGAG
The DNA here is from genome assembly GCA_964644325.1 of uncultured bacterium. GTDB lineage: Bacteria > Cyanobacteriota > Cyanobacteriia > Thermosynechococcales > Thermosynechococcaceae > CAZXWR01. The sequence goes on from CAZXWR010000197.1 coordinate 6,242, forward strand.
TTTAATAGGGTTTCAGCTTCTACTTTGAGCGGTCTTTAGACCTGAAATGGCTGAAACAACCAATCTTCGTCAGATGCCAGGGACAGTTACGAAATAGTTTTACACGCAATCGCTGTAGATATGAAGCTGAAAGAGGCATTCTCAATAGAAGCGGTGAGAAAAACTTGGATCAACGAGCAGCTAGAAGCCTTAAATATCAAACTTACCTAGAGAATCTGCACCATGAACACTGCCCACATTAGCACCGATGGCACCCATCAAATTGTGATACTCCCCGAAGGCTTCAAAATGTCAGGGACTGAGGTTTACATTAAAAAAGTTGGAGGCGCAATCGTTCTGATTGCCAAAGATAACCCCTGGCAATCTCTGTTTGAGAGTTTAGAGCAATTCTCTGACGACTTCATGGCTACTAGAGATCAGCCCCCCCTCGACGTTCGAGAGGCGTTCTAGATGCAATACCTGCTTGATACCAACATTTGCATTTATCTGATTAAGCAGAAACCTCCCAAGGTATTGGCGCACTTCCAAACTCTAGCCCTAACAGATATTGGTATTTCTTCTATTACAGTAGCGGAACTAGAATATGGAGTTTGCAAGAGCCAGCAGCAAGAGAAAAACCGTAGTGCCTTGATGCAATTTTTAATTCCACTGGAAATTGTCGAGTTTGGTCAAGCAGATGCAACCCTCTATGGCTCAATTAGAAGCGATCTGGAAAATAGGGGACTTGTCATCGGGGCGATGGATATGCTGATTGCTGCCCATGCCATAAGCCTTGGCGTTACGCTGGTCAGCAACAATGTACGAGAGTTTTCACGCATTACCAGTTTATCTTTAGAAAATTGGGCGGAATGAACCATAGCAAACTCAACCTCGTTTGAAATGTGGTCTAATTTGAGATGCTGCCTTTGACTGAAGACCTAAAATCACAGATTTCCCTGAACTATGAGGACATTTGGGGAAGGCGATTCTCTCCGAGACGGCAAAGCCGAGCGCGGCGGTATTACAAATCGATCGAGCCGACTGCTGAAAGGCTATTTGTTGGTGTTTTAAGTTATCTGCGGCGGCTCATCTCAACCAGTAAGATTCAGATCCCTAAGTCGGGCGATCCTACATGCCGCAGGGATACCAACAGCCTGACCCTGGGTAACTGTCCCTGGCATCTGACGAAGATTGGTTGTTTCAGCCATTTCAGGTCTAAAGACCGCTCAAAGTAGAAGCTGAAACCCTATTAAACTCGTTGAACACTAAGCTCAATATGAGTTCCAGGGACGGTTACGACCCTGGCACGGCTTCAATGAGGCACAGCTTCAATGGGGCACGGAAGGCACCGCATAGCAGTCACGGCCCCGGCCCAGGGCAAAGGCCAGAGAAGCCCGACCGCTTTTACTGCTGCGGGTCAGAAACAGCCCTAAACCCAGAACTAGGCCACAGGCTGCCAAACCAAAGAGGGTACGGTAGCCCAACGTGGCTGCAAAAGCCCCCAGCACTG
>CAZXWR010000198.1:0-7727 GCA_964644325.1 uncultured bacterium
TGTATGTGTTTCTTCTCTGTCTGTCTTTTTTGCTGCCTCTAGGGGTGAATGGGCAAACGTTGCCGTCCCCCTCACCCGTTGTCACAGCTTCACCTGAGTTTCCTGAACGTCAGGTTGTCCTGGCAGGCGAGTCTCTGTTTACGCTCCATGAGCAGCTGGGTTCCATAACCCCAGAAGAGCGGGCAAAGATTATTTCCCAGCGCTTAAAAAAAGTAGCTGAAGATCCGTTGGTGAAGCTTGACTCGCTGACTTTAAGAAATCGGGAAAACGTTACCGATTTATTTGCAGGTCAACAGCTTATTTTATCGATTACAGATACAGATGCGCAGACAGTGAAGCGGTCGCGCTCTGAGTATGCAGCGGATATTCGTCGAAAAGTACAGGAGGCCATTTCACAATATCGGGAGCGTTTTGGGTCTGGCTATTGGGTCATCATTGGGATTTATGGCGGGATTGCTACGCTGTGTGGGCTAATTTTTTTACTCCTATTACAGTACCTCTACCCGAAGCTCTTTAACAAGATTATCAGCTATAAGGGTACTCGGATTCGTTCCTTGAAAATTCAACAGTTCGAGTTGTTGTCTGAAGACCAAATTGCCGCGACTCTCGTAACATTAGTCGGATGGACAAAAAAACCACTGATATTCTTTTCAATCTATCTCTATGTCTGGTTTCTATTGTCGCTGTTGCCTTGGACTTCATCCATCTCAGAGGGACTAGGTGCGACATTATTAAGTATGTTCTCACAGGTGGGTCAGGCAATTTGGCTCTATATCCCTAACCTGGTTTTTATTCTGATAATTTTTGGCATTTCTTACTATATTGTTCAGTTTTTTCGGATGATTTTGTCGGCAATCGAGAGGGGGCTAATCGGGTTTTCTGGTTTTTATCAAGAATGGGCACAGCCTACTTTCCAAATAGGTCGATTTCTTATTTTTGCGTTCGCTTTAGCCTTGATTGTGCCTTACTTGCCCGGTGCAGGCTCACCAGCGGTGCAGGGGATGTCCATTTTTTTGGGGTTGTTAGTCTCTCTGGGGTCGACCGTGCTAGTGGCCAATATCGTGGCTGGTCTTGCACTAACCTATACCCGGGCTTTTCAAGTGGGCGATCGCATTCAAATTGGCGACACAGTGGGTGATGTAATCGAAAAAACCTTTCTCGCTACCCGGATTAAAACGATCAAGAATGTAGTGGTCACTATTCCAAATAGCATGTTGCTATCGGCCCAGATCATTAACTACAGCTCTGCCAAAGAAGAATCCGGTTTAATTCTGCATACGAGCGTTGGCATTGGCTATGACGTACCTTGGGAAATGGTGCATCAATTGCTCATCGCAGCGGCTCAAGAAACCCATCTGATCCTCAGGGAACCTGCCCCCTTTATCTTGCAAAGTAAGCTAGATGACTACGCGGTCGTTTATGAACTGAATGCCCACACAAAATTTCCCGAAAAAATGGCCCTGATCTACTCTGAGCTGCATCAGCACATTCAGACTAAGTTCAACGAAGCTGAAATTGAAATTATGTCTCCAGCCTACACAGCCCTCAGGGATGGACGAATGACCACGGTCCCCTCTGTAGTGGGTTCTAATCCAGCGGCTGTGCCTCCTTTCCAGGTCATCGTAACGGACTCCTCAGATGAATCAATGACGAAGCCCAAACCTTCCTAGAGGCTAGATCCATACGCTCCTATTGATGCACAGACCCATCTGGCAATCTTGTTCCCGTCAAAATCGTGCCCGTGAGCTTGACCATCACGCGATCGCCTGTGCCAATTTTGGCATCGGTGAGGTCGGCGTAGCTCAGATCAGCACCGCTGAGGTCGGCACCCACTAGGTTCGCGCCGCGTAGATTTGCCCTATGCAAATTAGCCCCCAAAAGATTGGCCCGGAACAGATTGGCATCTTGGAGATTGGCCGCCTCCAGATTGATGTTGTGGAGAAATGCATCCTTTAGATTAGCGGCTGACAGATTTGCATGGCTCAAATTCCGTCCGGCTAGGTCTTTTTCGCTAAAGTCTTGACCTTGCAAATCAGCGCCACTCAGGTCTTTAAAGGCAGGGCGCGCGGCCCGCGCGGCCCGGGGCGGTTCTTGGGACTTGGGTCGGGTATTTTGTTCTCGAGAACGATGACTGCTCCGGTCGGCTGTGGGCTGCTGTCGGGGTGGAGTACTGGCGCTGGCGGACGGACGGGATGTTTCAGCTTTTGAGGAGGCCTGGCTCGATTTTGCGGTGCGGCTAGACGCCGACCCATTCTGCTTGCTTTGGTGATGAACGGAACGCAGGGCGTCGCGCGCCGCATTAATTTCCTGGAGCTTCAGAATTGCTTTTTGATGGAGACGTTCTTTATCTTGAGGAATGCGATCGGGATGCCAAATAAAAACCAAGTCTTTGTAGGCCTGATTGATCTCAGACCAACTGGCCCCAGGCTCAAGGTCTAACATTTGGTAGTAGGGGTCGAGGTTGGTCATGTTTGCTATTATGCCGCACTCAGATCAATCTAAATCCCTTTGCATTGCTTGGTAGTGAGTTTGTAAGTCAGAAATGCGAAAGAGCGCTGTAAAGCGGAGCCCCAGGTTTGCGTAGGTTTCGGCTCCGCCCTGTTCCCGGTCCACGACTGCCAGAATGTCGCTCACTTGATATCCAGCAGCCTGTAGTTTTTCAACAGCCTTCAGAGCTGACTGTCCCGTTGTTACAACATCTTCGACCACGGCAATAGAACTTCCTGTCGGTAGGATGGGGCCTTCAATGTAGGCTTGGGTTCCGTGACCCTTTGGCTCCTTGCGAATAATCAGACCCGGCAGTGGATTATCTTCGTAGACCGATACGACGCTGATGGCACTCACGATGGGATCAGCCCCTAGGGTGAGTCCTGCAATGGCATCGGTCTGGGGAGGCAGGGCATGGCGTAAAAGACGCCCGACCGCTACAGCACCTTGGGGATCTAGGGTCACTCGCTTCCCATTGATGTAATAAGTACTTTTTTGACCGGAGGAGAGGGTGAAGTCTCCCTCTTTATAGGCCTTGCGGCAAAGCAAGTCGAGCAGTAGAGTTTTGAGTTCTGGAAGAGATGCGTGGATAGGGGAAGCAGGTTGTGGTTCAGCCATCTTGAAGCAGTAATGAATGAGTAGTAGACAGAAGCTGGACTATGAAGGCGGCTACAAACGCTTACCAGACGCTTGTTTAATTTGAATTCTAGGGTGGGTAAGCTAGGATCTATCTAGACTAGCGTAGAGGAAAAATGTATGTCTTTGTCAAAGGCACCCCAAGCATTATTGATGGCTCTGGGTTCGCTTTGTGTGGTTGCCTCCATGTCTGGGGTTGCTAATGCTGAGATGGCAGATGCACCCATTAGTCAACCGACTATCCCTGAAGCTGTAGATCAGGTGACGGGGAACAATAAATACTGGGCTGAAACTAGTATTCAGGCTGATACAAAGTGGCTATTGGGGATTGAGTTTGATGATGCTCGGATCCAAAACCGTGCAGAACGCTTTGAAGCGCTTTATTTGGATCTCATGCGTCAAAATGATGAAGATCTGCCGACGATGAGAACCGCTGATTTACCCAATCCGTTCGATTCTACCGTCAGCGATATGTTTGGCGAGGGCCAGCTTTAAGGGAATACTTTTCCGCTACGTATAGTTTGAAATCCAGGGTGCAGGAGTTGAACCTGCCTAACGCGAATTATGAGTTCGCTGCCTCAACCGCTCGGCCAACCCTGGTGACTCAGACGCTATTATAGGTTCGTTTGGGACTCATCTGTCTGGGTGAGCGAAAGTCCAGGCGAACCTTTTTGCTGTGCTAGTGCTCTTTTCAATATCGCATTAAATAACCTGATCTGGTATAGTCCTAGTCTATCTATAGGCTACAGGCCACTTCAGCAGAGAAGCGTAATTTTTTCAGTCCAGGAGTTGCTTTTACTTGTGAAGGGTATTCCGTTCTCTAAATCGGCGTCATCGTCTCGGAAGTCTTTTCAGCTAGATCCTTCAGTCTGGTTCACGCTCTGGTTGCTGCTGAGCGTAGTGGTCGTGGGAACGGCGAGCAGTCTGCTGGGTTATTTGTTTGGCCATGAGTCTCTCAAGGGTGTGACGCAGCCGGATGCAAATCCGTTCTTCGGTGGGTCTGATACGCCCCAGCGTCAGTTTCCACGTCAGGGGACAAAACTGCTGAAAGAGCGCGATATTATCGTTCAGGTTCACCGTGAGATTAGTGGCCTGCAGAAGCAAGACGCAGCGTCTTCTGGCTCTGCGGCCAAGACGAACGATGCTGCGGCTAAAAAAGAGGAAGCTAAGCCTGCGCCTGCATCTAGTCCGGCGAATGGTCAGTCCTTTCCTCTGACGGCGCGTCAGCAAAATGTAGAGCTGACGATTCGTTCCCTAGCTGTAGATGCAGACGACTTGGTTTTGGATGTGACGCTGAAAAATGCGGGTTCCACGCCCGTTGAATTTTTGTATGACTTTCTGGATGTTACGGATAATCGAGGTCAATTTCTCCCGTCTGAAGTCAGGGGACTGCCGAGTGAGTTTCAGCCCAACAGCGATAGCTTTAGCGGTGTGATCAAAATCTTGGGTGTCTCCCCCGCTCAGGTGACCTGGTTGTCATTGTCGTTGATGGACTATCCAGATCAAAAAGTTAAGCTAGAGTTTTCTAAAATTCCTGTGCCGAAGTCATAGTTAAGGGTTGTCTGAAGCTTTCACGGTACTTTGTCCCGTCGCTCGTTAGTATTCTGCGTGATTTCAGTGGATTCTTTCAAAAATTGGCGGGGTATGAGTCAGCGTTGTCGGTTGCTCTAGGTGGCATGGTTGACGATGGAGCTGATTTTTAGAGTCTTGGCTGTTCTAGCTTTGATCTCAATTAATGCTTTTTTTGTGGCTGCTGAGTTTGCAGTGGTCGCTGTGCGGCGGACAAGGGTTGAGCAGCTGGTTCAGGAAGGCGATTTACCAGCGATCGCAGTACAGAGGCTGCAGCAGGATATTGCTCGCCTCCTTTCGACAACCCAAATTGGCATCACGTTGTCTAGTCTGGCTCTGGGTTGGATTAGTGAACGGGCGGTGGCTGAAATTATCATGGTCGGGTTAGCGCGCTGGCCGCTGCTCATGCCAGAAAATCGCTGGGCTGCCCACACGATTGCGATGCCGACGGTTTTTTTCGCGATCGCATACTTGCAAATTGTGCTGGGAGAGCTGTGTCCGAAAACGATTGCCCTCATTTATGCTGAGAAGCTGGCTCGGGTGTTAGGGCCCATTAGTCTAACGATTGCCCAGCTGTTTAGTCCGTTGGTTTGGATTTTGCACCAGTCGAATCAGTTATTGCTCCGATTCTTAAGAGTTCCTGTTTCTGGGTTCTCTATGGTGCATCCGGTTACGGCTAAAGAGCTACAGCTGATGCTGGAGACGCCAACGGAGGCGGGGGATCTTCATGAGGATGAACGGGATTTGCTCCGGAGTGTGTTCGAGTCGGGCGAAATTTTTGTGGAGGAGGTGATGACGCCGCGAACTGATATCCACGCGATCTCTAGCCAAGCAACACTCCAAGAGTTTTGGCAGGAAGTGGCTGAAACCGGGCATAACTATTATCCCGTCATCGATGAGTCGTTAGATCAAGTGCGTGGCATCATCCAAGCGAAGGAGGTTATCAAGGCCTTGGCTTTTCCACCTCGGTCTGGAACCGAATCGATTCAGCCTTGGTTGCAAACTGCTTGGTTTGTCCCTGAGGGAACGCCAATTCTAGAAGTTTTACAGCAGATGCAGAAATATCAGCTAGAACTCATGATGGTGCGTGAGTTAGAGTTCGACGGGACAGCGGGTTTGGTGACGCTCAACGACTTGTTTAAACGCATGATCGGTCTAGATGATGAGGTTATTACAGCGCCGGACTCACCGATTCTTGAAAAAGATAACCATACCTACCTGGTGCAGGCTCAGACCGATCTAGAGTTTGTGAATGAACAGCTAGGCTTAGATTTTCCCGTGGTTGATGATTACCAGACCCTTGGGGGCTTCTTGCTGTACTACGCCCAAAAAATCCCACAGGAAGGGGAAATTTTTGTCTATGGACAACTTGAACTGAGTGTGGTGGCGATGTTGGGGCCAAGGCTAGAGCAAATTCTAATTCGACGCCTAGTATTGCCTCCGGATGCTGTGAACCTGGAAGTGAAGGGTCTGTCTGATGCATCATCATCTGAGCAGGTACTTTAAAAAATCTCAGAGCCTGATTCCTAACGCGTTGGATCGAACGTCTGGTTGTGGCTCTTTGCCTGCGTGGTGGGACTCTGCTTTGAGGGTGAACCTTACAGAAAACCGCTCCAGCACAACGAAGAGATGGAAGTGCGGGAGCGGTTTCAGTCGGTTTTTGGCGATAGTGCTGGGAACTAGGCCGTGCCTGTGAACATGATTTCGGGAAATCGGCTCTTGGCCTCGTCTAGGGGCCGACGCTTTCCTTCTTCCTGCCAGTAATTGATGACTTCAGTGGCTTTATTCAGAAGCTGGACGCGGTCAGTTTCTGATATCCAAGCCTTCTTCTCAAGTTCAGTTTTCAATTCTTCCCAGGCGTCGTTTCGAGGCCAGAAAAAGTAAGATGTGAGCGGGCTAGTGCCGCTGCCGACAACTTGATCAACGGCAAGGGCCACGTTTTCGTCTAGCCAGAGTACTTTAATAATAAAATTTGACAATCAAACCTCCACGGCAATGTAGTCTCAATGCTTGCTTTTACAGCTTACTATCATAGCTTGATTCGTTGAAGCTCTGCATTGATGCGATTGTACTTCTATCCCTAATAATCCTGGAAATTCTTACTGTATGACCGTTCAGCTAGATGTTGGTGATGTCAAAGCCTTAGTTATTTTTGATATTGATGGTGTTGTGAGAGATGTATCGGCTTCTTATCGTCGGGCGATCGCGGACACGGTTGAGTCCTTTACCCATCGTCAATATCGACCCACGCTGTCGGAAATCGATGATTTGAAGGCTGAAGGGGTTTGGAATAATGATTGGGAAGCCTCGCAAGAACTTATTTATCGCTTTTTCGAGTCGCAGCAGCAGACAAGGGCTGATATTGCATTAAACTTCACCGAAATTATTGACTTTTTTCAGTCTCGCTACCGGGGTGAAAATTTCTCTGGCTACATCCAGGACGAGCCACTGCTGTTATCTCGGTCTTATCTGGATCATTTGTCTGCCCAAGCTATTTTGTGGGGGTTCTTTAGCGGTGCAACACGGGGATCCGCTGAGTTCGTGCTGAAAGGTCGCCTTGGTCTGCAGGCGCCAGTTTTGGTGGCGATGGAAGACGCACCGGGTAAACCTGACCCTGCGGGTCTGTTTCAGACTGTTGAGGCGCTGTACCTGGGCTGTGGGGGCTCTTGGTCGCCAACTTTATCCTCTTCTGTGCCCATTATTTATGTGGGTGATACTTCTGCTGATATGGCGACGGTAGGTAGAGCCAAGCTGCAGGCGCCAGAGCATCAGTGGCTGGCTGTTGGTGTGGTGCCCCCTCATGTGACCGATGAGCTTGTTTATGCCCAGCGTCTGCGAGCTGCAGGTGCGGCGTATGTGTTGAATCGTGCTGAATTTTTGACGGCTGATTTTATTCAGCAGCATGTTCTGGATGGGCCTGAGTCGCGCAATGGCGATCGCTGAACCCCCTTAATTAACTGGTATTTGCCAAATTATGAGTCAAAAGATCAAGAAGTGTAACGAGAGTGAAGGAAGTTGAGAGAGTATTCTAAGAT
>CAZXWR010000199.1:0-7710 GCA_964644325.1 uncultured bacterium
TCTATCTCTCTGGTCTTAAGATACAAGGGGAATCGGACTCTTGCTCCCTCTCCCACTTTGGGAGAGGGCTGGGGTGAGGGCGAAACAATCTTGTAATGACCGATCTTATTTAATTCACGATCCTTAGCGAACGCAAACAAATCGGACACAGCAATCGGGCGATCGCCCGATGATAGGGAGCCAAGTCTGGACATCTGGAACCTTGCAGGTTGCCCTGGTGTCCTAGATCACCAACCCTGGCGAAAGAAAGGTTAAGCTGGGTCGAAACGACTGTGGAGCCGAGCATGGCTAACTGGATCCCCCGCAAGCCGAAACACTATGCCGCGATCATTATCCTGCTCTATGGGGCTTACCTCCTCAAAACAGCCCTGGGGATCAATATCCTGAATAACTATTCAGCAGCCGGGGTCTTCAAAGTGCCCCTAGAACCCCTCTGGCAGCATAAGGCAGTCCTTTGCAGCGAGTACAGCACCCTCTGCACATGGCGCAACAAAATTCGCCACAAAATTGACGACCGCATTCGTCAGGTCAAGCACCTCGTTTAGAATTTGCGGCGGGTTCGGCAGCGCGAAACCTATTGAGCCTGCAAGAGACGACGCGCATAGAGAGCGGCCCCCATCAAGCCCACGTTCGGGTTCGTGATCAGGGAAACATTAATGGCTTCCAAGAGCGATCGCATCCGGCCCTTGTCCAGGAAGTTGGCGATAAAGGTGCCGTCCTTCAGCTTCGGTAAAATTTTGGCCCCAATCCCCCCTGCGATATAGACGCCGCCATCCGCCAGAGATTTCAACGCAATATTTCCGGCTTCCGCCCCATAGAGCTTCACAAATAAATCTAGGGTTTGGGTACAGAGGGGATCGGTATCAGCTAGGGCGTATTCTGTGATGACCGCCGCCTTATCTTCGGTCACCATTCTAGCTTTCACGTCCTCTGACTCCGTCGCCACCCCGGTCTGGTTAAGGTAGTCGTAAATGGAACGAATGCCCATCCCCGACACCACGCGCTCTACCGAAACATGATCATGTTCTTGCAGTAAAAACTGGAGCAGCCCAATCTCTAGGTTATTGCGAGGGGCAAAATCCGTGTGCCCTCCCTCCGTCGCCATCACCTCATACTGTCCCTGTTGCCACACTAGGAGAGCTTCCCCCAGCCCTGTGCCAGCCCCCAGCACCGCAATCGGTGCTTTCTCGACCCTCGGATTGTCCTGCACCACGACTAGGTCATCCGGGCCAAGTTCAAGGATGCCGTAGCCCACCGCGGCAAAATCGTTGATCAGGCGGATGGTCGGAATGTTCAGGTCGGCTTCCAGCTGACGCGCATCTAGCTCCCAGGACAGGTTGCTGAGCTGAGAATGATCGTCTTTAACTGGCCCTGCGATCGCAAAGCAAGCCACCCGCGGTCGTTCATCGGGCGGGTGGTCCAGACCTGCTGTGAGGAACTGCCGCACCATGGGCGTCAGGTGGTCATAATCCGCACTGACATAGGTTGCTTCGCGACAAATATCTGTCCCATTTTCCGTTTGGTTCACCAAGCGCAGAATTGTTTTAGTGCCGCCAATATCCCCGGCTAACAGCTGAACCATTTACGTACATACTCCTTATAGATTTCATCCGTTCATTGGCGGTGCACAGTGTCTTTGTCCTTGCGGCTGCTACACTGCCTCTCGATCTAAAAGTAGCGTGACAGGGCCATCATTCTCAATGTGAACCTGCATCAGGGCGCCGAACTGCCCCGTTTCGACCTTCAGGGGACTGAACCGCAGTTTTTCCACAAACTGCTGGTACAGAATCTGGGCCTTGTCGCTGGGCGCAGCCTGGGAAAATGAAGGACGACGCCCCTTGCGTCCGTCCCCGTACAGGGTAAACTGACTCACCACTAACAGTTCCCCTTGAATTTCGACAACTGACCGGGCAAATAGACCCGATTCATCTGGGAAGAGTTTCAGGTTGAGTATCTTGCGAACCATCCAGTCCAGTTCGGTTTCAGTATCGGTTTGGGCAATGCCCACCAGCAGATTCAACCCCCGCTGGATTTTGCCGACAATCTGGCCATCGACCTGAACGTGAGAGGTATTCACCCGCTGAATCAGAACCCGCATACCGCATTACTCGATCTAGAACACGCAAGGCCTAGCCCGCTCCGCGCCAGCAGGTCGTCCCACATGAGGAGCGCGAGGGCCAGTTAATCTCTGCCAGAACGCCGATAGAATAAGACAAGCATCCTCGGCATAATTTTTATGGTAAAGCCTAAATCTGCGCCAGACCCAAGTCGAGCGCCAGCCTCAGCGCCAGATGAAGCGATCGCCTATACTTCCGCCATGCGCGTGTTTGGGGGCGTCGCCTGGGGGACTTTAACGGCAGTGCTCGCGGCCATGGTGCTGATTCTCATTCCCCAAGTCCCCCGTCCGGCCCTGTGGGCAGTGGTGCCCCTCTGGGTGGCCTTAAGTGGGTTGGGCATTCTCATCCAGTGGTCTGTGGCTCGGGGTGCCTGCCCTAAGTGTGGCACAGTCCAGACCGTGCCCATTATGGGCAAACGCTGCCCCAAGTGCCGCAGCTACCTCAAGGCCGTCCAGCGCAAAATTGTGCGTGCAGCGTAACGACTCTTGAGATCCGAAGCTAAGCGTGGGGCATAGATATCGTAATGGCTAGCAGCTGACCCGGTATTGCAGCAAAGGTCATTTTGCCACCGTAGAGATCTAAAATTCGCTGGGCCACCAGCAGCCCCAAACTCGGATCAATCTCCTCAAGCAATGACCGTTCAGGACTCATTCCCGCCTGCAGTTGAGCCATGACCTCAGCCGGAAATGATGGCACCTGACTCTGAATCACGCAGGTATAGTCCGCAGCCGCATCTAGAGTCTGCATCGCGATCGGAGTCCCAGGTTCTGAGGCCAGTAAAACATAGTCCAGAATTGCTGCGGCCACCTTTTTCAGAGCACTGGTCTCCATGGCAATCGGGGTGTTTTTCAGCTCAACCAGGCTATCCTGCGATCGCTGATACTGTTTTGCTTTCTGCATTCCCACCACAGAGACAAGATCGCCGGGGTATGGGGTCACAGCAGTCTTAACCTTTTGGAGACTTTCAGTATCCCGCGCTAAAAACTCAAGCTGCGTCAACAAAAAATAATTTTGGACAGCCTGCTGAAAAAAAACAGCTTGTTTTTGAACATGGCAACCCAACAGACGAATATCCTCAGGCTGAATGGTAGGGGCATCCTGCACCAGCCTCTGGGCAGTTTGCACCACCTCCGCCAGTGGCGCAAAGATTTTTTCAGGTATCCCGGTGGAAATTGACTGCTGAAGACCCACCAGCTGCTGCTCTAGATGCTGCTGCTGCACCTCCTTCTTGGCGAGACGAGTATGCAGCGCCTCCAGAAGTTCAGCCCGGGTAAAGGGCTTAGTTAAGTAGTCATCGGCACCCAGCACCATGCCCTGTCGCACATCTTCTTTGCCAGCTTTGGCGGTCAGGAAAACAAATGGAATAATGGCGGTTTTAGGATCTTGACGCAGCAGATTCAGGACTTCATACCCATCCATCTGCGGCATCATCACATCGCAAAGAATGAGATCTGGGTGCCGCTGCTGAGCCAGACAAATACCTTCATAGCCATCCTCAGCAGCATAGGTTTCAAAATCCTCAGCTTCTAAAAGCTCAATAATATTTTCGCGAACGTCTACTTTATCTTCAATTATTAAAATTTTATTCACACTAGTAAATCCTCTCTTTTCCCTGGATTTTGAGCGATACAACTTTGGCATCAAAAGTTCTTATTTTTTGGCAGAAGCTAACTTTCAAAATCCACACACAGTGGAAGTAAGGACAACCATTATCAACTTTTCATCAAATTATATTTTTCAGCCGACAGCAATCACTCAGGCGGCCAAGGCAAAAAAACTCAAGATCCAAAGTTCTGATACTTTACATCTTCAAAAATATCTACTTGAATGACATCCGTATCAGTACGGAGACTGACGATTAACAGGGAAATATCTACCTTCAGATAGACTGTGATTGCCCAGATCCTGAGCGTTTTCTAGTCTTTCAATCTGATTCAGATAAAGTCTTACCGAAAAAAGGAATTCGTTGGCGAAACGGCTTTTAGGTTCCATAGGACGTTCCTGCCCCACAGGTCTAGGCGGACGGGATGGGGGATTCGAGCAGGTTAGACGCGACTGCCTTAAACCCAGCCCCCTGTAGCGCGGAAACAGTAAAGCGCTCATCTTGAACTCTAAACTGCGCCCCGAGCCTAACCAACTGGCTCTGGCTTTGGCCCTGAATTTTGGCTACCACAGCGACCTTTGCTTCGTTGCTATCTCCCGCTTGCGATCGCAATATTTCTTTGAGCTGCTGCTGCTTTTGAATATTGGCAGCATCGGCGGCAGGAATTTCGACGAGGACAAACCGTACCGCTTCAATGGGTTCTGCATCCTCAATAATGAACTGCATGCGATCATCGCGGCGGTCTACTTTGCCCCAAATCATCAATCGCCGATCGGCCTCAATGTGGGCCCCAATGCGCTCAAAGCTCCGGGGAAATACCACCGCTTCACAGTTGCCCGTCAGGTCTTCCAACTGCACGATGGCCATGCGATCGCCCTTTTTGGTGATGATCGGCTTCACTTCAGTGAGCAGAACAATGGCGCTCAGCGTCATATTGTCCGGCTGCTGTTCCAGGTTACTCAGACTGATTGGGGCCATCAAGCGAGCGGGCTTTTCAATTTCCCGCAGAGGATGGTTCGAGATGTAAAACCCCAGCAAATCTTTTTCAAGCTTCAGCTTTTCGGTTTCTGGAAAATCTTCGACGGGTGGCGCTTTGGGGGCGGCATCTAGGGCAGCAGGGGGGGGTGCTCCACTCTCGCCACCACCCCCCATCAAGTCAAAAAGGTTGCCCTGACCAATAGCGCGATCCTTAGCCCGAGACTGGGCCCACTCGATCAGCAAAGCCAGGTCATGGACATGCTGATTCCGATTCGTCCCCAGACAATCCAGCGCCCCAGAGTGAATCAGAGCTTCCAAGGCCCGTCGATTTACCGTGCGCGAATCAATGCGATCGCACAAATCCGCTAGGGACTGGAACGGCCCCGACTCCTCGCGGGAAGCCAGAATCTGTTCAATGGCAGCCAGCCCCACGTTCCGCACCGCCGACAGGCCAAACAAAATGCGATCATCCGTCGGGGTAAAGTCCACGCCTGAGCGATTAATATCGGGCGGGTCAACCTCAATCCCCATACTGAGACAGGTGGCAATATAGCGCTGCACCTTATCCTGATCGCCACTGTTGGCGGTCAGCAGAGCGGCCATATACTCCACTGGATAGTTGGCTTTCAGGTAGGCCGTCTGGTAAGTCACGTAGCCATAGGCCGTGGAGTGGGATTTATTAAAGCAGTTGGCCGCCACCCGGCCACCCCGAATCACAAAGTTATGATCCTGGGCCACGCCAATATCATAGACAGGCTGAATGCCTAGCGATCGCCTGCTCGTAATCCGCATGACCGTCACCCTCTCTGTAATGCAGCACCTGAAGCCTTACCCCAATTTGCAAGGCAGGGCTGCCCAGACAGAGACAGCCCCCAACCTCAGACCTGAGGCTCTATCCCTCAGCCCCGCCAGCCCGAGCGGCAGCAGCCTCTTCGGGATGAATGCCAAGACGGGTGAGATTAATCCGGCCGCGACTATCGAGTTCGCGGATCTTGACCACCACTTCATCGCCCACGGCGACTTCATCCTCCACTTTGCCGACGCGGTAGTCCGCCAGCTGAGAAATATGGATCATCCCTTCCTTCCCAGGCAGAATTTCCACAAAGGCCCCGATGGGAATAATGCGGGTCACTTTCCCGAGATAGACATCTCCCGCTGTGAGCTTGCGAGTGAGACCCACAATGATGCTAGACGCCCGCTGGGCTTTCTCTTCATCAATCGATGAAATTGTGACCCGACCATCATCTTCAATGTCAATTTTGGCCCCCGTCTCTTCGGTAATGCCCTTGATGGTTTTACCACCAGGGCCAATCACCAGACCAATTTGGTCGGGGTCAATCCGAATGGTCAACAGGCGAGGCGCGTAGGGCGACATGCTAGAGCGCGACTCGGGAATCACCTCCAGCATCTTCTCTAGGATGTGCATTCGGGCGGGTTTGGCCTGGTGAATGGCTTTGGCCACCGTCTCTAGAGACAGGCCTGTAATCTTCATGTCCATTTGCAGCGCCGTAATACCATCCTCGGTACCCGCCACCTTGAAGTCCATGTCTCCGAGGAAGTCTTCAATGCCCTGAATATCGGTCAGAACGCGCACTTCCTCACCTTCCTTGATGAGACCCATCGCCGCCCCGCTCACGGGCTTCAGCAGGGGTACACCAGCATCCATGAGCGACAAAGTAGAGCCGCACACCGACCCCATAGAGGTGGAACCATTGGAAGACAGCACCTCAGAAACCACCCGCAGCACATAGGGAAAGTCATCTTTGGAGGGCAGCACTGGCAGCAACGCCCGCTCAGCCAAGGCGCCATGGCCAATTTCCCGACGACCGGGCGATCGCATCGGTCGGGTTTCGCCCACCGAATAAGGCGGAAAATTATAGTGATGCAGGTAGCGCTTTTGACTATCAGGATGCAGGTCATCCATCTCCTGAGCATCACCCGGAGTCCCCAGGGTCACCAGGGACAACACCTGGGTCAAGCCGCGATTAAATAGACCACTCCCATGAACCCGCCGGGGGAGAACACCCACCTTACAGGAAATGGGCCGGACTTCGTCTAGTTTCCGGCCATCCACCCGCAGCCCTTGCTCCACAATTTGCTGGCGCATCAGCGCCTTAGTCACGCTCTTGAAAATTTTGCCGACGGCCTTGCTATTCTCGGCTGCTGCCACCCGCACCGAGGCATCTTCAGGCAGTTCCGCAATTTTGGCAACAATGGCCTCTTTGACCTCATCAAGGGCAGTATCCCGGACATTTTTATCTTTCTCAAAGCGACCTAGGATGACCTGAATCGGCTGCTCCGCCTGCTCCCGGATAAAAGTTTCGAGGGTCGTATCTTCCTCGGGTGGCACCGCCTCCACCCGTTCCAGCCCTAGCTCCTGCATAATTTCCTGCTGAGCCTTAATCAAATCCACGACCACCTCGTAGCCAAAGTCAATGGCTTCCACGATATCCGCTTCGGATACCTGGTTCGCTCCGGCTTCGATCATCACCACGCCGTCCGGGGAGCCCGCGACCACTAGGTCTAAGTCTCCGGCCTCGATTTCGGCGTAGGTCGGGTTGATGATAAAGTCATCGCCGATCAACCCCACCCGC
Organism: uncultured bacterium; assembly: GCA_964644325.1. GTDB lineage: Bacteria > Cyanobacteriota > Cyanobacteriia > Thermosynechococcales > Thermosynechococcaceae > CAZXWR01. The sequence goes on from CAZXWR010000199.1 coordinate 7,293, forward strand.
ACAGCCGCCATAGGCCCCTTAAAAGGAATTTGAGCCAGCAGGGTCGCAATCGAAGCCCCCGTCACAGCCAAAACGTCCGGGGGCACCTGCTCATCCATGGAAAGGGTCGTGGCCACAATTTGAATATCGTCCCGCAACCAGTTCGGGAACAGCGGCCGCATGGGCCGATCAATCAATCGTGAAACCAAGGTAGCCTTTTCGGGGGGACGACCCTCTCGACGCAGAAATCCACCTGGAATGCGGCCTGCCGCATAGAGACGTTCTTCGTAGTCAACCAGTAGCGGGAGGAAGTCAATTCCTTCGCGGCCTCCAGAACGAGTTGCCGAGACGAGTACAGAGGTTTCGCCAGACTCAACGAGTACAGATCCGCCGGCCTGTGGAGCGAAACGGCCAATGGTGAGTCGAATGTCCCGTCCGT
>CAZXWR010000200.1:0-7693 GCA_964644325.1 uncultured bacterium
ACTGAGGTTGGGCGTCAGACCCCACCCTGAATGTTTGGACAGGCAGGGCATGGCCTATGGTATTCGGCCACTTTAATGTTCCTGATTTTGAGCGATTTCTCACGGGATCTCTAAACAGCCGCGATTTAGAAGGTATGTATGTTTCCAGTTCGTCCAGATTGGCTTCCCAAAGTCTTCTATGGCCTTTTGGCCCTCACACTCCTCGTCTATATTTTGCGTGGGGCTGCCGTGCTGTCTGGAGTGCCAGGGGGCATCGTTAGCGTGCTTTGGATGGCCACCCTTAGCCTTGGGGTTTATATCGCCTTGCTTAGCTTTCGCTAGCGGGTTGGATGGCCGCTTTGATGGTTTTGCGCGCCTTCATATCGGCAAAGACAGTGTCGAGGTTCCGTAAGGGTTGGGTGTCGGTGATTAGCTTTTCAAAGGGCAGCATTTGACTGGTGAGCAAGTCCAGTGACTGGCGGACATAGGTAGGGGTGTTATGAAAGACGCCTTTGAGGGTCAGTTCGCTGTAGTGGAGCCGCTCTGTTTCAACCGAAATCCGGGTATCGCGGGGGCAGCCCCCAAAGAGGTTGATGGTGGCACCGGGCCGGCCACAGGCGATCGCCGTTTCCCAGACGCTGGGGGCTCCTGTTGCTTCAATAACAATATCTGCACCCATGCCATCGGTAAAAGCCCGCACCCGAGCTGGAATAGAGTCAATGTGGTGGTGATTTTCGGTGTGATTGGCCCCAAAGGCTCGACCAATATCGAGGCGCTGGTCGGAACCGCCGAATAAGATGATATCGGCCCCACAACAGGCGATCGCCCCCACAAACATCAGACCGATGGCACCATCCCCAATAATGGCTACCTTGGGCGGTACACCGGGAGGCTGGTGCAGGGCCTCTAGGCCCGAGCGAGCGACCCCGTGCAGGACGCAGGCTAGCGGCTCGGTCATGGCGGCAAGCGCATCCGGGAGTGTCTCCGGCACCCGATGCAGGTTATGGGCCACAATCGCCGCCGGAATTTTCAGGTATTGGGCAAAGGTACCGTTGTTAAAGATGAGATGTTGGCACAGGGAATATTCCTGCCGCTGACAGAAAAAGCATTCCAAACAGGGGGCTGAGTTATTGGCCACAACGCGATCGCCCAATTGCCAATCCTGTACCCCTTTGCCCAGGGCGACAATGCGTCCAACGGCCTCATGGCCAAACAGGGTCGGGGGTTTGAGCATGCGGGCATGCCCCCCTCGTCGCCAAACCTTAAGATCCGTACCGCAGGTGGTGGCGGTGGTCACTTCTAAAACCACCTCTCCGGGGCCAGGGGTAGGGTCTGCGACCTGCTCCAGGCGTAGGTCTTCTTGTCCGTAGAGAACTGCTGCTAGCACAAAGATCCTTGAGATGAAGGGGCAAATCTACCATGACACAAACAAGCACCAGCCATCCCGGCAACCATTCCTGCAAAACAGGATTGCTAGGATGAGCTGATGCACTAGCCATCGACGTCAGCAGGCATGCATAGGCATGGCATTTCCTCAACCCAATAGCATCATGAAAACATCGATGAGGGTGATTGGCCGACCACAGCTGCTGGGGCCAGGGGAGTCGGATTACGAGTGGGACAGAAGGGCGCCTGTACGAGGGACTGGGCCAAGGTCAGTGCGGCTGTCATACTCGCAGCACTGGCAACGCCCTTGCCAGCAATATCAAACGCGGTGCCATGATCCGGGGAAGTCCGCACAAAGGGCAAACCAATGGTAGTGTTCACCGCTTGGTCAAAGGCCATGAGCTTCACGGGAATCAACCCTTGATCATGGTACAGCGCCAAGTAGGCATCGTGAAGGGTCGGGGGGACAGCCTGGGAACCCTGGCCAAACCAGCCTAACCCTGGCTGTACCCAGAGGGTGTCCGGCGGAATGGGGCCGTCCAAGGTGATCTGGGGATGGCGATCGCGCATGTTGTTGATCCAAGGAATCATCCAGTCCAGTTCCTCGCGCCCCAGTTGACCCTGTTCGCCACTGTGGGGATTTAGACCTGCGATCGCGATTCGCGGTCGCGCAATGCCAAATTGAGCCTGGAGGGTGTCAACCAAAAGCGCCAGCTTGGCTGACAAAAGAGTCGGCGTCAACGATTGTGGGACTTGACTGAGGGGTATGTGGGTGGTGGCCAGAAGCGTCCTTAACTGCCAGCCTGTGATGGGGGAAGTGGCCACAAACAGCATGCCAAAACGAGCGGCATGGGACTGTTGTGCGAGCAGTTCCGTTTGACCGGGATAGTTATAGCCAGCCAGTTTCCAGGCAGACTTAGCAATCGGCCCAGTGACGATCCCACCGTACTTGCCCGCCAGGGTTTCCTGAATCGCAGCCTCCAGATAGCCAAAGCTGAGCTGCCCACTGCGCTGACTTTGCTGGCCGAGGGGAGGGAGTTCCCCCGTCAAGCCGCCACCATCCTCCACGCTTAAGCTGTCTGGATGGGCCAGTGCTTCAGCGGCATATCGCTGGCCGCATTGGGTCACAATAGCGCGATAGGTTTGCCAGAGAACAGCGCGATCGCCAAATATCGTGAACTGCTGTCGCTCAGCCTCCGATTTTGGAGCCAGCACTTTCAGAATAACCTCTGGGCCAATGCCAGCTGGATCGCCAACCGTGAGCGCTAATGGTATCGATCCTTCCTGAGACAGCAAAATTGCATCCTCTCTTCTTGACAATTTAAAAAGCAGCGAAGCTCCTCAACAGACATCCGTCGTCTTGAGGAGCTTCGAGCCTAGATCAAGCACACAAACCAAGCCAATGGCCTAGACTAATCAACGTCGCTGGCTGAATCTTGATAATCAGACTCAGACTGAGCCGCAGCTTGCTGCTGCGCAGCCATTTGCTCACGGTACTTAACCGCCATCTCTTCAGCCTTGTCGTAAACCAAGTCTGGATTTTTGACCATATCGCCAGGTTCAGGCTCTAGCTGCTTCGTGGATAGAGAAATTCGTCCGCGCTCAGCATCCAGGTCAATGATCATGACCTTAACCTCATCGTTCACATTAAATACACTGTGGGGGGTATCAATGTGATCGTGGGAGATTTCAGAGATGTGGAGCAGACCGCTCACACCGCCAATGTCAATAAAGGCACCATAGGGCTTGATCCCCCGCACGGTGCCAATCACAACCTCGCCCACTTCGAGACGATTCATCTTCCGCTCAACCAGCGCTCGACGATGGCTGAGAACCAGACGGTTCCGCTCCTCGTCCACCTCTAAAAACTTAAGGGGCAGCTCCTCGCCAATTAAATCTTCCTTAGCCGCGCGGGTGCTGATGTGAGAGCCAGGAATGAACCCCCGTAACCCTTCAATGCGGACTAGAGCCCCCCCTCGGTTGGTGGCAAAAACCGCAGATCGCACCGTCGCATCTTCGGTTTGGAGCTGACGCACACGCTCCCAGGCCCGCATGTACTCGATACGACGAATCGATAGCGTTAACTGGCCGTCTTCGTTTTCATCCGCCAGAATAAAGAACTCCCGCATTTCGTTGGAGTTCAGAACCTCATCAGGACTCTCAATGCGGTTGATCGACATTTCCTGAATTGGGATGTATGCCGCAGTTTTTGCACCGATGTCAATCAGAGCGCCTCTCGGCTCAATGCTGAAGACAGTCCCAGCAACCGTATCTCCGGGGTTAAAGTGATAATCGTACTTGTCGAGTAAGGCGGCAAAATCGTCGTGGGTAAAGCCAACGTTAGGCGCTTGTGTTTGCTGATTGACCATGCTTAAGTTTTCCTAGATAATCCTCCGTAGCGATGACGTCCCTTTTAGAGTCAAGTCAATAACCTGATCGTGGGAGTGCCTGCTGCCAGGCTAGCGAGTTGTAATGCTAGATTCACTATCATAGCTTATGATGCCGCCCTCAGGTAGACTCAAATCCGTGAGATTAGATGGGTGTTTGCTGAGGCGGTAACGCCACCGCCGCTTGATAATTTGAGTGTTTATTATTCTTTCCTCGCGGTAGTATTAATCCTCGTGTTGCTGGGTTTTGCAGATGCCCTTCAGCTCTCAAGGATGATAAATCTCAAGGACGATAAAGGTTTCTCCTCGATAATCTTTAATATCCAACTCTAGGCCAGGAATGTCAGGGTCTCTCCTTGGCCCATACTCGGCAAGATTTCCTGACTGTCCTGGGAGACCCCCGTAGGTCTCTGAGTTGTCAGTGGTGAGGGGAGGTTTTCTTCTTGGAGAACGTGCAGTTCTTCAACAAAGTCACGAATGCCTTGAAACTGTCGGTATACCGAAGCAAAGCGCACGTAGGCAACTTCACTCAGCTGCTTGAGCTGAATTAATACGGCCTCGCCAATTTCACTACTGGTTACTTCCCGAACTGCGCGCTGTTGAAGTTCAGCTTCAATATCATCGACGAGGGTTTCGATTTGGGCCGCTGAGATGCCAGTTTTGCCGCAGGCAGTCACGACTCCTCTCAAAAGCTTAGAGCGATCAAAAGACTCGCGCTTCCCGTCACGCTTGATGACGATGATGGGGACAAATTCAATGCGCTCATAGGTGGTAAAGCGGCGACTGCAAGCTAGACATTCGCGTCGTCGCCGGACACTCTGCCCTGCTTCAGCAGAACGCGACTCTAAAACCCGACTATCGGTGTGCTGACAAAATGGACATTGCATACTTGACACCTGCACAAAACTGATTCGCAGTGCAGCCATACCTGATGGAACCGGGTGACTGCATCAGTATTGGCTTCCCCACGCTCACTTTAGCGCAACCCGCTGGTTCCCCATCAGATATTGGCGGGTTCTATTTGGGGTTACGCGGGAATTCTGTGAACAATCCCAAGGTGTCACTTCTGGTTTGTTGGCGAACCCTCATGGTTTGCCCCAAACGACTGCCGCAAACTGCTGTAGTCCTAACGTAGAATAGGTAAGCATTGAGTTTATTGACCCTTGCTTTAACGCGTTTGCAGGTTGAAACACAAGCCATGAAAACCCAGCCGAATCAGGTTGATCGCATTCTTATTTTTGACACGACGCTGAGAGATGGTGAGCAGTCCCCTGGGGCGACTCTTAACGTGGATGAGAAACTGGCGATCGCCCGACAGCTGGCTCGACTAGGCGTCGATATTATTGAGGCCGGGTTTCCCTTTGCCAGTCCGGGGGACTTTGAGGCGGTGCAAAAAATTGCTGAGACGGTTGGCACCGAAGACGGTCCGGTTATTTGTGGTTTGGCCCGCGCCACCCCCAAGGATATTCAGGCAGCGGCCGATGCCCTGCGGCCTGCGGCTCACTCCCGGATTCATACGTTTATTGCTACATCTGATATTCACCTCCAGTACAAGCTGAAAAAGACCCGCTCAGAGGTATTGGCGATCGCGGCAGAAATGGTGGCCTTTGCCAAAACCTTCACCGATGACGTGGAGTTTTCGCCAGAGGATGCGGGTCGTTCTGATCCGGAGTTTCTCTACGAGATGCTAGAACAGGCGATCGCAGCCGGGGCAACTACCGTTAACATCCCCGACACAGTGGGCTACATTACCCCCAGCGAGTTTGGTACTTTAATTCGTGGCATCAAAGAAAATGTCCCCAACATAGATCAGGCCGTCATTTCAGTTCACGGTCATAACGACCTGGGTTTAGCTGTCGCCAACTTCTTAGAAGCGGTCAAAAATGGTGCGCGACAGCTCGAATGCACCATCAACGGCATTGGTGAACGGGCGGGCAATGCTGCCTTAGAAGAGCTGGTCATGGCGTTACATGTGCGGCGGTCTTACTACAACCCCTTTCTGGGTCGTCCGGCAGAGTCCGAAGCCCCCCTCACCCACATCGACACCCGCCAGATCTATAAAACATCGCGCCTGGTCTCCCACTTGACGGGCATGCTCATTCAGCCCAACAAAGCCATTGTGGGGTCTAATGCTTTTGCCCATGAATCCGGTATTCATCAGGATGGCGTTCTGAAAAACCGCCTCACCTACGAAATTATGGATGCCCAATCCATTGGCCTCAGCGATAATCAAATTGTGTTGGGCAAGCATTCGGGGCGCAATGCTTTCCGTACAAGGCTGAAAGAGCTGGGGTTTGATTTAGGCGACCAGGATTTGAATCGGGCTTTCATTCGCTTCAAGGAGCTGGCCGATAAGAAGAAAGACATTAGCGACTGGGATTTAGAAGCCATCGTCAAAGATGAGACCCAATCCCCAGCCATTCAGGGTTACCAGCTAGAGCGGGTACAGGTTTCCTGCGGCGACCATGAATGTCCAACGGCGACCGTCACCATTCGCACCCCCGAGGGTGACGAGTTGACCGATGCCGCCATTGGCACTGGCCCGGTGGATGCTGTTTACCGGGCGATCAATCGGCTGGTTGAGGTGCCCAATCGATTGATTGAGTTTTCCGTACAGTCCGTTACCGCCGGGATTGATGCCATTGGCGAAGTAACCATTCGGCTACAGTATGGCGATCGCATTTTTTCAGGGCATTCTGCCAATACCGATATCATTGTGGCGTCAGCGCAAGCCTATCTCAACGCCCTCAATCGGCTGTGTAATGCCCTTAACAATCCAGCGTTACACCCGCAGAGTCAGCAGATTATGGAATCGGCACGCCTCTAGGATTTTGGGAGATGTCTCTTGTGAACGCCAACCAACCGGGATTGCAGCCTTCCCCTGGGGCATCTACCTTAGCCCTGGAGGTAGAGCAGGCCTTAGAAGCACGCGCCCAGGCATTGGAGTCAGCAGAAAAGTGGCGGAAGCGCTATGAAAGCGAAGCCCAGCAACGTCGAACCGAGAGTCAACAGGCCGAAGAGACTATCCAGCGGCTCAGAATAGAGTTAGCCCAGATGTGTCAGCTGGGCACTCAATCCCCCCTGCCCAGCAGGGTGCAACCCACCCGTGCCGCAAGCGACTCGAGCAGTTCTACCCTGGAGCGGCTGGCAGTTGAAGTGCAGCAACTGCGGCAGGAGAAAAACCAGCTTGCAGACCTTCTGGCCCAGGAACAAGATCGGCATCAACAGACCAAGGAAAACTTGATGACGGCGCTCAGCGATGCGCTGCAACGCCGCAGTCCCTAGCCGACGCGATGCTCCTCCGAAATAACCCGCTGCTGCATCACCCCGTCAGTGCTTGCCCCAGGCCAGATCGAGAATGTTGGTGATTCAAACCTGAGGCACGAGGCCCAGCTTTGGCTTTTGAAATAGTTGGGTATAGAACGCTTCCAGCTGATTAATATTGGCGTTTAGGGAATAGCGCTCGACCGCCCTCAGCCGTGCTTTCTGCCCTAGGATCCGAGGCAGCTCTGGCTGAGCCACGAGTAAAGGCAGAAGCGTCTGTAGCTCACTGCGAACCCTTTGCGGATTTAAGACAATCCCAGCCCCTCCAGACAACACCTCACCGTCTGCTCCGGCATCGGTGGCGAGACAGGCGACCCCACAGGCCATTGCCTCCAGCAGTGAGAGGGACAACCCTTCGACATAGGAGGGCAACACAAACACATCGGCCCCCCTGAGTATTTCAATGCGGCGCTGCTCATCCAGAATGCTGCCAAGCCAAAGGATGTCATGTTCTGGGCCATAGGTCGGCATCAGTGAGGTTAACAGCGGCCCATCCCCCACCATGACTAACTTACAGCCCTTTGGCATAGCTGCCAAACGCCAAGCCTTCAACAGAGATTCAACATTTTTCTCCAGCGCCATCCGGCCCTGGTATACAAAAATGTGGCTTGCTTTGA
>CAZXWR010000201.1:0-7652 GCA_964644325.1 uncultured bacterium
ATCCCCTAACCCCTGCTTCGCACGCCCTGCGGTCTACTCCCAACTTGGGAGAAGGAGAATCGGACTCTTGCTCCCTCTCCCAAAGTGGGAGAGGGCCGGGGTGAGGGAGAAACAATCTTGTAATGACCGATCTGATTTAATACCAAATCCTAGTTGGATACCCACGATTGGCTATGGTGACAACGGCACTTGCCCATTCAAGATTCTTATTTTGATTCGGGGTTTTTGAAATCGGATTTGGTATAGTTCCCGATCCTAGGCACGAACAACCGTCAATGCTCGGTGAGTGGGATTGCCATTAAGTAGGGCTGACCTCAGTCATTGAGAATCCCAATCTGTTAAGGAATGCAAACTGAACTACCATGAAGGCAAGCAGTTCAGCCTGAGTTGACGGCAAAGGGAGGTTTGGAGATGGTTGGAATCGTGAGTCCACCTGCTCAAAAGGCGAAGCGTCTCACCATGCAGGTGCTGGAAGTCGCCCCTGATACAACGGCCCTTCGCTCCCTGGACTGGGATCGCGATCGCTTTGATATCGAGTTCGGCCTCCAGAACGGGACAACCTATAACTCCTATGTCATCCGGGGTGAGCAGGTTGCCCTGGTTGATACCTCCCATGCCAAGTTCAGGCAGCTCTACCTAGACACTCTCCAAAAGACCCTTGATCCCCAAACCATTGATTACCTGATCATTAGTCACACCGAGCCCGACCATAGCGGACTGGTGGCGGATGTTCTGGCTTTGGCACCTCAAGCCACGGTTGTTGGGTCTAAGGTGGCGATTCAGTTTCTGGAAGACCTGGTTCACCAGCCCTTTGAGCGGCTTGTGGTCAAGAATGGTGACACCCTCGACCTGGGCAATGGTCATCAGCTGGAGTTTGTCATGGCGCCCAATCTGCATTGGCCTGACACCATCTTTACCTACGACGCTAAAACTGAAACTTTATTTACCTGTGATGCCTTTGGTCTGCACTATTGCACAGAGGATCCTTTCGATACGGATCTCAAGGCCATTGAGCCGGACTATCGCTTTTACTATGAATGTTTAATGGCACCGAATGCCCGTTCTGTGCTGTCGGCGATGAAGCGGATGGCAGCTCTGGGGCCTGCTTCCACGATTGCCACGGGACATGGCCCACTTTTGCGCCACCACCTGCAAACCTTAACCGACAACTATCAAACCTGGAGCCAAGCTAAGGCCAAGGCTGAGACTACAGCAGCGGTCTTTTACGTTTCGGACTACGGCTATAGCGATCGCCTCTCTCAGGCGATCGCGCGGGGGATCACCAAAACGGAGGTGGCGGTGGAGATGATGGATTTGAAGTCTGCCGACCCCCAGGAAATTCAGGAACTGGCCAGTCGCGTTCAGGGCTTGGTGATCTGTACACCTCCCAGTTCTGGGGCCATCGGCACAGCGACCCAGGCTGCTATTGGTACCCTGCTGGCAGCGGTTAAAAGTAAGCAGACCGTTGGTTTGTTTGAAGCCTATGGGGGAGATGATGAACCGATTGATACCCTGTCTAATCGCTTCCGCGAGCTAGGGTTGACGCAATCTTTTAATCCCATTCGCGTGAAAGAAACGCCCTCCGATGTGACCTACCAGCTCTGTGAAGAAGCGGGGACAGACTTAGGTCAGCTGCTCAGTCGCGATCGCAAGATTAAGGCCCAAAAATCCATCAGCAATGACCTTGAGAAAGCCCTAGGCCGAATTTCTGGCGGTCTCTATATTCTCACCGCGCAAAAGGGCGATGTAAAAGGGGCCATGCTGGCTTCTTGGGTGGCCCAGGCGAGTTTTGAACCCCTGGGCTTTACGGTGGCCGTTGCTAAAGATCGGGCGATTGAATCGTTGATGCAGGTGGGCGATCGCTTTGTTCTGAACGTATTGGAGGAGGGCAAGCACCTGCCTCTGATGAAGCATTTCCTGAAGCGCTTTCCCCCTGGGGCCGATCGTTTTGCCGGGGTCAAGGTACAGACCACCACGAGCGGCAGCCCAATTTTGACGGATGCCCTGGCCTACATGGACTGTGAGGTGATTAGCCGCATGGAATGTAGCGATCATTGGATTGTCTACAGTCAGGTCACGACTGGACGGGTCTCTAACCCCGAAGGCATGACCGCCACGCATCACCGTAAAGTCGGCAATTACTACTAATACTTAAGTACCCAGGGTCTGGGCAACGACCCGCCGCAGGCCAGCGTATTCAGACCACCTTCACCGTTGAAATGTATGACCGAACTCAAGCCCAGAGATGTGCAGGTTTTGCCCATCGCTGCTGAAACCACCGTGTTGCGATCGCGGAGCTGGGCGCGGCTCAAGTTTGAAATTGAGTATGGCTTGCAGCGTGGCACCACTGCCAATAGCTACCTCATTGAGGCCGACCGGGTAGCCTTAATTGACCCCCCTGGAGAAACCTTCACGGAACTCTTTCTGACCCAGCTTCAGGCAAGAATCGCTGCGACCGCTCTGGACTACATTATTTTGGGTCACGTCAATCCGAATCGGGGGGCAACCCTGCTCAAGCTCCTAGACTTAGCGCCCCAGGTCACAGTGGTGGTTTCCAATCCGGGTGCCATCGTGCTGCAAGAAATTTTACCCGAGCATTCCTTCAAGGTGATGGCCGTGCGCGGGGGCGAAACCCTAGATTTGGGACAGGGGCACCAGCTTGAGTTTATGCCCACGCCTAACCCGCGTTGGCCTGCAAGCCTGTGCACATATGACCCCGCCACGCAAGTTCTGTACACCGATAAGCTCTTCGGCGCCCATGTGTGCGGCGATCAGGTCTTTGATGAAGGCGGGGCAACCCTCGCCGAAGATCGGCGCTACTATTACGATTGTCTGCTAGCCCCGAATGCCCGTCAGGTAGAAACCAGCCTGGATAAGTTAGCAGAATTCCCAGCCCGACTCTATGCCACTGGCCATGGCCCCCTCGTCCGCTATGGTCTCATGGACCTCACCCAGCGCTATCGGACATGGAACAAAGCTCAAAAAGGGCAAGCTTTATCCGTGGCGCTGATGTACGCCTCTGCCTACGGCAATACAGCGACCCTGGCCCAGGCGATCGCCCGGGGGATTACTAAGGCGGGGGTGAGAGTTGAAGCCATTAACTGTGAAGTCGCCACCGCCGATGAGATTCGGGCTGCGGTCGAGCAAGCCGATGGGTTCATTATTGGCTCACCCACTCTGGGTGGCCACGCCCCCACGCAAATACAGACGGCCCTGGGCATGATCATTTCCAGCGCTACCAAGCTAAAGCTGGCAGGTGTCTTCGGCTCCTTTGGCTGGAGTGGTGAAGCCATTGACTTGCTGGAAAGTAAGCTGAAGGATGCTGGCTTCCAGTTTGGGTTTGACCCGATTCGCGTGAAGTTCAAGCCCACCGCTGCCACCCTGCAAATGTGTGAAGAGGCTGGCACAGACTTTGCTCAAGCCTTGAAAAAAGCTCAGAAAATTCGGCAACCGCGCCAAAAAGTTAGCCTAGAGTCTCAAACGGATCCCACCACCCAGGCCGTAGGCCGGATTGTGGGGTCGCTCTGTGTGGTCACTGCCCAGCAGGAGGACTACAGCAGTGCCATGTTAGCCTCTTGGGTGTCCCAAGCCACCTTTAATCCCCCGGGCTTAACGGTGGCCGTTGCCAAAGACCGGGCCATTGAGTCCTTGCTCCACCGCGACCAGCCCTTTGTCCTGAATATTTTGGGCGAGGGCAAGTCTATTCCCCTGATGAAGCAGTTTCTAAAACCCTTTTCCCCTGGTGAAGATCGCTTTGCGGGTGTTGCCGTCAAACCTTCTGCGACTGGCTGCCCAATTCTAGAGTCCGCACTTGCTTATTTAGAATGCCGGGTGGAGAACCGCATGGACTGTGGTGATCACTGGCTGATTTATAGCGTAGTGAGTGCTGGGGAGGTTTTAGAACCCGAAGGCTTAACGGCACTGCACCACCGCAAGTCAGGAAGCCACTATTAATTCAGGAAGCCACGAATGCATGAATGCGGGGAGGTTGGGATGACACTTTGGTTTCCAAAGGTTCCAAAGGTACTCTCATGGGGCTGCCCCCCCCTTCGCCTAGAGCGTCTAGCTATGCTTCAGGTGCTTAGGTTAGGCTAGTCGACTCAGACGGGCTACAGCTTTGACCTTGACATTTTACTAGCTCAGTCAGGAGCTCCAGTACCTCAGTGCTGTGAACCGCAGGAGAAACCTTGACAAACCGCTCCCGCAGAATGCCGTCCGGGCCAACTAAAAACGTATGCCGCATGGAAAGCACACCCATCCAGGATCCATAGGTACGACTCACCTGCCCAGTCTCATCGGCCAGCAAAGGGAACTTCAGCCCCTCCGCATCACAGAATTCGGCGTGGGAATCAACGGAATCGGCACTCACCCCAATAATCTGAGCGTTTAGGGCGGTATATTTCGGCAAATCTCGCTGAAATCGCTGCGCTTCAAGGGTACAGCCCGGCGTGAAGTCCTTCGGGTAAAAGTAGAGCACCACCCACTGCCCCCGGTAATCCGCCAGGGAGATTGTCTGCTCTCCTGTGTTTGTCGGCAAGGAGAACTCGGGAGCTTGTTCATTGAGGGGGGGCATTTGTCCCCCCGTGGCCCAGGCAGGTGCTGGGTTGAGCAACCCCAGCCAGAGCATACAAAGCGTCAGCACAAAGCCCAAAACACGGCGTCGGGCAGTCATGGCAAATCTCGACCTACATCAACATGCCTTATCTTTACATAAGTTCACAAATAAGATCAGGAGGCGAGGTGGTTTGCAGCAGCTTTTTGCTCAGCTAGGGATTTCCAGCCCGGCTGCCAACGGGTGCGATCTTTGAGGATCTTGGCGTTGAGCCAAAACCGGACCGTTGGATCACAGGCGGCTACCAGTTCTGCAAAGACAAGACCGCCTTCCGTTTTGCGGGCTGTCACCCGAAAATGCCGCCACCCGAATGTTTTCTCCTGGGCTGTCCACTTAGATCCCATTAGATGGGGATATTTTTGTCGCTTCATTGGGGAACTGGGGGCTGAAGCGACAGGCAGTCTAGTAGCCGATCGATGTTGCTGTACTTAGTAAATAAGTCCTGGATGCAGCTGGCTTTGAGGGTGCCACTCAGGCGGGCGTGGTTGAAGGTTTCATCCACCATTTCGACCGTGGTTAGGGTGTCTAGATCCACGGATAAAACCGGGACTTCTAGGTCTTCAGCTCGCTGAATCACAATGGAGTTGGGCAGAAAATGCCCCGTTAAAATCAGGCAGTTGGTGGCGGATTCTAGGGCGGCCAGCTGGATATCGGTACGATCGCCCCCGGTGACTACCGCCATATTGGTAGCTCGATTGAAGTACTTGAGGGCAGAATTCACGTTCATTGCGCCGATGGTGAGCTGCTCTACCATCAAGTCAAGGCGATCGCCGCAGCACAGCACCTCTGCATTGAGCTGCTCTACCACATCCCGCACACTGATACTGCGCAGGGGAGCATATCGAGGAACCTGTGCCAGAACAGGCAGACCCTGAGCCTCTAAAAAGGGCACAATGAACTGTGCTGTCTCCGACTGAAAGGCTTCCGGAATATCGTTGAACACCATGCCACAAAGGCGATCGCCTAAATTATTCCTGGCCGCCAAAATCTGATCGACCACCGCGAACGACTGACAATGACTCACCAGTACCACTCGGGCATCCAGCTGCGTGGCCTGCTGCGCCAGGGAAAAGTTTACGAATAGCCCCTCTGATAAAGTCCCAGGCCCTTCCAGAACCGTCAGATCAATCTCGCTTTCATCAAAGGCGATCGCCTCCAGGTTTGGGGCTGGCAGCAGCAGACCTTGCAGCGCTGCCTTCATATCCATGCCATTCAGGGATAGCAACGTTGGAAAAGTTGTGGCTGGACTCAGCTTTAGGGCCTGCGTCACAAACTGCACGTCCGCATCGACTTCTGCGACTGAAACCGGAGCTGATACAGTAGCCAAACGAAAAGGCTTACCACAGGCGACCCTCAGGCCACGCTTCGTGAGGATATGAGCAAGACCAAGAGTCGTTGCTGTTTTGCCGCTATGGGCTTCGACAGACCCGATCAGCAAACGTTTGGCCTGATGTGGCACACCCTCACTCCTTTCTGGACACAATAGCTTGTGGACAATGAAACCCGTTCCAAGTTCAGCCCCAAGGTCTTACGCTGAAGTAAAACTGACTGACCCAGGAATTGGCAGCATTTCTTTTCAACTAGACAGGTTATAGCGCCAGCTTCTAGCCGTCTGCATCATAACCTACCCTTCGAGTAGACTGATTGTCTCACATTCTACGGAGCTGCATAGCGCTTCGCTATTCATCCATCTTTAAAAGCCTGAGGTAAAACGGCTTTGGAAAATCAGCCACTTTAGACCGTCGGTAATTAGACAGGACATCGATTAAGAACCCCATAAACTCAAAGTTGGCCAGCGTGATCTCATAGCTCAACTCCGAATTGCCACTAAACTGCATCCGACAGCGGGTTAAGTCGGCAGGGAGGGAAGATACACTCCAGGTTGAGAGAAAGGGAATGTTCGTTCCACCTTCTATCCCCCGTTCCCCTTCAAAGTTGCCCTGCTGATAGAGGGTCATGGCCAAGGGTAAGATATCTCGTTTAGGCCCCTGGTAGTAGGGCAGGTACATTGTAATTTCCCGATTAGGCGCGGGTTGGAGGCGATCTAAGTTTTGACCCATGCTCAGTGTCTACTCACAATAATCAAAATCAATGGTAGGGACTGCAGTTCGGGTGGCAGGCTAAAATGCTAAAGCGAAAGAAATCTTAAGACCTATAATATGACCTGTGACAAGGAACGCCCTGACTAACTTCACAGTAGTTTGGCTATTTCAGTATCATCGGTCGGTTCTTGATATGATCCTGGCCTTAGTATTTTAGTTTCCCGTAGTGAGTCAGCTACATTCTTAGGCTTCCCCATTTCGGCATCAAAGCGTATCTCTACGATAAATAAGACGAGACAACACCATGGCTCCCCTAGTTGCAAACTACTACCTGACCTATCGCTGTAATGCCCGCTGTCATTTTTGCGATATTTGGGCGTTAGATCCGGGTAAGGAAGCATCCTTTGAAACCATCCAGACCAATCTCAAAGACCTCAAAAGACTGGGCGTTAAATATGTTGACTTCACGGGTGGTGAGCCCCTCCTGCGCTCTGATGTTGCCCAAATTTACCAGGAGGCCAAGCAGCTGGGTTTTTTCACCAGCATGACCACAAACACCATTCTCTATCCTCAAAAGGCAAGAGAGATGCAGGGTCTGGTCGATTTTTTAAATTTCTCTTTGGATGGTTCAGATGCAGACACCCATGATCAATCCCGGGGGGTAAAAATCTTTGATACCCTGGTTGAGTCTGTAAAGCTGGCCCAACAGTTAGGGGAATACCCTGTTCTCAACCACACCGTCACGGCCCAGAATCATGGTCAAATTGGAGAAGTGGCAGAGTTGGGTCTGCGCCTCGGGGCCAGGGTCTGGTTAAATCCAGCTTTTACAGCCCACAGCAACTATAACGACAAGAAAAACCCAACCCCTGCAATTGTGCAAGACATTGAGGCCGCTGCAAAGCGCTACAGCAACGTTGGGTACAATAAGGCCGCCCTAGCCCTAATTCGGGATGGCGGCAATGATACTCAGAATCCACGGTGTAAGGCAGTGGATGCGG
>CAZXWR010000202.1:0-7608 GCA_964644325.1 uncultured bacterium
CATCTGTGTGGTCACCGGGACCCGCGCCGAATATGGGCTGCTGCGCTGGGTGATGCAGGGCATCCAGGATGCGCCAGGATTGACGCTGCAAGTGATTGCGACCGGGATGCATCTGTCCCCGGAGTTTGGTCTGACTTGGCGGGAGATTGAGAAGGATGGTTTTACCATCGACTACAAGGTGGAAATGCTACTGAGTTCCGATACCCCGGTGGGCGTGACCAAGTCGATGGGACTGGGTATGATCGGCTTTGCTGATGCGCTTCATGAATTGCAACCTGATCTGCTGCTGGTGCTGGGCGACCGGTATGAGATTTTCGCTGCCGCTGCCGCCACGATGATTGCGCGCATTCCGATTGCCCACCTGCATGGTGGAGAAGCCACTGAGGGATGCATCGACGAATCAATCCGCCATTCGATTACCAAAATGGCGCATTTGCATTTCGTCGCCGCCGAGGAATATCGCCAGCGGGTGATCCAGTTGGGCGAGCAACCGGATCGGGTGTTCCTGGTCGGTGGTTTGGGTATCGATAATTTGCTCAAGCTGAATTTGCTTGATCGCTCAGCGCTGGAAGCAGCGCTCGATTTTCGACTGGGCCGGCGCAATTTGCTGGTCACGTTTCACCCAGTGACGCTGGAGCAAGAGACGGCGGCTGCACAAATGAGTGAACTGTTAGAGGTTCTGGAATCACTGGACGACACGCATCTGATTTTTACCATGCCGAATGCCGATATCGAGGGTCGCGCATTGTTTGGACTGATTCATGAGTTCGTAGCGCGTCATCCACGGATGGCCAAAACCTTTACTTCGCTTGGGCAACTGCGCTATCTGTCCACCGTGGCCCAAGTCGATGCGGTGGTCGGTAACTCATCCAGTGGGCTGACCGAAGTTCCCTCTCTCCGCAAGGGTACGATTAATATTGGCGACCGCCAGCGAGGGCGGTTGAAGGCAGCCAGTGTGATCGATTGTGCGCCGAACCGGACCGCGATCGGCAAGGCGCTCGAAAAACTGTATTCACCGGCGTTTCAAGATCGCTTGGAAACCGTCGAAAATCCTTACGGTGCAGGCGGCGCCAGTGAAGCTATCGTCGCCATACTGGAAGGATGGGCGTTTGATGATTTGTTGAAAAAACAATTTTACGATTTACCTCAGCCATGAAGATTATTTTCAAGTATTCCAATTGCCTTGCGAGTACGGTTGAAAGGCTGCTTTCCTTGGCCCGTACCTGAACAGAGACCGGTCAGTGAACGCAATCTTGGAAAAGTCCTGGCGTAAGGCTTTATTACCCGTCAATGCGACGATTCAGCAGGCGATCCAGAATCTGAATGATGCCGCCATCAAGATCGTTCTGATCGTTAACGATAACGACGAATTGTTGGGAACTCTATCGGATGGCGATATTCGCCGTGGCTTGTTGAAAGGGTTGACCCTGACGAGTCCGATCACGGACGTTATCAAGCGCAATCCCATGGTAGCGCCTGTTGGTGTACCTCGTGAACTGGTGCTGCAACTCATGACCGCCAACAGGATTCAGCAGATCCCGGTGGTGGATGCGCAGAACCACTTGGTAGGCTTGCACCTGTGGGATGATATTTCGACCCCGCTTGATCGCCAGAATCTCATGGTGATCATGGCCGGCGGCCAGGGTGCCCGGCTTAGACCGCATACCGAGCGCTGCCCCAAGCCGATGCTGCTGGTTAGAGGCAAACCCATGCTGGAACATATTATTGTGCGGGCCAAACAGGACGGCTTCAGTCACTTTGTGCTGGCCATCCATTATATGGGGCAGATGATTGAGGACTATTTCGCCGATGGTTCGCGTCTGAAGGTGCGCGTTGATTACCTGAAGGAGGAATCGCCACTAGGAACTGCGGGCGCGCTGTCCTTGTTGAACCCGAGTCCAGAGTTATCTTTAGTGGTAACCAATGGCGATGTGATGACCGATATCCACTATGGCGAGCTGCTCAATTTTCATGAGCGCTACCAGGCAACGGCGACCATGGCGGTGCGGGTGCATGAATGGCAACATCCTTTTGGGGTAGTGCGGATGAAGGGCGTTGAAATTGTCGACTTTGAGGAAAAACCGATCACACGCAATCACATCAACGCAGGCGTTTACGCCCTCGACCCTACCGCCTTGGAGTTGCTGGAGACAGGAGAATATTGCGATATGCCTACCTTGTTTGGACGGCTGCGGACCAAAGGTTGGCGCACCGTGGCTTATCCGACGCACGAACCATGGCTGGACGTAGGTCAGCCTGATGATCTGGCTAAGGCCAACGGTTGATAGATCTATAATCATGTGCAACGTAAAAATACCTGATGGCTACCGATATTAAGAATCTTTGCTGGTGCAGCCATTGCCTGGCCATGTCTACCCGCCCCCGCATCACTTTCGATGAGCGGGGGTGGTGCAATGCCTGCCGGTGGATGGAAAAAAAGCAAGCTTTGGACTGGGCGGCGAGGCAAACTGAATTGGAGCGACTTCTCGATAAACATCGCCGCCATGACGGCAGTTTCGACTGCTTAGCTCCGGTCAGTGGCGGCAAGGATGGCTCTTATGTCGCCTACAATCTCAAGCACAAATACGGCATGAATCCCCTGTGCCTGACTGTAACGCCGGCGTTGCCGCTGCCTCTGGGGGAACGAAACCTGCGCGCCTTTGTGGAGAGCGGTTACAACCACATCACGATCAATCCAGCATATGAAGCCATGCGCATACTCAACCGGGTTGGTCTGGTCGAGATGGGGTTCCCCTATTACGGCTGGTTGATCGCCATCCAGGCCGGGGTGGTGCGCATGGCCAATCAGTTGGGCATCGGGCTGATCTTTTACGGCGAGGATGGCGAAGTAGAGTACGGCGGCACCACCGAGACCGACAAGAACCCTATCTATGATGTGTATTACATGAAGAAGATTTACTTGGAAGGCGGTTACGACAAGGTGTTGCAAGAATCCGGACTGTCTGAGAAAGATCTCTACTTCTTCCGTTTCCCGACCGATGAAGCGTTATCGTGCGCACCGATCGAGATTACACACTGGTCCTATTTTGAAAACTGGGATCCCTACCGTAATTATCTGGTCGCCAAGGAAAATTGTGGTTTGCAGGAGGCCGAGGGTTCCAATGCGGGCACCTTCACCAATTTTGCCCAGAATGACCAGGCGCTCTATGCCCTGCATACCTATTTGATGTATCTGAAGTTCGGCTTCGGGCGGGCCAACCAAGATGCTTCGATTGAAATCCGGCGCGGGGCGATGGATCGCGCCCAAGCTGTGAATCTGGTGTGCCTGTACGATGGTCAGTATCCGCACGAATTTCTTGAGACCTATCTGGATTATTATCAGATGAGCCAGACTGAATTTGACGCCGCGCTCGACCGTTGGGCCAACCGCGATTTATTCACAAAAGTCGATGGCTATTGGCAACCGCTTTTCACGGTGATCTAAACATGTCCGGGCAAGTCGTCATCGTCGACTATGGCATGGGCAATTTATGGTCTGTGCTCAGTGCCCTGCGGTTTTTGGGCGCTGATCCCAAAATCAGCGGCGAACCGGCGATTATCGCTGAGGCTGACGTATTGATCCTGCCCGGCGTTGGGTCGTTTTACAAGGCGATGCAAACGCTTCACGCCCGGGGGTTGGCGGAAGCGATCAATGAAGCAGTGCTTGGCCAACGCCGCAAGATCCTGGGGATTTGCCTGGGGATGCAACTGCTTGCTGAACGGGGTGCCGAGGATGGTGAATCGCCGGGCTTGGGCTTCATCCCTGGTGCGGTTGAACGCTTCACTGGCGAGGAGTTAGGTCCGCTCAAGATCCCGCACATCGGATTCAATGAGGTCAGCGCCTCTCCACAAAGCCGACTGTTTCGCAGCATCGCCGGGGCGGCTGACTTTTATTTTGTCCACTCTTACCGGTTGATGGCCGCCAACTTGCCGGGTGAGTGTGGCCTGTGCCGCTATGGCGTTGAATTCCTGGCGGCTTATGAACATGAAAATATTTTTGCCACCCAGTTTCATCCGGAAAAAAGCCAAACCAATGGTCTCCGGTTACTGAAGAACTTTTTATCGATTTGACCCCATGCTCAAGAAACGCATCATTTTCACCCTACTTTACGATGCCGGTTTCTTTATGTTGAGCCGCAACTTCCGCCTGCAACGAGTGGGAAACCTGGACTGGCTGCAACGCAACTATAATTTCGCGCACATCGCTTTTTATATCGATGAATTGATTGTACTAAACGTGACGCGCGGGCAACGTGATCCGCATGCTTTCCGTGAGATGCTGAAAGCCCTGACGGCCGGTTGCTTCGTCCCCATTGCCGCAGGCGGCGGGGTGCGCACCGTCGCCCAGGCCCGCCAGTTGTTGCGGTCCGGGGCCGATAAGATTGTCGTTAACACTCCCCTGTTTGACCAGCCGGAACTGGTCAGGGAACTGGCGCGGGAGTTTGGGCAGCAGTGCGTCATCGGCTCGGTGGATCTGAAACGCAATCCGGGAGGCGGCTATCGGATTTACACGGAGTCCGGGGTGCGACGAATTGAGCAGGAACCTGCAGTTGCCCTGCAATGGCTCGAAGAACAATGGGTGGGCGAGTTGTACCTGAATTCCATCGATCAAGACGGAACCGGCCAGGGGTATGATTTAGCCCTGTTGGATCAACTTCCAGCCGAAAGCACTGTGCCGGTGATTCAGGCCGGTGGGGTGGGCAACAGTAAACACTTGACGGCCGGTTTGGCTGACTCGCGAGTAGATGCCGTGGCGACAGCGCACCTGTTCAATTTCGTCGGAGATGGTCTGCAACGCGCCCGTGAGGCTTTGTCTAAACAAGGGGAGCGGCTGGCGGTGTGGCCGGCATTGAGCGATCTGGCGCTGGAATCTATCGCGGGCGTTCGAACGGCATGATCGAGCGCATTCTTATCGTGGGGTACGGCAGCATCGGCCAGCGTCATCTGCGCATTGTCCGGGAATCGCTGCCCGCCGCAGATATCCGGGTACTGCGGCGCCAGCCCGGCGGCGCCACGCCCGAACAGGCTAATAGCTGTTTCAGCACACTGGCGACAGCTTGCGCGTTTGCGCCCCAGGTGGCGGTTATCGCTAATCCCGCACCTTTTCACCTGGATACGGCCTTGGCTCTGGCGAACGCGGGCAGTCATTTACTGATTGAGAAACCATTATCGCATACGGCCAGCGGCATATTGCCGCTCCTGGAGCGCGTGCGCGCGCGGAAGCTGGTCGTGCAGGTCGGCTACAACCTGCGCTTTTTACCCTCCCTGGAGCATTATCGGGAACAAATACAGGCCGGCGCCATCGGTCGAATGCTGTCAGTGCGTTGTGAGATCGGCCAGTACCTGCCGTCCTGGCGTCCGGATACCGACTACCGGCAAGGGGTTAGCGCGCAACAGACGCTGGGCGGCGGAGTACTGCTGGAACTGAGTCACGAACTGGATTACTTGCGCTGGCTCTTCGGCGAGGTGGTCTGGGTAAGCGCCTGGCTGGGGCGGCAAAGCGCCCTGGAGATTGATGTGGAGGACACAGCCTATCTGCTGCTTGGTTTCGCGCCTGATGGTTCCGGCCGCGCTCCGGTTGCCGCGCTCAATATGGATTTCATTCGCCACGACACGACCCGGCGGTGTACCGCTATCGGTGAGCAGGGTAGCCTGAGCTGGAATGGGTTGATCGGCGAAGTTACAGAGCAATTGGCCGACAGCATCGCTGGGCAGACGGTTTTCCACCATCCCCCCCAGCGCGATGACAGCTATCGGGCGCAATGGCGGCACTTTTTGACTTGCATACAAACCGGCCAAGCGCCGCGTGTGACCGGGGAGGATGGTCTGGCGGTGTTGAATATCGTCGAGGCAGCGCGGCGATCCGCGGCGGCGCAAGGTGTGCGGGTTCTGGTCGGCAACCCGGAAGGATCGAATCCTTGATGGATGCCGTCGGTTTCATCTTTGCGCGCGGCGGTTCGAAGGGCCTGCCGGGCAAAAATATCCGCCTGTTGGCGGGCAAACCGCTGATTGCCTGGGCCATCGAACAGGCCAAGGCGGTGCGGCGCATTCGGCGCGTGATCGTTTCCACCGACTCGGAAGAGATTACTGCCGTGGCCCGGGAGTATGGCGGGGAAACGCCTTTCCTGCGTCCAGCGGAATTGGCCAGGGATGACAGCCCGGAATGGCTGGCTTGGCGCCATGCCCTTGCCTATCTGAAGGATACTGAAGGGGCGTTGCCGGACGTGATGGTGTCGATCCCGACAACAGCGCCACTGCGCCTGCCAGTGGATATCGAAGGCTGTCTGGATGAGTATGCGAAAGGTAGCGTTGATATGGTGATTACGGTCACTGATGCCCACCGCAATCCCTATTTCAACATGGTGAAAGCCAATGCCGATGGCACGGTGAGCTTGGTAATCCCGCCGGCATCCGGTATCGCTCGTCGCCAGGATGCGCCTGCGGTATATGATATGGTGACCGTCGCCTATGTCGCCAATCCGGCCTTCGTTTTTTCGCACCCGTCCGCCTTTGCCGGGCGGGTGCGGGCGGTGCATGTACCGGTGGAGCGGGCGATTGATATCGATACCCTGCTGGATTTTGAGATGGCGGAGATTTTGATGAACAGGCGAAAGGGGCAGGCATGACCACGGTCAGGGAACTCATGGACCTGCGGGGCCGCCGCGCCCTGATCACTGGTGCAGCCGGTGGGTTGGGCCGGGTGATGGCGGATACTTTGGCCGAATTCGGCGCTGACCTGGTGTTGGTAGACCGTCCGGGAGCTGATTTTGGGGGATTGGCGCAGGAGTTGCGCGATCGATGGTCGGTGGTAACCGAGGTACTGGAATGTGATCTGGAAAGCGATGAGCAGCGCGCCGGGATGGTTGAAGCGATCAAAGCGGACTGCAGGGGTCTCAATATTCTGATTAATAATGCCGCCTTTGTGGGTGCATCCAACCTGCAAGGCTGGACGGTTCCCTTTGAGGGGCAGAACTTGGATACTTGGCGCCGAGCCATGGAGGTTAACTTGACCGCTGCCTTTCACCTCTGTCAGGGTTTTGCTCCCGAGTTGAGGGCGGCTAAAGGTGGTAATATCATCAACATTGCCTCGATCTACGGCGAATATGGTCCTGACTGGCGACTGTACGAGGGTACGACCATGGGTAACCCAGCTGCCTACGCCGCTTCTAAAGGCGGCCTGATCCAGTTAACCCGCTGGCTTGCCACTACACTCGCACCTGATGTGAGGGTCAATGCCATTTCTCCGGGGGGCGTATTCAGAAACCAGTCGAAGCTGTTTGTGCGGCGTTATGTGGACAGAAGCCCTTTGCGGCGAATGGCTGAAGTAGACGATTTTCGTGGAGCTATTGCATTTCTTGCCAGCAATATGTCGCGGTATGTGACAGGGCAAAATTTGTTGGTCGATGGTGGATGGGGAGTGTGGTGAAGAGATGATTTGTTTAAGTTGAGGTAACAAAAAGACATGCTGAAATAATTTTTTATAAGGGGCTGTCCATCTGAGTGCGGTTGAGGCGGCCTGCGGGCAAACAACTACAACTGGTTGCATGCCCGCCAAAGTGAAGACACAACCAGTAGACGTTACCGCACTCAGATGGACAGCCCCCTTTT
>CAZXWR010000203.1:0-7504 GCA_964644325.1 uncultured bacterium
TCTTTTCGCAACCCCTGGGGCCTGTTTTTACCAGCGGTAATTGAGAAATTGCTATTTAACCAACTACTTTTACCAACAAATCTGACTAAAGAAACTAACAATAAATTACAGCACATCATTGATCTGAAAGATAGTATGCAAGGTGTGGTCAAGTTATTCGTGTTCCCAGTCGGTAGAATTCCCCAATAGTGCGTGGCAAATCATGAGTTCTATATTCCATATGCATCAGTTTAGAGATATCTAGCCCGCAGGCTCTTTAACTGGCAAAGCACATACTAGCTCTATTTCTTAATTAATAAAGGTTCGAATTTCTGAGGTAAAAAGTTGTTTTTTGCTTACACGGATTGTGAAGTTTTTTCGCAATTTAAAGACGGTTTAATTCAAGGCGTCAAAGTTTCGAGTAATAGTTTTTTTACGCGTTGTGATGGTCAAAGCAAGTTAAGCCTGCACCCTGA
Organism: uncultured bacterium; assembly: GCA_964644325.1. Classification (GTDB taxonomy): domain Bacteria; phylum Cyanobacteriota; class Cyanobacteriia; order Thermosynechococcales; family Thermosynechococcaceae; genus CAZXWR01. The sequence goes on from CAZXWR010000203.1 coordinate 456, forward strand.
TAGAGAACTGTATGGCTTTCAAGAGCAGTTATCTTAATGGAGGGGGAATAAAGCTTGTAGACGTTTAGAGAATATGGGCTTAGTGCTCTTCAGTCTTTTGATTGCTATTAAACGTCCAAACGACATGTTCAGCAATGCTGTTTCATTGCCTGAAATCTTTATTCTCTCGTGACCTCTTGGACGGTTACGAAACCTCTTTTATTTGATCGTCATTGATTGAACCATGCCGATCAATTATCAATTTACTTTTCAGTTGCTTGGGGAAGATTTTAGAATGCCAGAATTTAATCTCGACGGATTTGCAAATGAAGGTGTTATCACTAACGGTTTAGGTGCACCAATTGCACTAGGCTTTTTACCCGACAACCGGATGCTAGTTCTTGAGAAAGGCGGCAAAATCTTCATCGCTGATCCCAACTCTGGACAGAAGTCTCTTTACCTTGACATCTCCGGCAGGATTAACTCAGCACAAGAGCGCGGTCTGCTCGACATTGCCATTCCAGAAGACTTTGACCCTAATGTGCCGGGCAAGAATCAAATTTACCTGTTCTATACGCGGGCAGCAGGCACTAACCGAGCTGTGATCGCCAGTTTCGATCACAACGAAGCGTCAGGTGGTCTTTCTAGTACAGCTAGCGCAAATAGTGAGACGATTCTGTGGACTGATACAGATCCTATCGATACATGCTGCCACTATGGTGGCGGTCTTGACTTTGGCCCTGACGGTAAGATTTGGCTGACAAGTTCTGACAAGTTCAATACCTCGAACGTTGGTGAGGGGGGGCCAGATGATGACTGGACTGCCAACCTGAACAACACGAGCGGCAAAATTATCCGCATCAACCGTGATGGCTCAATCCCTAATGGCACGGACGGTTGGCCTGCAAACCCCTATGTGGATGGCGTAATTGACGGTCCGTACCCAGCCCTTGCCCCGAATGGGCAGCCCTTTAACCCAGACCCCTCCATTTGGGCCTACGGTCTACGCAATCCATTTCGAGCAGACTGGGATGCAGAATACGGAAATTTCTACATTGGGGAAGTAGGCGGTAATCAGGCAATATCAACTGACGACCTCCATATTGCATCCTTAGACCAAGCCGGAGCCTTCTATGGCTGGAACTTTTATGAAGGCGTCAATAATACGGTTGTTTACGGCAAAAACGCCAAGTTTAATCCCAACGATTTCCCGCAGCCCGACACCGATTTGGCTGACCCCGCGAATGGCGACTACTTTTCAGCGCCAATCTACGACATTCCCCATTCGTCATTGACGGGTGGGTTTGTGTACCGCGGCTCAATGTTCCCGAGTGAGTTCGATGGGGTCTATTTCTTTGGCAACTATGAAGATGGGTACATCAGATTTTTGGACCTAGATGCAACGGGTAAAGTGGTTGAGGGGGTTTACGACTTCAAGCCCAGTGGCAATATCCCAGGTGCCACAACTAACATAGTCTTTCTTGAGGAAGGCAAAGATGGTGCGCTCTACTACGTTAACTACTCAGCTAATGGTGGTCAGGTGCAGCGTATTGTCTATCAGGGTACTTTTGCTCCTGAAATAGTTGCCGCTAATATTACGGACAACCAAGGTGATCCAAATGATGGACAAGGAGCTACGGTACCTTTCACGGTTTCATTAGCAGCCACAGCCATTGATTCTGACACCCCGCTCAGCGATCTGACCTACACCATAAATTTTGGAGACGGTACTGTCATAAATGGTGCGCCTGATCCTACTACAGGTGATATATCAGTTGATCACACCTACACTGCTGAGGGATTCTATACCGCTACTCTGTCAGTCAGTGACGGTACACGGTCGACTCTCTCTCAGCCCTTTAGTATTACAGCTGGGGATCCAAACGACCCACCAGAATTCCAATCTGTGGCTTCAGATATTGGCTTCAGCGATCCTGGCGATCCGGTAACTTTCACCGCCACAGTCGTAGATGCCGATGTGGATGACCCAGCAGAGTCTCTTACCTATGTCCTGGACTTCGGCGATGGCTCACCTGTTGTAACTGGTAATCCTAACCCTGATGGCACCATTAGCGTGACCCATACCTATACAGATGACGGGATCTACAATGCGTTCTTTACCATCTCAGACGGGGAAGCTGCTCCAGTTAGCTCTGATAATATTCCCGTACGAGTGGGAGCATCAAGCCAGTTACCGGTTACCAACGGGTTGGTATTCCAGGTAGAGTCATTCATCAAGATTGGTACGAATGGGACAACGGTGACAGAGTGGCTAGATCAGTCTGGGTTCGGCAACAACTTGCAGGCAGCAGGTGACCCACAGCTGGTCAATAATGCTACGCCCTCAGGTCAGGATGCGATTGTGTTAGACGGTACTGGGGACTATCTCTTCCGGGAAGCCACGGCAGGTACCCCACTCCAAGGACTTTCAGCCGGAAACGCTCCACGGACAATGTTTTTTGTGGTGGACTATGAGGACGTCACCAACGACGAGTTTGCCGGTCTTGTCTACGGGAACGATGCTCAAAATCAAGCATTTGGCCTGACGCTGGATGGTAATGAAGACGACCTGGCCATCCAGGGCTGGGGTAGCAGTCATGACCGAACAACTGATATCGACGGAGTGATTAATCCTGCCAATGGTCAACAGCGCGGCTTTATCTCCCATGCAGTCGTTTTCGACGGGACTACTTACAAGCACTATCTAAATGGGGTAGAAATTGCTTCTGGAACCAAGATCTACAACACGGTCGTCGATAAATTACTCATTGGTCAAAATCTAAATGGCGGTGAAACACCAATGAGTGTTGCAGCGGCCTACATTTACGATCGGGCTTTGACACCCAATGAATTCAATGCTGTCGAGAACTACATCCAGCAAAATTTCCTTACTGCACCGGGAGGCAACCAGACACCGGATGCAGTTGATGATAGGTACATAACAACGTCTGGCCAGACACTGACTATTCCCCTTGCAAATGGTTTACTTAACAATGACACCGATGACGGAACGCTAACAGTCACGGAAATCAACAGCCAGGGTATTGCGGACGGCGATACTGTTAGCCTGGCGCATGGCTCTCTGACCATGAGTGCTAACGGGGCATTTACTTACACAGCTAACGCAGGCTTTACTGGTGCTGAAACCTTCACTTATACAGTCTCCGACGGAACGCTGACGGATACGGCAACAGTGAGAATTACCGTAACCGATCCCTCCAGCAGTAACGTGCCGGTGACTGACGGGCTTGTGACCCAGCTCGAATCAGACCTCAATGTTATTGTGGAGAACGGCATTGTCACTGAGTGGCTCTCGGTAGCAGGCACCCAAATGGACCTAGTCTCGACAGGAGATCCAGTTCTCGTACAAAATGCTACTCCAAGTGGCCAATCCGCCATCTCCTTGGATGGAGGCCTTGCTGCCTTCGGCGAAGAGGGGGTCGCGGAAGGTGACACCTTGCAGCGTCTTTCACCTGGCCAAAGTTTACCAGATCTGCCTTCTGGGAATGCGCCACGATCAATGTACTTTGTGGTCGACTATAAGGCAGCAAACGGCGTTTCTGCTGGTGTTGCCTATGGGAAAGGGTCGAAAAACAACACGTTTGGTCTTGTTGTAGATAAGAGTAACAGTCTATCTGTACAGGGCTGGGGTAAAGGAAACGATTTTCCTGCGCCCGGCCAAAATGGTATCGGGAATAACGATGGCAGTGCCGGTGACGATTGGTTTGTTCATTCTGTAATCTACGACGGTACAACCATCCGGCATTACCGCGACAATCAACTGATTGATACAGACAACCACCAATTTTCAACGATCGTTGAAAAGTTCATCATTGGTGGAGAAACCAATAATCTTGGGTTCAGTGCGCTCGATGTTGGAGCCGTCTTAGTCTATGACAGGGCACTCAGCACCGCCGAGCATGACCAAACAGTCCAGTATCTAACACAGAAGTACCTTACTGAACCCGCAGAGGTAGATCTAATCATTGATGATGGTGACACTAGCTTTACGGCCACTAGCACCGGAACAATGCCTTGGAAAGTTGGAGGTTTAGCAGGTGGTTTTAACGGAGACTATCTATACAATGCCAAGGGTTCAGGTGCTGATGTTGCCCAGTGGAACTTTACGGGTCTAGAAGCAGGCACCTATGAAATAGCAGCTACATGGGTCGCACATCCCAATCGAGCTACAGATGCACCATTCACAATTACAGGTGGAGCTTCGCCCTTTACCGTTGATGTTAATCAAGAGGCTGCTCCCGATGACTACATGGATTCCGGCGTGTCTTGGGAAAGCCTCGGAACTGTAACGATTACTGGTGACACACTGAGCGTTAGCCTATCGGATGATGCTAATAAGGTTGTTATTGCCGATGCTATTCAGCTTAATTATTTGGGCTTGACTTAAATAATAGTCTGGAAAGTTTTGAGTGTTTCCCCAAGTCAGCCACCATGCTATCCATCTCATCAAGACCATTAAAATCAGTCAAGCAGCACTGACCGATAGACTCAGATCAATTGCAACGAGTCTATTGATAAAGGTTCATTTACACTGATTCACAAACAAAGCAAAGTTTCTTAAGGGCACCTCGAAAATATATTTTCTTAAGAATTAGATCGTCCAGAAGCCGTGTTCTCTCGTAGCCTACTCTCAGTAAAACGACCTAATTCTCAATAATTTTGAATTGATCGAGATGCCCTTAATTAGTTCCGGGGCGATGGAATCCGCCAGTGAATAAATTGGCTATTGGGTGCAGACTTCTGGAGTGCAGCGAAGCGCTGAGAATCTTTCCTAGGCTTTAGCTCAAACACCCACATATCTCGGCGAATCATTCTCTTTCAAAACATAAAAATTCTCAATCGGATAAAGCTCTTTTACTGTACATGGAAATAAATCAATAGAGCCCATATGACTCTCACGAAAATAACTACTTTTTTTGTATTGGTTACAGTACTTTGTGGAGTATTTATCTCATCGCGTGAAACTCTGTCAAATCCAGCTTTCAATACAGTAGTTATTTCAGTTGGGCCTAAAAAAAAGCAAATTTTTCAAGGATTTGGCTTTAGTCAGCCTTCGGGATCAATGCAAAAGTGGGGAACTGCTGCACAAAGAAAAAAGCTAAAAAAAATAATATTTGAAGATCTTAAAACTAATACGTTAAGGCTGTGGTACAGGAATCAACATTCCAAAGAGAGAGCACAGTCAGAGTTTATTAGAGACTATGTAAAATCTGGATTGGTCTCCGATGCAGGTTCTCATGGGGTCACAAATTTTTTGCTTGCTCCCAGCGGTCTGAAAAAGTTTAATGCGCAAGAACTAGATGAAGTTGCAGCCTTTATAAAAGAATTAAAAGATAATTACAATATTACTGTTACGACCACTGGTGTTGCCAACGAGCCTGGAAACTTCACACCGAATGAGATAGTAAAATCTGTCTTGCACTTGCGCAAAAGGTTAGACAGCTTGAATTTGAGAAACGTGAATATTATTGCCCCGGAGAGTGCTTCTGCTGATGGCAATGGTCTTGAGCAAGTAAAAGCTCTTAAAGCTAACAATCAAGCTTGGGATAGCATTCAAGGCATTGCCAGTCACTCATATAATATGGCAGCTACTATGAGCTGGGCGGCGCAAGTAGAAGGAACGAACAAAGAATATTGGCAAACTGAAGCTGGAGCAGTCTTCGATAATTATTCCTCATCTGTGACATCAGCCTCTCGTCTTCTCAATGACTTGAATCATCATGTCGACCACTGGGTTTGGTTTATTGGCTCCATGTATCAGAAAAAAAATAGTAACACCCCCAACAATCATCGATTAGTTGCTCTTTCTGACGATCCCGCAAGAATGCACGTTACGCCAGACTACTATTATCTCTACCATGTATTAAATAGCTTCGACCGCGGAGCAGTGATGCGAAAATCTCTGTCGAATAAGGGAGGAGCAACTAGCCGAGCTGGGAACATGACATTTACTTACGGCCATAAACCAGATATTAATGCAGCTGTGGGTCAAAATCCGGATGGCTCTTGGACAATTGGGATTACTAACAACACTGGAGTAGAATGGCCAGCAAGATTCAACAAACTCACTCGATTTTCAAAACCGATAAGCTATGACGCGATTGTTCAGATTAATGAGCTAGTATCTGCGGACAAGACAGATTTTACGCTGTATCGGACAACGGAGTCCCTTCAAAAAAAGATGGCCAAGGAATGCACAGTTTCAATGGTAAATGGTCGTATCAAGGTACGTATAGGTCCCAAAGAGTTGGTAACCTTGCGTTCAACTATTTCAGGTTCTTATTAACCTGGCAATCATTGAGCTGGCATTTTGTGAGCAGCATAAGCAATGAACGGATGCTCGGAGTATTTCATGATTCGCTCTAGCAACTTCTGCAATTTACGCAGATGAGACAATGCTCTCTGCTGCGACTGGTTCCGGTCTCGTGAAGGGAGTTTTAAGTGAACACCATGTTTAACATCCCAGTTGAGATACTCAGCCGGATGCAACTGAGGCGAGTAGGGCGATAGATAATTTGGGACGATCGGAGTTGATATTGGTATATCAGCACTTGCTGGACTTGGGAGCATCCCAACTTTGCGATGAGTATAAATACTTATGTGTAATGTTGTGGTTGAACGGATGTAGCGAAATAGTTATTGAGATAAGCACATCGATGCTTGAGAACTTGTGGAACATTGTGAGCATTCCACTGTGCTCCCGAAAGTTTGACCCGCCTGCCAATTTGCTTGACTGCTGACTCAACGGCCCCGGACCCAATGGAAAATCCCTCCTGCTGAAGATATTCATAATTCGGGATTCGGCTGCGATGCTTCTTGAGATAAGCCACAAAATTGAGTGCTTCAGAACTTTTGCATGCCTCAAATTCGGTAATCGCTTCCTCTAGCTTGCCAATCCATAGCAAAGCCTCAACCCGTTCAATGCGCTTGAGTGAACCCGGAACGTTGTAAAGGTTTTCCATCAAGTGATACCAATCCAGGATCTCACGGCGTTGTTGGGGAGCACATCATCCGCTGGAGAGAGAATAAAGGTCAAGCTTGCGGTTGAT
>CAZXWR010000204.1:0-7504 GCA_964644325.1 uncultured bacterium
GGTACGGGATTGCCACCGCTCACGACTTTGAGACCCACGATGGGATGACGGAAGAGAATCTTTACCAAAAGATTTTCGCGTCTCACTTCGGACATCTCGCCATTATCTTTCTGTGGGTATCTGGCAATCTGTTCCATGTGGCCTGGCAAGGCAACTTTGAACAGTGGATTCAAGATCCGCTGAACGTTCGTCCCATCGCCCATGCGATTTGGGATCCCCACTTTGGCAGTGCGGCAGTTGATGCTTTCACCCAAGGTGGCGCTTCGGGTCCGGTAAATATTGCTTACTCTGGTGTTTACCACTGGTGGTACACCATCGGTATGCGGACCAATGGCGACCTTTATCAAGGTGCAATTTTCTTGCTGATTCTGTCTGCGGTCTTTTTGTTCGCAGGCTGGCTCCACCTTCAACCCAAGTTTCGTCCCAGCTTGTCCTGGTTTAAGAATGCTGAGTCTCGCCTGAACCACCACCTGGCTGGTTTATTTGGGGTCAGCTCTTTGGCTTGGACAGGTCACCTGGTTCACGTTGCAATTCCCGAGTCTCGAGGACAGCACGTGGGTTGGGATAACTTCTTGACCACCATGCCGCACCCGGCTGGTTTGACGCCGTTCTTTACTGGAAACTGGGGCGTTTACGCTCAAGATCCAGATACAGCGGGCCATCTATTTGGGACGGCTCAGGGTTCCGGTACGGCAATCTTGACCTTCTTAGGTGGTTTTCATCCTCAGACAGAGTCTCTCTGGCTGACGGATATGGCCCACCATCACCTGGCGATCGCCGTGATCTTCATCATTGCGGGTCACATGTATCGCACCAACTTTGGCATTGGCCACAGCATTCGGGAGATCCTGAATGCTCACAAGCCTCCCAAAGGTGGGCTGGGTGATGGTCATAAGAACCTGTATGACACCGTTAACAACTCGCTGCACTTCCAGTTAGGTCTCGCTTTGGCCTCTCTGGGTGTGATCACGTCCTTGGTTGCGCAGCACATGTATGCGCTGCCCCCCTACGCCTTCATGGCTCGGGACTACACAACCATGGCGGCGCTGTATACGCACCACCAGTACATTGCCATTTTCTTGATGGTGGGTGCATTTGCTCACGGTGCGATCTTCTTTGTGCGCGACTATGATCCGGTTGCCAACAAAAACAACGTTCTAGCCCGGATGCTAGAGCACAAGGAAGCGATTATTTCTCACCTGAGCTGGGTTTCGCTGTTCTTGGGCTTCCATACCTTAGGTCTCTACGTTCATAACGATGTCGTCGTTGCTTTTGGTACCCCAGAAAAGCAAATCCTGATTGAGCCTGTCTTCGCACAGTGGGTTCAGGCTGCTTCTGGTAAGGCGCTGTATGGATTTGATACCTTGCTGTCGAATCCTGACAGTATTGCCACAACCGCTTGGCCTAACTTCGGAAACGTTTGGCTAGGGGGTTGGCTAGAAGCCATTAACAGCGGCACAAACTCTCTGTTCTTGACGATTGGGCCTGGTGACTTCTTAGTTCACCATGCGATCGCCTTGGGTCTGCACACCACCACCCTGATTTTGGTCAAGGGTGCGTTGGATGCTCGCGGTTCCAAGCTGATGCCCGACAAGAAAGACTTCGGCTACGCCTTCCCTTGTGATGGCCCTGGTCGGGGCGGTACTTGCGATATCTCTGCTTGGGATTCCTTCTACCTCTCACTCTTCTGGGCACTCAATACAGTTGGCTGGGTCACGTTCTACTGGCACTGGAAGCACCTTGGCATTTGGCAAGGCAATGTGGCTCAGTTTAACGAAAGCTCAACCTACTTAATGGGCTGGCTACGTGACTACCTCTGGCTGAATTCTTCGCAGCTCATCAACGGTTACAATCCCTTTGGGATGAATAACCTGTCGGTTTGGGCATGGATGTTCTTGTTTGGTCACCTCGTGTGGGCGACGGGCTTCATGTTCCTAATTTCCTGGAGAGGATATTGGCAAGAGCTGATTGAGACCCTGGTTTGGGCTCATGAGCGCACCCCCCTTGCCAACCTGGTTCGCTGGAAAGATAAGCCTGTGGCACTGTCTATTGTTCAAGCTCGAGTTGTGGGTCTCGCTCACTTCACGGTCGGCTACGTGTTGACCTATGCAGCGTTCTTAATTGCATCAACGGCCAGTAAGTTTGGTTAGCGATCGCCTTTAAGCTTTGCTGTAGACAGCATCAATACGTTGTCAAACCCCTCCGTCAGTTGACGGAGGGGTTTATTTTGGGGGTTAACCTGTATCATTGGATACCCCCATCCAAGCAGAGGCCAATTTTGTCAATTTAATTTGATAATAATTTACACTTTTTTAAAAAACTTTGTTACGGTGATCAGTAACGTGAACTCTAGAGCTGAATCACCATGGCAAATTTCCTCAATATGATCCCGGTTCCTGGCCCTTTACAGCCGGAGTCTTTGGTTTATGACTTGAACGATCGCTTAAAGTGGGGCGAGCCAGCTTTGACCGTCATTGATGTCCGCGATCGCGATGCTTTCAACCGCAGCCACATTATGGGTGCAATTTCAATGCCGCTGGAGGAGTTAGTCGGTCGAGCCCAGGCTGCCTTAGAAACCGTGCGTGATATTTATTTGTACGGTGCCTCTGATGAGGAAACGATGGCGGCAGCTGAGCAACTCCGCGCGGCTGGCTTCATTAATATTTCCACTTTGAAAGGCGGATTGCCAGTTTGGAAGGCAGCTGGTTTCCCAATTGAAGGCAATGCCGAAGTTGTGGCTTAGTTAATGACAATGGTTTAAGTGCTGGAATTTTTCTGAGAAAACACGCTAAAACTCGGTGCAATCTTGCGCTCTTGCCGATCGGTAAGAGCGTTTTTTGTGCTGAGTACTTCAGACAGCGGTTGCTAGCATAGAAGCAGAGGCTGGCGGAGTTGATGATGAAACAGGTCATATTGGGATTGCTCCTTTCCATTGCTTCCACTGCATTGTGTCCGGCGATCGCGGCTGAGTATCGCGGTCAAAACATTGATGGCCAGCGATTTGCGGCAACAGCCTACTCCCATGAAACGGGTGGCACATTTGCCGTAGAAATTGAGTTCAAGGATCGCTGGGCGACACTTTATTTTGTGAATGGCGGAGAGCGGCGTATTCGCCTCAAGCAGGCTGAGATTCAGAATCCGCAGCAGATTGATGGCTGGGAAGCAGGACTTTTCAATATCGGTGGGTTTCTAAGTTTCAAGATTGCAGATGTACTCGGTAATCGCGAAGCTCCCAGACCCAGACCCTTTGAAGGATTCTGGTCGGTCAGTCTTCAGGAAGGAGAAATAATGTCGGAAAGGCCATGAGCCTGACCGTCCCCCGAGGTCTGCACTGCCCCGTGACAAGCAGCATTAGCGACAAATTCAAAGAATGAAGCCAGCCCCACTAGGCAATCAGAGATAGTCGATGAGGGTGAAAGATCGGCACGGGTTGCCTGGGCAAGAGACTCAATACACTGGCAGAGATTAGGCACTCGTCTAAAAGGTGCTGAGGGAAAGGGGCATCCTAGTAGCATCAGCACCCAAACCATCATGACATCCACCCTAGGGCGACCTTTACGACATCAAAGAACTGTTGAACCCCCAGATTTTCTGATCATTGGAGCAGAAGCAGCAGGGACTTCTATTCTGGAGGGGTATCTGCAACAGCACCCAGGTGTTTATCTCACTGAAGCACAGCAGTTTGAACCTTGGCCAGCGGGTTTAGATGATGGGTTGCCAGTAATTGACCGAGTGGATAGTCCCATCTTGGATGACCAAGGCCTCTTGAGAAATTATGATGATCCCATCGCGATCGGTGCGGTGCGACCTTGGTATCTTGCCGACCCGCACAAGGCGGCGGAAATTATGACCACTAACGTTCCAGTACGGCTGGTGGTTATGCTCAGAAACCCGATTGAAAGAGCCTACGACAGCTTTCAGCGGAGGGTACAGGAAGGTCAGGAAGCCTGCCCAGATTTTAGACTTGCCCTGCAGCAAGAAGTGCTGCAAATTCAGACAAACTGGGACTGGGTCGGATCCTATATTCGGCCAGGATTTTATGCTGAGCAGCTGGTGCGCTACTATGCTCGATTCAGCGCTGAACAAATTCGCGTTTATTTCTACGAGGATCTATTGCGATCGCCTTTAGCCTTACTGCAAGACCTCTGCCGATTTCTAGAAATTGACCCCATATTTGTACCCCCTAAGTCAAGATATTTACTGAGTAACAGCATCCATCCATTTGGGGAAAAACCGAGGCGGAACTCCTATTGGAGCCTAGAACCTTTAAAGAATTTTGGTCAGCCTGTCCTTAGCCAGCTTGACCAGCCACTTGCCCAATTATCAGACAGCCTTAAATCATACTTAACAGAGATCTATCAAGAGGATATTCTCGATTGCCAAGACCTCTTGATTCAAGATTTATCTCACTGGCTAAGAACTTCACCAGACGGCTAGACTTTCACGCTGACGTAATAATCATGGGTCGAAATCCGATTCACATCTACACTATTAGCAACGCATCCAAGTACTGGAGCTTTGGCAAGACTCAAGTTATTAAGTGCATTCTTTAGACCATCTCGAGACGTTTTGCCAAGACGGGTGACTAGCAATACACCATCTGTTTCGGGTGTGAGTAGCAGGGAGTCAGCAAAAACGAGCGGAGAAGTGTCATACACTACGAAATCAAAAGAGTTATGGAAACTAGCCATCAACTCTTTCATCTTTTGGGAAGCTAACAGACTAGTGGGATCAAGAGGTACGACACCAGAGGACAACGTGAAGAGATTGACATGATCGCCGGACTGCTGAATTAAAGATGAAGCGTCTACGTCTTGACTAATAATGTCTGTCAAGCCAAGTTCTGTGCTCTCTTGAAGATATTTTTGTGAGGGAGGTTTTCTTAAATCAGCATCAACAAATAGAACTCGCTGTCCCATCGCCGCCGCTGCTTTAGCCAATAAATAACCAATGGTCGATTTGCCCTCACCTGAAATTGGCGAACTTAGTACCATTGAGCGCACAGGATGATCGGGGTTTAGAAAACGAATTTGAGAGTAGAGTAAGCGAAATGATTCGGCAAAAAGCAGTAGCCTGTACCTTGATTTAGAAGCATTAGAAGAATCAGAGCCTTCTACGATCGGCATACTATCTTCTAAGCAACTAAGCGGTGGAGCTTCACTTTCGGGAATAATACCTAGAATTGCCATTCCGAGCGCTTTTCGTAGCTCTTCTAGAGAATAGAAAACATTATTAGCCCGATCAATGAGGAGTGCTGCTCCAACTCCAAGCAATAATCCTAAAGCCGTGCCCAGAAAGATATTCTTTAATAAACTGGCACTAGAAATCTGAAAAACAGTGGGAGTTTTCAGGAGTTCCCAAGGAACTTCTTGACGGGCAGCATTGACCATCATTTCTTCACGTCTGTACAAGAAGTTATTGAGTTGATCGGTCGCAATCTGAAGGCGGAGTTTTAAGTTGTCATATTCTCTGGAAATTGCAGGTAGTTGCGCATTTTGCCTAGATAGATAGGTTTCTACGGTTTTTAGCCCAGATAACTTAGACTCAAGAACCTGTATTTGCACTGCGGTATTGACAAACTGCTTGCTTAAATCTTGGCGCAGTGAGCTTTGATAAGGCAGCGAGAGTGGATCTTCAACTTGGCTCGCTAAAGTTTTACCCAAGGTTGCGGTAGATTTACGCTCGATAAGGGGGAGTAACCTTGCACGTCTCTCCTTCATGCTAATAACCTTAGGATGATCTTCATTCAAGTCACTCCGGAGTGACTCAAGTTCAACATCTGTTTCCTGAAGCTGACGCACCAGCTGTTGATAGTCCGGCGCATCGCTCAGCACAGATGCAGCTACAATACTCTTCGGTTGAAGTGAAAGCTGCCCTTCAAGCTGCTTGTAGCGCTGCTTTGCCTCAACAAGTTCCACCTGTGTTGCCAGAATTTGCTGCTGGTTTTCGCCTAAGCGGCCAGCAACTTGGTTACTCAGCTCGGAAGGCTCAATCAACTGATAGCGCTCTCGAAAAGCTTGAAGCTTAGATTCTAAGGTGCGCACCTGATTTTGAACGCTCGGCAATTGAGACTCGATAAATCGAACTGCTCTACGAGTATTCGTAACACGCTCGTTATAGCTATAATTTAAGTAGATTTCTGATAGTGAATTAATGATTTGCTCTGTCTGCTCCGCAGAATCAGATAAGTAAGAAATCTGTAGTACCTTAGTATCTTCTGGATTTTTTATTCGTTCTATGGTTAAGGCTCCTGCTAGTGTCTCATAGGAAAACTCAGGATATCTATCTTGGAACTGATCAATGACGTTACTTAATAATTTCTTGCTGCGTAAAATTTGAATTTGAGTAGAGTAATCTAGGGTGCTTTTAGAATTTGCAGATGTTTCGGTGCCCTGATCCTCCAAATTAGTGTCTTGCCCACGCAGCGATGATACAACCTGACTTTCTACGGTGGCGGGTTCGACTAAAAGTTCGAAATAACCTTGATAGGAGGGCGATCGCGTTCTATCCCAAAGGATGGTTAATGCTAGAACAACTGAAGTAACACCCAGCACAACCAGTTTTCTGCGCCAAATGGCTTCTAGGAGCCGCCCTAGCTCTAGACCACCTTCATTGGTTTCAACCTCAGGTAGGGTTTCCGCTTGGTATTTAGGTAGGGGTATCACACGCTGCGATCTTTCAGATGTAGACTGCGCAATGTCTCTACTTGACGGTAAATTATTATTTAACATGATAGACCACAGCCTTAAGTCAAAGATAGTGAATGGATAAACTTAGTTTAGAAGGACTCAATCAGCTTTAGAAGACTTATTCGTCTTTAATTTCACAGATTCATATCACTTTTCAAAAGTGTGAAACAATGTAAACTCTCGAAGAAGCATATCTATGCAGCCATGTTCCCGAGAAAGCTCGGAACTCTTCGTTTGCCAGTCAAGGTAACGGATCTTTCATTAAGACATTTTCGCAGCAAGAGAATTGCTGAACGATCAGCTTCATTGAGGGATGCCCCTTCAATTAGCCGTTCCAGCTGATTTACATTTAGTTCTGTCAAAACTCCAGTTAGAACAGACTGCCAAACAATTGTCTGAATTTTCATAGTCTCTTTCGTAATAAAACGGCAAGTCGTGAAGAGAGTGTATATGTATAAAACGTACCTATAGTGCAAGAGAAATAAGTTCTGATCTCTTCATAAGCATTTGCAGTTGGAATATACTCTCCAGTTCATAGAGAATAAGGGATCGCCCTCAAGTCGAGTGCCCGGTAACTGACTGCGAAGTGCAATTCAAGACAACATGTTAGCTAATTCCCCAAGCGAGTTGCCACAACTCACTTAGATGTAGCAGTAACTACAACAGGGAGATCTGACAAAACTGACAAAGCCCAAAATGCCTATCCAAGAGAGTGAATCAATATTCCCGAGGTCTATTTAAGCATTCCCGAAGTCTATTTAACGCAATTTCTCAAAAAGTGCTGATAGCCCACGAGCTATAGCTTGGACTTTAGG
>CAZXWR010000205.1:0-7464 GCA_964644325.1 uncultured bacterium
GGGTATCCTGGAGGAGCGCCATCACTACGGTGGTGCCCATCCGCCCGGAGCCCAAACGCGTTTGACTTTCGTTTAGGGTAAAGAGGGTCTGGTTGGCGCGGTAGATGGCATTTAAGAGGTCAGTCTCATCGGGCATCTCAGATTGCCATCGCTCGGCAAAGTATAGCGAGATCGTTTCTGCGGATAGCCGACTCGCAACTTCACCCTGGGCATGTCCCCCCATCCCATCACACAGGACGTACAGGCCCCGAGCATGGACACCCAATGAATCGGGGGTGTTGTGTTTCCAGAGGCGACTGTCGATCACAAAAAAATCTTCATTGTGTAAGCGGTCAGGGCCAACATCGGTGAGGCCCACCGCTTCTAAGTGGGTGATGGCACTGGGCAAAATGACGGTGGGCGTATCGCCCATAAACTCGTCAATTTCAAGGTCTTCATCGTCAAGGTCTGACGCTGCATCTGAGGAGAAGACGGAGTTTTCAGGAACACAAGCATCGGTAGGAGACTGGGTCGGTGAAGCCGTTGAGTCGGTCATGAGCGATGGGTAAGACATGGGGCAGGGGCGGTTAGATGGCGGGCGGCACCGAAGGCGCAGGTGGCAGTTCAAGGTTACGCCCATCCTAGCCATGACGATCGAGAGTCACCTCCGCTAAATTACTGAATTTCTAGGTTTATCAATCGTTTAGGGGATGTGTCTGGATTAAGACATGCCTGTGAGTTGATACAGCTGTTGGGTTTCCGATCGGGTCAAAAATCGCCATTGCCCGGGGGAAAGGGAGGCTAGCTGAAGATGCGCGATCTCCACTCTGATGAGCCGCAGGGTGGGAAAGCCCACGGCGGCGGTCATCCGCCGCACCTGACGGTTACGGCCTTCGGTCAGGGTAAGTTCTATCCAGGTGGTGGGGATCGCTTGCCGATGGCGAATGGGCGGATCGCGGGGCGGGACATTAGGCGCTGGCGAGAGCAGGGCAACTTGGGCGGGGCGGGTGCGGTAGTCCTTGACTGCAACGCCAGTGCGTAATTGGTGTAAGGCGGCGGGATGGGGACAGCCTTCTACCTGCGCCCAGTAGGTGCGCGGATGGGCAAAGGTGGGGTGACTGAGGCGGTGCTGGAGGGCGCCGTGATTGGTGAGCAATAGCAGACCTTCACTATCTCGATCTAAACGGCCCACTGGATAGATATCGGCAACATCGATGTAGTCTTTTAAGGTGGGTCGCGGTTGAGCTGAGCGATCGCTGAACTGGCTGAGTACCCCATAGGGCTTGTTAAAGATCAGGTATTGCCACATGCCCTGGCTCAAAAACTGCACCAGTGCACTAGCCTAGCGTCAAAGGTCAACGCTGTCTTGTCTAAGGTTGTGCAGTGCTGTTCCCCGTCGCCGCTGCCCGAACCAGGGGTTAGCGGTATAGACTGAACATAGCTCGCCTGCCTCAAGGTCTTGACAGGACCGGAAGAAAGTCCTGAGAGCCTTTATTCCTTTTTACGCCCTTGCATGGACTTACTCCGATCGCTCCCGTTGGGACTTTACTTAGAACAACCTGTTACCTGGCTGCATCGGATTGATCCCCGCGTCAAGTTTGCCTGGTTGATGACTTTTTTAGTGACGCCGCTCCTGGCAACGTTGGAGTGGCGGATGGGACTAGTTTTGGCCCTGGTTTTATTGACTCTACCGACCCGGATCCCCTGGCGGGTGTGGCGGCAGCAAATGGGTTGGATTGCTTTTTTTTGTTTCTTAGTGCTAGCCATTACGGCCGTGATGCCAGACGGACTGGCCGTGCGCTATTCCCCTAGGCTGCCGACCCAAGAAATTCAGTTTGCCCAGTCACCGCCTCCAGTGCTCCAGACTTCAAGCGGGCAACGGCGACCTTGGTATGACCCGTTGGGTTGGTCTCGCCCTGAAGCCTCTGCCCCGCAGACCCCAACACCCACTCCCTTACCGCAACCAACAGACTACAGATACACCCTCTTTTATGCTGGCCCGGTGACTATTACCCGGCGATCGCTTCAGTTAGGGGTGCGCTTGGGAACTGGCTTTTTCACCCTCATCTACAGCACGACCCTGTTTTTATTGACCACTGCGCCCGAAGAGATTACCGCAGCCCTAGAGCAATTGATGCAGCCCCTCAAACGATGGCGGTTGCCCATCACCGAAATTGGCCTCACCCTCACCCTATCGCTGCGATTTATTCCCCTAGTGCTGGAGGAAATTCAGAATTTGGTGCGCTCTGTGCGCACCCGCGCGATTAACTGGAAAAAGCTGGGGGTGCGAGGTGCTGCCCAAATCTGGCTGACGCTTTGCGATCGCTTGCTGGAAAATTTATTTTTACGGGCCGAGCAAATTGCCAGCGCCATGAATGTCAGAGGCTTTACCAGCCCCAGTGAGCATCAGGTGCAGTGGCATCAACTTAAGATGCACACCCGCGACTGGGTTTCTCTGGGGCTGCTGGGATTGCTGCTAGCGGTGCGTATCGCCCTCGGGGTTGAAGTGTCTTAGCCATATTTGATATCCATATCATGAAAGCCTTAGCTCCCTGGTACTGGCGATCGCAACCGCTAAACCAGCGCAGCGGTGCTGATGTCTTTGCCTGTCTGTTTCGGGATCAGCCCATCGCCACCCTGCTGGAAAGCCCTGCACCTCAACCGAATGCAGACCGCAAAGGCGGCAACGGCGCCCTCAGCCAGTTCTCAATTTGTGCCGGGGGCCCCCGCTGCGATCGCGGTCACCTCCAGCAGTGGACACCCCCGATCGGCCAAATATTTAGCTGCCTGCAAGATCGTCTCCAGACGGGGTCAAGCAGCCCTGAACCTGATCCCGACCTGGCCTACCTGCCCTTTGTGGGCGGCTGGCTTGGCTGGCTTGGCTACGACTGTGCCTGGGAAATTGAATCCCTGCCCTGGCTGCGGCCCGACACCCTACCGTTCCCATCTGCATTTTGGTACGAGCCAGAATCTTTTGCCGTTTTAGACCACCCTCGTCAAACCCTCTGGCTGGCCAGTTCAACCCCGCATCAGCTCCAGGCACTATCGGCCCAGCTGACGGCCCAGCTGACGGCCCAGCTGATAGCAGCACCTGAACTGGCTGATTGCGCCCCAAGCCTCAATGCGGCCGCCCCACTCTCCATTCACTGCACCCAACACAACTTTGAAGCCGGGGTCGCCGCAGCGCAACGCTACATTCAGGCGGGTGATATCTTTCAGGCCAATTTATCCTTGCGGTTCTCTGCCCCCGGCACCCGACATCCTTGGCAGATCTATCGCAAACTTCAGAGTCTCAACCCTTCACCCTTTGCCAGCTACTGGCAGACTCCCTGGGGCTGCATTGTCAGCTGTTCACCAGAACGTCTGGTACAGCTACGCGATCGCCAGGTGCAGGTGCGGCCCATCGCGGGCACAAGGCCACGGGGGCAGA
Source organism: uncultured bacterium (assembly GCA_964644325.1). GTDB lineage: Bacteria > Cyanobacteriota > Cyanobacteriia > Thermosynechococcales > Thermosynechococcaceae > CAZXWR01. Next base: position 3,410 of record CAZXWR010000205.1, read on the forward strand.
CCGTCCAAGCCGATATCTACTTCGCCCAAGAACTGCGCCAGAACCCTAAAGAGCGTGCTGAACATACCATGCTGGTTGACCTGATGCGCAACGATCTCGGGCGCGTTTGTGACTGGGGTTCAGTGAAAGTCAACGAATTTTGCACCATCGAACCCTACAGTCACGTCATGCACCTCGTCAGTAATGTTGTGGGCACCCTTTCTCGCCAGTATTCGGCCATTGACCTGATGCGAGCCGTCTTTCCCGGTGGCACCATTTCAGGCTGCCCTAAAGTTCGCTGCCTGGAAATCATTGAGGCGCTTGAGCCCGTGCGCCGCAGTCTTTTTTACGGCTCCTGTGGCTATTTAGACCAGCGCGGTCACCTCGACCTCAATATTCTGATCCGCACCCTGCTCGCCACGACAGAGCCAGCAATGCCTCAGTCTTGGTCAGGGGCTGTTCCCCCCGCGCACACAGTCTGGGGACAGGTTGGCGCAGGCATCGTCGCCGATAGTGATCCCACCCAAGAGTGGCTTGAATCTCTACAAAAGGCTAAAGCACAGTGGCTCGCGATGGGGGCCTAACCCCAGGAACACCAAACAGCCCCAGCAGCCGTAGGACAAGCGCTTTGGCAGCCTGCGCAGCGAGAGAGGGGAGGGGTGGCTGAATCAGCCCCAACTCAACCCGCTCAAGTTGGATCGCGACACGAGAAAAAGAGTCCGGCCCCCCTAACCGCCAGCCCCGCCAGATTTTCTCTGCCCAAAAGAGTTATTTGTGACACAAGGCTTGGTATCTTAAAACCAATTGCGTAAGGCGAAGACGGTTCGACTTTGTAACCTTAACCCATCTCATGAAACAGATTCCAGGCCTGTCCTTGTCTCCCTAAACCGCTTTGCAACAGAGACAGCACGTTCATTTGGAAAGCTAACCTAGCCTGACGCTTGTCGTCGGTTAGCCGATCCAAAATGGCTCTGAACAGCGAAGGGTTGAGATTCGTTGCATTCTCCTCCGCATCTGAATTTGGCTAGTCAACCTTCTGTTTTCCCCTCGCCAGTCATCCCATGATCAATGAAACTTACCTCAACCACCCCACCTTCGGCTTGCTCTTCAGTATTTGCACCTTTGAAGTGGATCGGTCGATTTACACCACCCTCTATGCCCAGCGGCTATTTTTTGTGGTCACGCAAAACCAAAACGGGATTCAATTTGACCCCATTACCCGGAACGAGGCCCGAATTATCGTTGAAAATGCCATGCGGGTGCTGCGACGCAGCAATAACTTGATGGACTACGATAGATTGCAGAAAATTCATCAGCAGACGTTCTAATGCGTGAACAACTCCAGTCGCTGTCGGTGGCAGAGCGCATTTCTCGCCTGCGTCAGAGCATTCCAGCCTCCGTCCGTTTAATTGCAGTCAGCAAAAACTTCCCGCCAGAGAAAATACGAGAAGCTTACGCAGCTGGGGTGCGCGATTTTGGCGAAAATCGGATTCAGGAGGCCCTCGCGAAACAAGCGTCGCTTCAAGATCTCACGGATATCAATTGGCATTTTATCGGCCATCTCCAGCGCAACAAAGCCAAGCAAGCGATCGCCCATTTTCAGTGGATCCACTCAGTGGATAGTTTAGCCCTGACGCAGCGTCTTAACACCCTGGGTGAAGCGGTACAAAATCCCCCTGCTCTTTGTCTACAGGTCAAGCTCAGAGATGATCCCAGCAAATACGGTTGGACTATTCAAACCCTATGGAACGACCTGCCGAAACTGTACGATTGCCGCGGGATCAAGATCCAGGGGATCATGACCATCTTGCCCCTAGGCCTATCCGTTCCAGAGCAACTGGCGACCTTTGATGAAGCCAGACAACTGGCCCTAGATTTGCAGCAGCACCCCACCTATCCAATCCCGACCACCGAGCTATCGATGGGGATGTCTGGCGATTTTCTGTCGGCGATCCAGGCCGGGGCAACGATGGTGCGGCTCGGTCGTTCAATATTCGGCGATCGCCCATTGAAACCCCCGCCAGAGACTCGTTCTTGATCGCATCCACATCCAAATTCACTCCATATTCGGAGAAACGACCTGGCCCAACATCCAAGGTGACAACAACTTCCCGGTGCATCCAAAATTTCAGCTGTTTTTTCTGGGAAAGTAATTTTGAGTTCAATGTTGACAGAATGCAATTCCCAGACATAATGTATAATGCAAATTTGATTTCATACTCCTGTTGCTTTCGGTAAGAGGATTCAGTCTGCTCAGTTTAGTTGTGTATCGAATGATACAAACTATGCCTAATGAATCCTTATTCCGAATTAGGCTTTTTTTAAGGTTTATTGGATCATTTAGGTCATTTTTTTGATTTAATACATTGATGCCAAAAATATTCAATGTATTTAGGTCAACTGTTACGGGCTATAGAGTCCACTGCTGTTAGTGATGGAGCCTGAACTGTGAGCGGTTTCTTGGGAAAATTTAAAGAGTTTGTTGGCCTACCTTCGACCGATGACTACGATGACTACGATGATTTAGCTGACATCCAAGAAGAGTCCTATGCAGACACTTATGATGTGCGGTCTGAGTCAATTGCTGGCGAAGTTGGAGATCAGTTTTCGGCACCGATGGAGCCTGAGTATCGGCAAAAGTCAGAAGCTGGCGTAAGCAAGGTGGTGGGTATGCCTGGATCAAGTAGATTTTGGGGTTCTGCGGCAGAGGTATTGGTGATTGAGCCCCGTGCTTTTGAAGAAATGCCCAATATCATTCAGGCCCTGCGGGAGCGGAAGTCCGTGGTTCTGAACCTGTCTTTGATGGATACAGCCCAGGCCCAGAGAGCCGTTGATTTTGTGGCGGGCGCCACGTTTACGATTGACGGGCATCAAGAGCGCGTCGGGGAAAATATCTTTTTGTTCACTCCCAGCTGTGTGCAGGTTCGTACCAAAGCTGGCGTGATTCATGAGGCCCCCCAACCCCAAGAAGCGGCTGGTTCTAACGTTGCCATGACTTCTTGGCAGACCGACCCGCTCCTAGGTCAAATCGCGCAGTAGATTTAGGTTCAATCGTTTGGTCAGGCTAAAGGCAGTAAACGGTTGAGTCTGGGCTACTTTTTAGGTTGAAACTAACAGCAAAATACATCTCTGTAGAGCATTGTGAAAAAGCTTGGCTTCATCGGAGGGGGGGTAATGGCTGAGGCAATTTTGTCTCAGCTTTTGTTTCAGGGTGTCTATGCCGCAGATGACATCTGGATCAGCGATATCCGTCCAGTCCGACTAGCGGAATTGCAGCAGGTTTATGGTGTGGCGACGACGGTGCAGAACACGCAAGTGTTTGAATCTGTACAGACCGTCATCCTTGCCATTAAGCCGCAAAGTTTTGGGGCGATCGCGGCAGAACTCACGGCATCTTCCCAGTCTCAGCCGCTGATGCTCTCGATTTTGGCGGGGGTTTCCTTGGCTCAACTCGAGGCGGCTTTCCCGATGCAACCTGTTTTGCGGGTGATGCCTAATACCCCTGCAACGGTTGGTATGGGCATGACGGCGATCGCGGCTGGCCCGCAGGTAGATCCCGTTCATCTTGAAACGGCGCAGCAAATCTTCCAGGCGGTGGGGGAGGTGGTTACGGTTCCAGAGGGGTGGATGGATGCGGTAACCGGGCTATCGGGTTCGGGGCCTGCGTTTATCGCCTTGGCGGTGGAAGCGTTGACTGACGGGGGTGTCTCCGTGGGGCTGCCCCGTGCAATTGCCAGTCAACTGGCCCTGCAAACGGTGCGGGGTACGGCTGAACTGATGGCGCAGAAAAACCTGCACCCTGCCGTCTTGAAAGACCAGGTCACCAGCCCTGGCGGTACAACCATTGCAGGGGTTGCCAGTCTGGAAGCGGCTGGGTTTCGCGCGGCCCTGATTCAAGCCGTGCAGGCGGCAGCCAGGCGATCGCAGGAACTTAGATCGCAGTCGTAATATTGGGAGCCATGCAGCTGATTACAGGGCTGAAACAGGGCTGCCTAGGGCCAGTCCGTAATCTTGACATCTTAGGATCGTGAATTAAATAAGATCGGTCATTACAAGATTGTTTCGCCCTCACCCCA